>CAZMEC010000157.1:0-7706 GCA_964565265.1 uncultured Myxococcales bacterium
CCAACACCTCGGACACCGCCACTGCCACGGTCAAGGTGACCATCCCCGACGGCACCATTCAGGAGCAGCAGGTGGCCCCCGGGGCCCTGGGCAAGTTCCTGTTGCCTTCGACTTACGGGATCGAAGGCACGGAGGTCTCCATGAAGGCCTTCAAGGTCTCGGCCAACCTGCCCATCACGGTGTACCAGTTCAACCCCCTCTCCAACGAGCAGGTCTTCAGCAACGACGCCTCCGTGCTGCTGCCCACCCCGGCCGTTGGCAAGGAGTACTATGTGGCCTCCTATCAGGGCGAGGGCTACGCCTCCTACTTCGTCATCGTGGGCGTCAGTTCCGTGCCCATAGAGCTCACCTTCACCGTCACCGCCAACACCGCCGCGGGGGGCGGCATCCCTGCCCTGGCCCCCGGCCAAAGCTACACCATGACCATCGAACAGGTCCAGGTCATCGCCGTGGAGGCCAACGCCACCGCGGGCGAGGATCTGACCGGCTCGTACATCACGGCGACGGGCCCCGTGATGGTCTTTGGCGGCCATACGGCGGCCTCCACCGGAGACCGCTGCTGCGCCGACCATCTGGAGCAGCAGATGGCCCCCGTGAACACCTGGGGCGTCAAGTATGTGGTCACCAAGACCTGGCCCCGGATGCTGGAGAAGGACTATGTGCGGGTGGTGGCGGCCAAGGATGGCACCGCCGTGACGGTGTTCCCGGCCATTGCCTCCGTCCCCGTCCTCAACGCCGGCGAGCACTACACCTTCCGCACCGACCGGGACATTGAGGTCAGCTCCGCGGACCCCACCAAGCCCATCATGGTGGTGCAGTACCTGGCCTCCTCCTACGAGATCCTGGGGGACAACTACACGGAGTCCTGCTACGACAGCAGCGACTGCCCCCCGGACTACGAGTGTGACTACTTCTACGGCCAGTGCATGGGCGGCTCTTGCTATTCCAACAACGAGTGCCCCTCCGGCCATAGCTGCAGCGAGGGCTACTGCGCCCCCACGGGGGACCCCACCATGATCCTGGCGGTGCCCGCCGAGCAGTTCATGGAGAGCTATGTCTTCCTCACGCCCGACGCCTATCTGCTGGACTACATCAACATCATCGTCCCGCTGAACGCGCAGACGGTGGTGCTGGACGGCAACCAGATCGCCCCCAACCTCTTCACCCCCATCGGCAACTCCGGCTACGGGGTGCACCGCACCAAGGTGGCGGACGGCTCCCACACGGTCTGGTCAGACAAGAAGATCAACATTGTGGTGTATGGCTACGATGATGATGTGTCCTACGGCTACCCCGGGGGCCTGGGCCTCAAGGACATCGGCGACTGATCAGCCCCGCCTCTGCAGCAGCTTCCCCACAACCCAAAACGGAATGACCAGCTGAAAGGCCACGGCGGTGAGGACCGCCAGCACTACCCCGGCCACCGCCAGCAGGCCCAGCAGCCAGGCCCACAGGGAGGCCAGCAGCACCGCCGAGGCGCCCTCGTCCAGGTCGCTGCCAAAGACCGAGGCCAGGAGTTGAGAGGAGGCTGCCAGGAACAGGGCCAGGAGGCCAAAAAGGGTCAGGGAGTCCAGCAGATCCCGGCCCCCGTCGAACAGATCAAAGTGCAGGCAGGCGAAGGTACCCACAAGCTCAAGGGCTGCCCCCAGCACCAGAACGGTCCCCAGGAAGCCCTTGCCTCTGCCCAGAAGGGTCCTAGACATTTTCCGGCTCCTGGCGTTTCTTCACCGCCACCAGCGTGACCCGGTCGCCCTTCTGGACGACCTTGATGGCCACCGACCCGGAGCATTGCTCCACGATGCGGCCGATGCCCACCGCCAGGGTCTCCCGGGAGAGGCTGTCGCTGGACTGGTTGAGCTGGGCCTTGGCTTCTTTCAGGGCGTTCATGATGCCGTCCAGATCCTCCGGGGGGAAGACCCGGGCGCCCGAGTCCGGGCTGCGGTTCTGGGGCCCCGTGCGGTGGTTGGCTTCCTCCACCTTGGCCAGGGCGTCCAGGGCCGCCTCCATGGCCTTCAAGTCCTCGCCGTTGGCGTCCGTCACGAAGGCCGTCTCAGCCCGGCCCGCCACGCCCCGGCGGATCCGCCCCTCCTCGAGGAGGCGCACGATGCGGTCCCAATAGCTTTTCATGGAGGTGTAGCGCTGCAACAGGCCCCGGTAGCGGAACTTGAGGACGGTGCTGCGGACCCTGGGGATATCCGAGCGCATGAAGGCCTTGTCCAGTTCCCCGCGCAGCATCCTGGGTTCGATCTTCTCGATGCCCATGAAGTATTGGTCGTAGAGCACCCGCAGTCTCCCAAGCCGGGCCTCCATCAGGCCAAGCTCTTCGTCCATGCGCCGGCGCTCGTCTTCCACCTTGTTCGAATCATTGCGGGAATCCGCCACGGGAAGAGGCCTCCTTGAAAGCTGGACCCAAGTCTGCCAAGCTTTGCCGACCGGCACAACTTATTTGTCCGCCGGCGTGGTTTTGGGGTTTGCCGCTGGCGGGAGGTTTCAAGTCCTTGAGGGCCGCTTCCAGACTGGTCTTGCTGGCCCTCCTCCTGGGTTGGCCCGGGGTGCTGCGGGGGGCCGACCCGGCTCTGGTCTGGCGGGTCCTGGAGACCCCTCGGTTTCGGCTGGTCTACAACCAGGACACCGAGCCCCTCGCCGCGGCCACCCTGGACAGCGCCAATCGGGCCTGGGACCTGCTGGAGCGGCGCCTTGGCTTTGCCCCTACCCAGGGGATTGATCTGGTCCTTGGGGACGACACGGACTTGCCCAACGGCTTCACCTTCGTGGTGCCCTACAACCGGGTCATCCTCAGGGCCGTGCCGCCCCGCCTGGAGGACAACCTCTCGGGCCTGGGGAATTGGCTGGACCTCCTGGTCCTCCACGAGCTGACCCATGTCTTCACCCTGGAGCGGCACAGCGGCCCCTCGGCGCTGGCGAATGCCGTCTTTGGGCGGGTGGCCCTGCCCAACCTGACCTGGCCTCCCTGGCTGGTGGAGGGGCTGGCGGTCCACCAGGAGAGCCTGGCGGGGCGGGGGCGGCTCCAGCACCCGGCCTTTGGCATGAAGCTGCGCATGGCGCTGCTGGAGGGGCGCCCCTTTGCCCTCCCCGAGCTTAGCGGCGCCCCCCTGGACTACCCCGGGGCGGAGGCCTGGTATCTGTACGGCGGCTACTTCGTGGCCTGGCTGTCCCGGGACCGTCCGGCGGGGGTCTGGTCGGCGCTCCTCACCGAGTATGGCGGCCGGCTGGTGCCCTATGCCCACTCCATCCTGGCCCGGCGCCACCTGGGGGATAGCTGGCCCCGGCTGTACCTGGCCTGGCTGAAGGACCTGGGGCGCCTGGTCAGGGAGGAGGAGGCGCTTAGGGCAGGGGCTCCCGGGGAGGGAACCCTCCTGCTGGAGGCCGGGGAGGGCCTGCCCTTCGCCCGCGTCCTGTCAGATGGAGACCTGCTGCTGGTGCGCTCCGACGGCTTCGACCGGCCCCGGCTTCAGCGCTGGCGGGACGGGCAGACAAAGACCCTCCTGCGCTGCCTGGGGGGCTGCGAGCATCTTTGCCCGGCGGCGGACGGCCGGATCTTCTTCGTGGGGGCGGATTGGGAGGGCCCCTACAGGCACCTGCTGGAGCCCTTCGTGTGGAGTCCCCAAGAGGGCCTGCGGCGCCTGGGCGAGGGCCTGCGCTGCCGGGAGTTGGCGCTGCTGGAGGTAGAGTCGCGGCTGTTGTGCAGTTCCTGGAATCCGGGAGAGGGCCACTTCCTGGTGGAGCTCTCCCTGGAGGGCCGGGTGGGGCGGGTGCACCGGCTGCCCCAGGAGCTTGCGGGGGCGGTGCTGGGTGAGACCCTGGCCCTGCCCCAGCAGCCCGGGCAGGTGCTGGTGTCCCTGCTGTTGCCGGCCCAGCAGCGCCGGCGCCTGGCCCTGGTGGACCTGGGGACGGAGGAGTGGAAGCTGCTGGACCTGCCGGGGGACTGGAACTCCCAGCCCGAGCTGTCCCCGGATGGCCGCTGGCTGCTGTATTCGGGGGAGCAGGGGGGGCGTTTTCAGATCTGGTACGCGGATCTGGAGGGCCAGTGCCAGCCCCAGCGCCTGACCTTGGTCCCCGGGGGCGCCTTCCAGCCTCGCCTTGCGCCGGACGGGCAGACCCTGGTGTATGCCTCCTACCATGACCGGGGCTATCGCCTGTATGCCCTGCCTTTTCAGCCAAGCTGCGAGGCCAGGGGCCCGGGGACGGAGGCGCAGTCCGGGAAGCCTGACCTGGGGACGGAGGCCGCCCCCCTCGCCCCCCTGCCTCCTTCCAAGCCCTACTTTCCCCTGGTCCACCTGCGGCCCCGAAGCTGGCTTCCCAGCGTCTCCGCCGGCTCCCAGGGGCTGGACTGGGTGGGCCTGGAGCTTAGCGGCGAGGACCCCGCCCAGTTGGAGCGCCTGGCCGCGAATGTCCTGTGGCTGCCTGACGAGGAGGGCGCCCAGGGGGGCCTGCGCTGGGTGACCGAGCGGGTGCATCCCATCCTGGGCCTCTCCCTGGCCCACTCCGGCCGGACCCTGGAGGCCCGGGAGATGGGCCAGACCAGCCCCTTTCGCTACCAACACAGCACCCTGGGGGCGGACCTCACGGTAAGAAACCGGGCCAAGGAGAGGACCCTGGCCTTCGTGATGGGCTACGACCTGTCCCTCTGGGAGCTGTCCCGCTTGCAGCCGGCCCTGCCCAGCGATCCCCTGGTCCTGCCCGGCACCAGGCCCGGGAAGGGCTTCGAGGGCGCCCTTGGCCTGACCTTCGTGAGGGACGGCCGGGAGGCCTATCGTTTCTCCCCAGCCCCCGAGCGGGGCCTGCGGCTGGCAGTGTCCACGCGGCTCATCACCCCGGTCTTTGGCGCCCAGCGGGACTCCCTGGTGCTGAGGAGCAGCCTGGATCTTCATCCCCGCCTGTTGCCCCCGGGGAATAGCCTCGGGTTGTTCTGGCGGGGGGGCGCGGCCATGGCGCCGGGGTCCGTCAAGGCCTTCGCCCTGGGGGGCTACCAGGCCCAGGACCTGATCCGCCAACTGGTGGACGGCGGGACCTTCTCGCCCAACGCCCTGCGGGGCTTCGCGAGCCAGTCCCTGGTGGGCTCCCAGTACCAGCTTGGGCGGTTGGAGGCGGTGCTGGCCCTGGCGCGGCTGAGGCGCGGACTGTTCACCTGGCCGCTGTTCTTCAAGGACCTGTGGCTGCGGCCGCTGCTGAACGCGGTGTGGGTCTCGGGCCTCCACGGGGAGGAGCCCCTGGGCGGCGTGGGCGCGGCCCTGGAACTGGAGGCGGGCCTGGAGCTTGGCTACACCGATCCGGTCAGGCTGGTCCTGGGGGCTGCCCAGGGAAGGGGTGACAGGGCCGTTTCAGAGGTGTATTTCCTCTTGGGAAGATGAGGGCCCCTGGGGGCCCGGCGGAGGCAAGATGAGGCGAAGGACTTGGTTGGTGCTGCTGGCCCTGGGGCTTGGGTCTGGCTGCGGCGAGGCAAGCGGGGGGCCGGACTGTCAGGCCGCCTGCTCGGGCTGCGAGGGACAGCTTTGTCCTACGGGCATCTGCGGCTTTCAGGTGCTGTTGGACCAAAGCTGCGAGGGACAGGTGGCTTCAGCAGAGGTGGCCCTTGGCCAGTGTCTGGAAGAGGAAGCCCTGGGGCTGGGCCAGACGATGGCCCTATGCGGCCACCTGGAGGGGCACTCGGACGCGCTGCTGACGGTGCGGGGTGGGGGTGTGGTCTGGCAACAGCGGGCCTACTGCCGGCCCGACCGCCAGGGCAAGGTGCAGCTCTTGAGGGTCACCTGCGAGGCCCAGGATAGTACCAGTGAGTAAGGTTATTCCTCGCCGGAGGCGGAGCTGAAGACGAAGGGCCACTTGATGATGCAGATACCGCCGGAGGGCTTCTTGAAGCGCATGTGACCGATGACCTTGGCCATGCACTCTTCAACCTTCTTGTTGTTCAGGTTGTTGGAGACGGTCTGGACGCCCTCGACCTTGCCATCCAGGTTGATGGTCCACTTGACCACGATCTTGCCCTTGAGGTCGGGGTTGAGCTGCAGGGCCACTTCGTAGCAGGAGCGGATGGCTGCTGCCCGGCGCTGCACGGTCTTCAACACATCCTGCTTCTTGCAGAAGCCAGACACGCCGCCGGTGCCCATGGACACGCGGGAGGCGCGGGCGCGCCCCTTGTCCTTGAGGCCTGCCAGGGCCATGCGTCCAGCCCGGCTGGCGTCGGCGCCGCCGATGCCCCCGAGGCCCCCTACGCCACCCATGCCGCCCATGCCGAAGGCGCCGCCGCCGCCGAAGCCGCCGCCGCCGCCGCCGTCGCCAAAGCCGCCAGCGCCGCCCAGCCCGCCCCCGCCGTAGTCACCGGTGGTGAGGCTGCCGCCCTCGTAGGACAGGTCAGACTGGCCTTCGTTCTCCATTACAAAGTCACCGTCCTCGCCCCACACGGCGTTCTTGGCCACCAGATTCTTCTGCTTGCCAAGGACGCTGGAGAGGGCGGACTTCTTACGGCTCTTGTTCTTGAGGACCGCCACCATGCCCTGCTTCTTGTCCAGGGAGAGCTGATCGCGCTTGGCGTCCAGGCCCTTGTGGTCGTCCTTGAGGGGCTTGAGCTGGTTGCGGTTCTTGAGGTCCGTGATGTCGATGTCCTTCTTCAAGGGATCGCCGGCCTTCTCGATGGGCTTGTCAGGCATGGGGGGCTGCTCCTCGGGGACTTCCTCGGGGACCTTCTCCTCTTCCTTCTTGACCTCTTCCTTCTTCAGGCGCTCGAGCTCTTCTTCTTCCTTCTTCTTCTTTTCCTTCTCGGCATCCATGTGCCTGGTTTCGATCTTGATCAGCTTGGTGAAGGCATCCTTGGAGCGGGAGGCGTAGTTCACATCCATGGGGGCGATGGCCACATAGATGAGGAAGCCCGCCTGGACCACCAGGGACAGGAGGATGGCGGAGCTGTAGCTGGGATCGAAGTCACCGAAGAACTTGTTGCCGACCAGGTTGGCGGGCTTGATCATCTGGAAGAACAGGGAGTTCTCGCCAAAGCGCAGGACGCCCCAGTCGCCATCCTTCACAGCGGCATCCTTGCCGACAAAGTCGGAGGCGGCGCTGGTCTTGCCTTCCAGGTGGAGGCGGCCTTCAAAGCCCTGGGCCATCTTGAGGACGAAGTTGCTGGCCTTGCCGCCGGCGAACTTGAAGAGGGTGTGGGTCTCGGGGGTGCCAGACACGACCAGGTCGTTCTTCACGCTCTCGCCCACGGTGATGTCGCGGGGATCCTCGACGACCATCTCCTTGATGATGCCGTCGCGCCACAGCAGGGCCAGGCGCAGGAAGCGGGTGTCCTTGCCGTAGCGGGGCTGGGAGATGGTGACCATGAGGCTGCCGGCCAGGGTGGTGAGGACGCCTATCCACAGCAGGTAGAGGCCCGCAGCGCCCGTCATGAACCCAATGAACTTGGCTGGGGTGGCCTCGGTGTCAAAGGGAAGCTGATGGCTGGCCTGGAAGAGGAAGGGGGCGTTCATGCCCAGATAGATGCCCAGGCCCACCAGGAAGCCAGCCAGCACCACATTGATGGCCGCAAACAGCCGGGCCTTATGCAGGAAATACCCGGCAGCCGTCAGGGCAGCCACCAGCGCAGCCGTCAGGGCCAACCACAGGCCAGGGCCCACTTCCATGGCCATGGCGGGGCTCTGCTGGGGAATCTCAAACATCGGAAGGGCCAAAACGGCGATCAGGGTAAGCAG
>CAZMEC010000158.1:0-7665 GCA_964565265.1 uncultured Myxococcales bacterium
CTCGTACCACTTGGAAAACTCGTTGTAATACTGCTCGGTGTTCTTGCTCATGGGTACCCTTTCAATCAGGCCCTTGGGGTCAGGCCCAGGACTTCGTCATAGAGCTTTTCGTAGGCGGCGGCAACCACGGCCGCGTCGTATTTGGTCTTCACAAGTTGCAGCCCGGCGGTGGACAGGGCCCGGCAGCGAGCCTCCGAGCCCAGCAATTCCAGGACCCGGATGGCCAGGTCGTCGGGGTCTTCGGGGGCCACGGGGGAGGCGGCGCCGTCCTCGATGAGTTCGGACATGGGAGGGCTGTTGGAGACCAAGAGGGGCGTGCCCTCGCGCAGGGATTCCAGCAGCACCAGGGGGATATCCATCTTGGCAAACAGCGACCCCGCGGGCAGCACCTGGAGGTCCGCCGAGGCGATGAGTTCCACGATGCAGTCCAGCTCGTTGAAGAAGTGGACCCGGTCCCGGAAGGGCTGGGCGGCCACCCACTCCTTGATGCGGGCCTCCTCCGCGCGGGACATGTCCTGCTTGATGCGGCAGGCGAACACGAAGTGGACATTGGAGCCCCCGAGAATCCGGGGCAGGGCCTTGGCGCAGGTGTCGGCTGCCCGGCTGAACTGGTAGTCCCCGGCGTACAGCACCACCGGAGCGTTCAGGGGCAGGCCCAGGCGCAGCCTGACCGCCTGACGGGCCTCGCCGCTGACCCTGCGGGAGTTGTCCACGGCGGGGGGAATGTGGACCACATGCTCGACCCCGTGGGCGATCAACTGATCCCGCGTGCTGCGGGACAGGGCCACCACCCGGTGGGCAAACATCAGGTCCTTGATGCCCTCAAAGGTGGCAGGCACGCTGCACACGGTCTGGACCAGCTTCTTGCGGGGCTTGAGGCGCCGCACCAGCCAGGCCGCCCGGGAGGACAGGGGATTGGGGGCAAAGAAGAAATGGTAGATATCCTGGTCGTCGGGCCGAAACAGGCGGGCCAGCACGCGGAGGTTCTGGGTGATGGTGGGGCTGTAGGAGCCGCGCCTGCCGTAGACGGACTCAAGGGTGGCCTGGGGACAGGGGTACTTGGCCCCCCGGGTCACCATGACCGTGTAGTGGTGCCGCCGCCCGTGGCAAACCAGATCCTTGACCAGGTTCTTGGCGCTGTCCGTCCAGGGGGCCTCTACGGCCTTGGAAACCATCAGGATCTTGGCCACCGAGTCCTCCTTCTAGGCATCCCTGAGGGTGCCACCGCAGCGTTGTTTGACCGCCTCCACCACGGCATCCACCGCGGGGCGCACTTCGTCGTCCCGGAGGGTCCGGTTGTCGTCTCCAAAGACCAGCCTGAAGGACAGGCTGCGATGATCCTCGGGGATGGGCTTGCCCTCGTAGACGGCCACCAGTTCGAGTTCGGCGAGGAAGTCCCCGGCGGCCCCGGCCACGGCCTCCGCCACGGCCCCGTAGGGCACGGCCCGGGCCAGCACGAAGGACAGGTCGTAGCTGATCCGGGGGAAGCGGGCGATGGGCTTCCAGCGGCCCCGGGTCTCAGGGATTTCCAGCAAGGGGTCGGTGTTGAGTTCGAAAAATACGCCCACGCCGCGCAGCTTGGCCTCTCCCATGAGGAAGGGGTTCACCTGCCCCAGGCGCCCCAGGACCAGGCCGGACTGGTGCTTCACTTCCAGGAGGCGGCCCTCCACCGTCCAGGGCTCGTTGGCCAGGGGGGCTGCGGGGGTCAGGGTGAAGGCGCCGCGCTTGAGGGACTCAAGCAGGCCCTCCAGAATGCCCCGGGTCCGCCGGAACAGCGTGGGGGCGTCGCCGCGCTTCTCCAGGGCCAGGAAGCCCAGGTGGCGTTCCTGGGGGGGGATCTCGTCGCCGGGCTTGGCGGCAAAGAAGACGCGGCCCGTCTCGAAGAAGCGTTGATCATCATAGTTGGACTGGTTGCGAAGCCCGGCGGCCAGCAGGTTGGGCATGAGGCTGCGGCGCATGGTGGGGAGGTCCGCGCTGATGGCGTTGCGAAGGCGCAGGGCCCCCTCCGTGTCGTGCCCGATGGTCTTGCACCAGGTCAGCGAGTCAAACGAATACAGCATCACCTCCTGGGCGGCGCAGTCCCGGGCGAGATGGTGCCGAAGCTGGCGCTCCAGGACCCGGCAGACGGGGCGAGGCGGGGGCTCGACGGCGGCCAGGGGCGGCACGGGCGTGATGTTGTCGTAGCCCACGACGCGGCCAATCTCCTCCACCAGGTCCTCAGGGATGGAGATGTCCCGGGTGGCGCGAAATACGGGCACGGTCACCCGCAGGGAGTCGCCGGTCACCTGGAGTTCAAAGGCCAGGGCCTGGAGGATCTCGGTCATGCGCTGGACCGTCAGGTTGGTGCCCAGCTTGCGGTTGACGAACTCCCCGGTGATCTCGATGACCGTGGGGGCCGGCAGGGGCGCGGCCACATCGGTAAAGGCGGTGTTCTGGTGGGCGCCGGGGCAGATCTGCCCCAGCAGCACCGCGAACCTGCGGGCGGCGGTGACCGGGAGGGTCTGGTCCAGGGCCTTCTCGAAGCGCATTGAGGAGTCCGAGCGCAGGCCCAGGCGCGCCGAGGTCTTGCGGATGGTGGCGGCCCGGAAGCAGGCGGACTCAAGGATTATCTGGGTGGTGTCGGAGGCGATCTCGCTGTCCGCCCCGCCCATCACGCCCGCCAGGGCAATGCCACCGTTGTCGTCGGTGATGAGCAGGTCGCTGGGCAGCAGGGCCCGGTCCTGGCCGTCCAGGGTCTTCATGGTCTCGCCGGGGTTGGCGTTGCGGACCCGTATGGCGCCCTGGATGCGACGGCGGTCAAAGGCGTGCAGGGGATTGCCCACATCCATCATGACGAAGTTGGTGAGGTCCACCACATTGGAGATGGGGCGGGTGCCCACGCGGTACAGCAGGGTCCTCATCCACAGGGGGGCCTTGCCGGGCGCGATGCCCCCGAAGCCCACGGCGAAGTAGCGGGGGCAGACGCTGGGGTCATCCACCTTCACGGGGACGGCGGGCCCGCTGGAGGAGAGGTCCGCCAAAGGCAGGGGCTTGAGGTCCCGCTGCACCAGCGCCGCGATCTCCCGGGCGATGCCCCGGTGGTTCCAAAGGTCGGGCCGGTGGGTGATGGACTTGTTGTCCAGCTCCCAGATGAAGTCGTGCAGGGGCACGAGGTCCTGCAAGGGGGTGCCGGCGCGAAGCTCGGGGGGCAATTCCAGCAGACCCTCGTGGTCGTCGCTCAGGCCCAGGTCCCGCTCGCTGCAGCCCACGCCGTCACTGAAGACCCCGCGAAAGTCCCTGGCCTCCACCGGGCCGGCGGGCAGCAGGGCCCCAGGCAGGGCCACGGGGATCAGCATCCCCACCCGCACATTGGGGGCGCCGCTGACCAAGGTCCGGGGGGCTGCCTCGCCCACCTCCACCTTGAGGACCGCCAGTTTGTCCGCCTGGGGATGGGGGACGCTCTCCGCGATGCGGCCCACCACCACCTTTTCGGTCCCCGCGCCGACCTCTTCCACGCCGTCCAATTCGGCCACGGACATGGTGAAGCGGCCAGACAGTTCCTTGGGGGACAAGCCCGCCAGATCCACATGCATTCCCAACCAGTGCCAGGACAGTTTCACTTTTTTGGCCTCCAGCTAACGCCGAGATTCAGATCCGGGAGAGCTGCGAGGCGAAGCGCAGATCCCCACCCAGAATCAGGCGGATGTCGTTGATTCCATAACGCATCATGACCAGTCGGGAGAGGCCCAGGCCAAAGGCCCAGCCCTTCCAGACCTCGGGGTCCAGCCCGCCGTGGCGGATGACCGCCGGGTGGACCAGCCCGCAGGGCAGCAACTCCACCCAACCGCTGTGCTTGCAGACGGGGCAGCCGGCCCCCTCGCAGACGGTGCAGCGGATGTCCAGTTCGAAGCCCGGCTCTACAAAGGGGAAGTAGCCGGGGCGCAGCCTGATGGTCATGTCCCGCTTGAAGATTTCCCGCAGCAAAGTCTTCATGCTGTGGATTAGATTAGCAACTGAAACATCCCGATCTATAAGTAAACCTTCTACCTGATGAAAGGTATGCTCATGGGAGGCGTCCAGGGCCTCGTAGCGGTAGACCTTGCCCGGGAAGATGGCCTTGAAGGGGGGCTTGAACTCGCGCATGGCGCGGACCTGGCCGGGGGTGGTGTGGGTCCGCAGCAGGAAGCTGCCGGGGCCCTCCAACCAGAAGGTGTCCTGCATGTCCCGGGCGGGGTGGGTGTCGGGGATGTTGGCGGCCTCGAAGTTGAAGAACTCGGACTCGGCCTCCGGGTAGTCGGGCACGATGAAGCCCATGGAGACGAAGACATCTTCGATCTCCTCCTGGATCTTCGACAGCGGGTGGATGGCGCCCTGTTCCTGGCGAAGGCCGGGCAGGGTTGGGTCGAAGCTTTCTGTTTCCAGGGCCTTCATCAGGCTGGCACGGTGCCGCTGGCGGACGGCCTCTTCAAAGGCGGCCTCCAGTTCCTGTTTCAGCTCGTTCACTTCCTTGCCGAAGGAGGCCCTCGCCTCCGGGGCCAGAGTTGGCAATTCCTTCATGAGGCCGGTGACCAGCCCCTTCTTGCCAAGGAAACGGACCTGCTGATCCCGCAGGGTCGTCTCGTCCGGGGCCTGGGCCATGGCGGCCAGGGCCTCGTCTCTCAGCGCCTTCATCTTGTCGTGCATGGAACCACCCTTTCCTGACTGTCCGGGCCTCAGAGGGCCCGCACCAGTTCCTTGAAGACCCGTCCCCGGTGCTCAAAATCCTTGAACTGATCGAAGCTGGCACAGGCCGGGGCCAGCACCACCAGATCCCCGGGGCTGGCGAGGGCCCGGGCCTTGGCGATGGCGTCGCCAAGCGTGGCCACCAGGTGCACGGGATGACCTGCTGGAATGGCCTGGGCGATCCGGGCGGCGGTGCCACCGTTCAAGACCGCGGCCTTGGTGCGCTTGGCAATGAGCCGGCCCAGATCGGAAAAATCCGAGCCCTTCTCGGAGCCCCCAGCGATGACGATGATGCCGCCCTCCAGGGCCTCGAGGACCGCCCCCGCGGCGTGGGGGTTGGTGGCCTTGGAGTCGTTGTACCAGCGCACGCTGTCCAACTCCCGCACAAACTCCATGCGGTGCTCCAGGCCCTCAAAGGACCGCAGGCCCCGGCGAACGGAGTCCAGGTCCACGCCCAGGGCCAGGGCCCCGAGGGCCGCCGACATGGCGTTCATGAGGTTGTGGCCGCCGATGATCTTCAGCTCCTCGGCGGCCACCAGCTTCTCGGGGCCCCTACCCTCGTCCAGCCAGATGGCCTGAGCCTCAACCCAGCAGCGGCCCGCCGTGACCCAGGGGCGCCAGGTGCCAAACAGCCGACGGTCCACGCCCGCGGGCATCTGCCAGGCCAGCAACTCGGGGTCGTCGGCGTTCACCACGACGGAGTCCCCGGGGCCCTGGTTCTGCATCAGGACCTTCTTGGCGTCGATGTAGGCGGCCATGCTGCCGTGGTACTCCACATGGTCCTCGGCGATGTTGGTGAACACGGACACCTGGGGCCTGATCGAGGGCGTGTGGGTCAACTGGAAGCAGCTGATCTCCAGCACCGCCACCGAGTCGGCGTCCAGTTCGTCCAGCTTGTCCATCACGGCGAAGCCGATGTTGCCGGCCAGGATGGCCTTGCGCCCGGAGGCCTCAACCAGATGGTGCAGCAGGGTCACCGTGGTGGACTTCCCGTCCGTACCCGTCACCGCGGCGATGGGACAGGGGCAGAGGCGGGCGAAGAGTTCGATGTCCGAGATGACCTCGCTGCCCTTGGCGTGGGCCAGGGCCCAGGCCTCCGAGGAGGGCTTGATGCCGGGGCTGATGACCACCAGATCACCCTCCCGCACGAAGTTGCCTTCGGCGTGGAGTTCCACGGACGGGTGCAGCTTGTCCACCGGCAGGTCCGCTGCCTTCTTGGGGTCCGACACCAGCACCCGGGCGCCCCGGGCAGCCAGCCAGTTGGCCGCCGCCAAACCGCTTCGGGCCAGCCCAAGCACGGACACTGGCCGATCCTTCCAGTCCACCTTGTGATGCATCATGGATTTCTCGTTGCTGCCTGGTCTTCGAGGCCCGCCGTCCAGAAATGGTCCGCCAGGTCGAAGAGGTCGTCACCTCCAAAGAACACGATGGTCTCACCGGGCACATGGGTTCGGCGCAGGTAGGGAATGATGCCCTCCATGTCTTTGATGTACACGGCGGCCCCCGTCTCCCTGCCAATGATCTGGGTCAGCCAAGGCGTGGTGACGCCGGGAATGGGGGCCTCGTCCGCCTCCCACATCTCGGTGACGACCACCTCGTCGGCGCCTCGGAAGGCCTCGGCGTAGTTCTCAGCGTGGTAGTTGATCATGGTGTAGCGATAGGGCTTGAAGACGGCCCGCAGGCGGCCCGTGCCGGACAGGCGGGCGGTCTCCAGGACCTTGCGGATGCCCGTGGGGTGGGAGATGTAGTCCTTCACCAGCCGGACGCTGCCGGCTTCTACCAGGGTGTAGCGGTTTTGAAGGCCCGCATAGGTCCCCAGACCACGGACCACGGCCTCCGCCGGGACCCCGGCCTCGAGGCACACGGCGGCGGCGGCGGCGGCGTTCTCACAGTTGTAGGACCCGGGCACGCGCAGGGCCAGGGCCAGCTTGCCATCCCGGGGGCTGACGAGGGTGAAGGTGGAGCCAGTGGCGCCCAGCTTGAGGTCCGTCATCCGATAGTCCACCCCGGCGCCCGCCCCAAAGAAGACCTTCCGGCCACCCCACAACTCCGCCACCTGTCGGCACCCCTCATCGTCGCCGTTGAAGACCCCCAGGGCCCCCGCGGGCAAACCCTCGAAGAAGCCTTGCAGGGTGGCCACCACATGGGCGAAGTCCCGGTAGTAATTCAGGTGATCCATTTCCAGATTGTTCAGCACCGCAAAGAGGGGCCGGCTGTTGCACACGGTGCCGTCGCTCTCGTCGAGTTCGGCCACGAACCACTCGGACCCGGTGTAGCGGGCGTTGGTGCCAAAGTCCAGGCATTGGGCGCCGATGTAGAAGGAGGGATTGAGGTCAGCGGCCTCCAGGCAGGCGGCCACCATGGAAGACACGGTGCCCTTGCCGTTGGTGCCGGTCACCCCGATGGAGCGGTGCTCACTGACCAGGCGCCCCAGCAGTTCGGAGCGGTGCAGCACGGGAATGCCAGCGGCCCTCGCAGCCGCCCGTTCAGCGTTGTCCGGCCGCACGGCGGTGGAATACACCACCAGGTCCACGCCAGCGATGTTGGCAGCGCAGTGGCCGATACAGACCCGCGCGCCTTCCTTTTCCAAGGCCCGGGTGAGGCTGGATTCGCGCACATCCGAGCCACTGACCACAGCCCCACCGACCATCAGGATCCGGGCCAAAGCGCTGACGCCAATGCCGCCAATCCCAAGGAAATGAACCTTCTTGCCACCAAGTTCCGACAGACCCATCTAACACCTCATTTCGGCCGCCAATCCTTGGCGATTGGCCATTAAATGTCAAGTGAGGGCTGGCAGGTTTCGGCAGAGGTGGGCGTGCCGGTCCCCTCCCCCGCCGGGGGAGGGTCAGGGAGAGGGGACGGAGGCCGGTTCCCTCCCCCGCCGGGCTTGCTATTGATCACATCTCGGATTGGGCCCTTGGAAGTGTCTGGGTGTTGGGGGTGTTGGGGGTGTTGGGGGTG
>CAZMEC010000159.1:0-7658 GCA_964565265.1 uncultured Myxococcales bacterium
TCAATGTCGGCAACTTCGTGCTGGACGCCAAGTTCGGCAAGATCGTGGACCTGGCTATCATCAACGCCGGCTACTCCTACGGCGCGTCCATCTACCTGCCCACGGGTTCCAAGGAAGCCGATCCCCTCGCCAAGATGAACCTGTTCTACAGCCCCAAGTATCTGCACCAGTACCTCACGGTGGCCCCCTACGGCGTGGTGGGCATTGACACCTTGCTGGCGTCCCTTCAGGCCCATGTGGAGCTGGTCGGCATGATGCCCATGCGGGACGCTGACGGGGTGGACAGTGTCATGTACGCCAAGTACGGCGTGGGCGCCATCGCCCTGCCCGACTTCCTCTTCAGCGCCATGGTCGAAGTCAACGGTCTGTTCCCCCTGAACGACGCCGCGGACAAGGGCGGCTTTGATGCCATCTACGGTTCCGCCGCGGGCCAGATCAACCTCTCCATCATCAAGGCCACCTTTGGGGCCATGATCCCGCTGGTCAAGCCCGGCGAGAAGACCACCGCCACCGGCGGCAAGCCCAGCCTCAACGAAGTCGCCGACTGGATGGTCATGGGCCGCCTGACCCTCGGCTTCTAGTCCCCGCCCTCCCCTCACCCTCAAGTCACACTACGCCCCGTCCGTCTACAGCCACACTACCCTGGGGTCGGTTCCTGTCGCATACCGAATTGCTTTGGCCTACACTGCAATGCGGGTTGTCCCTGGGGAGGGTTAGAGAAATGCAGCCATCAAGACCTGGTGACCTGGGTTGGACCTTGCTTTTGTCTGGCCAGAAGGTCCGCAAGGACCATCCCGTGCCGGCCCTCTGCGGGGACTTGGACGAGTTGTCCTGCTGCCTGGGGCTGGCCCGGGCTTCGCTGACTGCCCTGGTGGACCAATGGGGTCTCCCCAGGGAGCCCCGGGAGGCGCTCCTGAAGGTGCGTTCCTTGGTGGTCGCCGTGCAAAGGGATCTGCTGGCTGCCGGGGCCGCCGTATCTGCCGGGACCTGGACCTGGACCGAGGCCCCCGAGGCCCTTGGACGCCTGGACGGGTTCTGCGACTGGGCCCATGCCGAGACCAGCGCCCCCCAGGGGTTCGTACTCCCCGGAAGCTGCCTCGCCGAGGCTTACCTTCACCTGGCCAGGGCCGTGGCCCGGCGGGCAGAGCGCAGCGCCCAGGGGCTGCTGGAGGCAGGCTTGTTACCCGGGGGCGAGTTGCTGGGCGCTTACCTGAATCGGCTCTCCTCGGCCCTCTTTGGCGCCGCCAGGGTGGCCGAACAACAGGCTGGAGGCATGGAGGGCGTACCTAGATGAATACACAAATATGTCGGACCGTTATGTGTGCATTGTTTATGTTGTGGTTGACTTCCTGTCAGACAGCTTCCCCCGGAGAAGGCGACGGCAAGACCGGCTCGGATCTGGTGGTCGGTCCCTCGGACTCCCTGACTGATCTTGGGGACCTTCCTGGCGACCTTGGCACCAAGGAACTTCCCGGAGCGGAGGACGGTGCGGACCATTGGGACGCCCTTGAAGACCTGGGCTCAGGGGACCTCGCGCCCGGCGACGCCGAAGGCGACCTGGCACCCCAGGACAGCCTTCCCCAGGACACCATGCCCGAGCCCCAGGGGACCTATCCAATCTTCCAGAAGTACCCCCAGGGCTTCTTCGACCGGCCCTTCCCCTCCAATACCCGCCTCACCGCCGACGGCCTGGAGGTCAGCGATTGGCCCAACCCCTACAAGGCCAAGCTCATTGACCAGTACAAGGCCGTCCTGGCCCATGGGGGCCGGGGCTTCTCCTGCAACCCGGTAATGTATGTGAAGTTCAGCGGCCCCCTGAACCTGGACAGCCTGCCCAGCCCCGAGGCCAGCCTCAGCGACACCAGCCCCGTCCAACTTGTGAACCTGACCCCGGGCAGCCCGGACCTGGGGCGCCGCTATCCTCTGGAGTTCCTCTTCTGGGACGCCAAGCCCCCCAAGGCCAACTGGTACTCTGACCAGAATGTGCTGGCCATCCGCCTGCCATCGGGGCTGGTCCTGCCTCCCCTGGGGACCTTCGGGCTGTTCGTGTTCGACACCCTTGAGGACGCCCAGGGCCAGCCCCTGCAGCGCCCCTGGCTGCTGAGCCGCCTGCTTGAAGAAGCGACCCTGGGAGAGGACGACCAGGGCCTTCTTGACACCCTCAAGCCGGGCCTGGACTACCTGTCCGCCGACGACCGAGCCGCCCTGGTGGCCCTCACGGTCTTCAGCACCGGGGACCCCAGCGCCGACCTCCTGCAGGTGGCCAAGACCATCCGCGAAGAGGCCCAGCCGCTGGCCGGCGAAGCCCCCGCGCTGACCAAGACCTATTCAACCTACACGCTCTACGAGGGCAGCTACCGCGCTGCCAATTTCCAGGCCGGCGAGATCCCCTACAGCAGCGGGGGCAACTTCGAGTTTGGCCTCGACTCCAAGCCCGTGGTCCAGCGCCTCGAGGAGATCCCCTACGCCCTCTCCGTCCCCAAGGGCACTCCCCCAACCGAGGGCTGGCCCCTGGTCCTCATCTCCCACGGCACCGGCGGCAGTCGCTACTCCTTCACCTACAATTCGGCCCAGGATCTGGCCGCCGTTGGCCTCGCCGCCATGGCCATTGACCAGCCCCTCCACGGCGGGCGCGTGGACGAACCAGTGGCCAACCTGGAACTCTATTCCTTCAACTTCACCAACCCCGACTCGGGCCGCTGGCTGTTCCGTCAGGGGGCCGCCGATGCGGTGTCCCAGTCCGTCGCCGTGACCGCCTTCCTCGCCGATGAATGGGCCGCCAAGGGGGTCCCCATCGATGCCTCCCGGCTGGGCTTCTTCGGGCACAGCCAGGGTGGCCTCACGGGGGCCCTCTTCCAGGGCGTGGACGATTCCATGCAGGCCGTCGTGCTGTCGGGGGCCGGGGGCTTGCTCTCCGACACCCTCATGCTGCGCAAGGAACTGGACGCCGGCACCGACTTCGACATCCAGAAGATGATGGCCCTCCTGCTGGGCATCAAGAACGCTGCGGACCTCAGCGTCTTCCACACGGTGGTGTCCCTCATGCAGGCCGTGGTGGACCCCACGGACCCCATCAACTACTCGCCCCTGTATTTCCGTGGGCCCGGCCTGGCCCACGCCTCCTGCGTCCTGCAGGTTCAGGGCATGCAGGACCCCTACACGCCGCTGCTGACCGCCGAGTCCCTGGCAGCGGCCGGCGGTTGGCCCGTGCTTTCTCCGCCCGGGACCAGCAACCAGGCCTTTGAATGGCAGGGCATCCCCGAGGGCGTCCCACCCCTTGAGGGCAACCTGGACGCCCTGGCCAGCCCCCCCGCCTCGGGTGCCCTGGCAGTGTTCCCCGACGAGGGCCACTTCCCGGCCTTCGACAACCAGGACTGCATCGCTCTGTGGACGGGGGTCTTGAAGGCGCGCCTCAGTCAAGGTCGATGTCTGATAGACCCCTGACGCCAGCAGAAATCACCCCGTAAAATAGTTCTGCCCTTCATTGAGTCTTTTCGGTAGAATCCGCGCGTTGTGTCCCTGTCAGGTGGAGCTATCCATGCGCAGAAGCTGGTTATTTTTGGTCTTGACGCTGTGCCTGCCTGCCCTTTCGTGCGGTTCCAATTCGCCCGGGGTGGACCCTGGATTTTCCAAAGACTTCGTAGGCTTGGACGCCGTCGGCGACGCTTTGGGGAGGGATACCCTGGACGGGACCGATTTCCCAGAACTCAAAGACCTGGGCCTCCCAGACGGAGACCTGCAGGCCGACCTGCCCTCGCCCCCGGACACCCTGGCAGATACTCTTCCCGAGGTGGCCCAGGACACGACCCCGGACACCCTGCCTGACACCTCCCCGGACAGCCTCCCGGACACCACCCCGGACACGGTCTGCGTGCCCAACTGCCTGGGCCTGGACTGTGGTGACGACGGCTGCGGCGGTCAATGCGGCACCTGCGCCCTGGGCTACAACTGCCTGGGAGATGGCTCCTGCGAGGCTGACTGCGTGGCCCTTTGCAGTGGCCGTACCTGCGGCTCCGCGGGCCTGTCCAACGAGTGTCCCTGTGGCGCCGCCTGTGACGACCAGAACCCCTGCACCGCCGACCAGTGCGTGGATGGCGTGTGCCAGGCCCTGCCCCTCAGCGAAGGCGAGTGCGACGACCTCAACCCCTGCACCACCCCGGACCTGTGCCAGGAGGGGGCCTGTGTGGGTCAACTCCCGGGCCCGGACAGCCCCGTGCTTGAAGGCTGCGCCTGCCTGACCGGCCCGGACTGCGCCAAGCTCGATGATGGCAACCTCTGCAACGGCCTCATGGAGTGCCGCATCCCGGAAGGGCAGGCCACCGGCGTTTGCGCCATCAAACAGGGTTCAGTGAAACAGTGCGGCGACGGCAACCCCTGTACCAGAGACGACTGTGTGCCCTCCACCGGCGTCTGCCGCTTCATTGACGACGACACCCTCAAGTGCGGCGACGCCGATCCCTGCACCGGCACCGACACCTGCCACTCGGGCAAGTGCCAGACCAGCCAGCCTCCTGTTTGTCCCGGAGATGACAACCCCTGCAGCGCTGAGTTCTGCAAGACCGGCTCGGGCTGCGTCTCCGAGGCCGTCGAGGACGGCACCATCTGTGGGGCCTCCGCCAACTGGTACTGCGACGACGGCGCCTGCGGCTGCCACCCCCTCTGCAACGGCAAAAAGTGCGGCAGCGACGGCTGCGGCGGCACCTGCGGCACCTGTGGGGTAGGCGAACTCTGCACTGAGGGGCAGTGCGTCTGCCAGCCCAAGTGCCAGGGCAAGACCTGCGGCCCCGATGGTTGCGGCGGCAACTGCGGCACCTGCGCCCCCAACATCGCCTGCAACGACGGCAACTGCGCCTGCTTCCCCGCCTGCAACGGCAAGGACTGCGGCGCCGACGGCTGTGGCGGCACCTGCGGCACCTGCGATCCGGGCCTCCAGTGCTTGGCCAATCTCTGCCTCTGCGTCCCCACCCTGGACTGCGAGGATCCCAACATCGAATGCGGCGACGCCGGCTGCGGCCTTAGCTGCGGCACCTGCCCGAATGGTAAGGTCTGCGAAGACCACAAGTGCGTTGCCTGGGGCAACGAGTGCGACGAAGCCCTGGACTGTGACGACAAGAACCCCTGCACGGACGAAGTCTGTGACCACGGGCTCTGCCAGAGGACCTGCAAACCCGGCCGCCTCTGCGATGACGGCCTGCCGGGCACCAAGGAGGACGCCTGCGTCGCCCAGGGCGACAAGTGCGTGTGCAAGGGCACCGGCGAGTGCGAGTTTGACTGGCAGTGCAACGACAACAACTCCTGCACCGAGGACCTCTGCACCGGCGGCGTCTGCAAGCACCCCTGCTTCCCCGGGGCCCTGTGCGACGACGGGGTCCTGCTGACCATCAACGACAAGTGCGGCACCGCCGGGGGCAAATGCGGCTGCGCCGGCACCAAGGTGGACTGCATAGGAACGGGCGCCTGCGACGACAACAACCCCTGCACCAACACGGACCTGTGCGTGAACAACAAATGCGTCGGCACCCCCAAGAACTGCGCCGACACCAACACCTGCACGGACGACTCCTGCATGTCGGCGACAGGTCTGTGCAAGCATGTGTTCAACCCCAAACTTACCAACTGCGGCGCCATGGGCTGCGCGGACAACTCTCTGGAGGGCTACGCCGACAAGACCACCTTCCCCCGCTTGGCTGCCTGCAAGGGTTTCTGGTCCAACAAGGATTTGCGTGCTGCCCGAGACCCCGCCGCCGATCCCAACTGCGGCTCCACCACGGCGGCCCTCTGCGCCTCCGCCGAGGACCTCTGCGCCCCGGGCTGGCACATCTGCATGAAGAACGGCTACGCCTCTGATATCCAGGACCGCATGCCCAACCAAAGTCAGTGGTACAACTACTACTACTGCATCTACTCGTCGTACGGCGCCCCCCTGGGCTCATATGTCATGGCCTCCAGCAACTCGGGCAGCATGAGCAGTTGCACGACCGGCGCGCCCTTTGGCTGCAACGCCGAGGTCAACTACTACAGCGCCCCCCTTTGCTGCGGTGAGGCCTGTGCCACCGCCTACTGCCCCAACACGGTGTGGGGAAGCAGCGCCACCAAGGTCTACCCCTCCCCCTACGATGGCGGCATCGGCTGCGGCAACCTGAACTACTCCAACAAGCCCCCCACGGGCATCCTCTGCTGCAAGGACTAGGTCCCCTTGGCCATCCCAAGCCTCCAAGCCCCCGGCGCCCGGGTTCCCGAACTGCTCTCCCCCGCCGCCGACCTGGACTGCCTGCGCACCGCCTTCCGCTTCGGCGCCGACGCCGTCTACCTGGGCCTCAAGGCCTTCTCCATGCGGAACCGCGCCAAGAATTTTTCCCAAGAGGACTTCGTTCAGGGCCTGGCCCACGCCCGGGGCCTTGGCAAGCGCGTCTATGTAGCCCTCAACTCCCAGATCAAGGACGAGGACCTCCCGGCCCTGGACCAGACCCTGGACTTCCTCGCCGACGCCCGCCCCGACGCCCTCATCGTCGCCGACCCCGGCGTCCTGGCCACCTGCGCCCGCCGCCTCCCGGGCTTGCCCCTGCACATCAGCACCCAGGCCAACACCATGAACTCTCGGGCCGCCGCCCTGTGGCACTCCCTGGGCGCCACCCGCATCATCGCCCCCCGGGAGCTGTCCCTCGCCGAGCTTGAGACCCTGGTCCGCGCCTCCCCCCTGGAGATCGAAGCCTTCATCCACGGCGCCATGTGCATCGCCTACTCGGGCCGCTGCTTCCTGTCCCTCTACTGGGCGAACCGCGACCCCCGCAAGGGAGACTGCGCCCAGGCCTGCCGCTGGCCCTACCGCCTCCTCGAAGACAGCCGCCGCCCGGGCCAGGGCAACCCCGTGGAGACGGACGGCAGCCAGACCTGGTTCTTCGACTCCAAGGACCTCTGCGCCCTACCCCTCCTGGACCGCCTCCTGGCCACCGGCGTGACCTGCCTCAAGATCGAGGGCCGCACCCGCTCCCCCCTCTATGTGGCCACCGTCACCGGCGTCTACCGCCGGGCCCTGGACCTTCTGGCCCAAGGCAACTGCCAGGACCTGGAGGCCGCCCTCCCGGCCCTCGTGGCCGAGCTCAACTCCACCAACCACCGGGGCTTCTCCACGCACTTTCTGGAAGGCTCCGTCCCCGACCACACCTACACCCCCGAGGGCTCAGCCCTGGCCTCCAGGAACAGCTTCGTGGGAATCCTCGAGGAGGTCTCCCAGGGCCAGGGGCTGGTGCGCCTGAAGAACCCCCTGACCCCCGGCCAGGAACTGGAACTCCTCCGTCCCCAGGGCCCGGGCCCAAGGTTTCAAGTAGAGGGGCTGCGGGGAGAGATCTGGCCCAAAGCCCGGGCCTTGAGCGAAGAGCGAGTCTGGCTGAACCTGCCCCCAGAGGCGGAGGCCGGTGATCTGCTAAGGTCGTAGTGGGATCGGTTTAGGGCATTGATGGGGTCGGTTCCTGTCGCGCTGACGATGGCCTGCGCTGGGCCGGTCGGTCCCCTCCCCCGCTGGGGGAGGGTTAGGGAGAGGGCGAGTGTGGGTTGGCGATGGAACCCGTGCCCTCATCCGGCCCTTCGGGCCACCTTCCCCCACAGGGCTTGCTATTGATCACAAGTCATTGAGTGCCGCTCAGGACAAGGTGCTGGTT
>CAZMEC010000160.1:0-7615 GCA_964565265.1 uncultured Myxococcales bacterium
TGCTGCAGGGATAACCCACCATCTTGGCCTTGAAGAGCTCGTGCTCGAGGGCCGCAGAGAAGAACTTGAAGGACACCAGGCCGGTGCCCGGATCGTCCTTGTCCACCTTCTGCAGCTTCTGCCACAGGCGCTTCTGGGCGCCGATGTACTCGGCCACCTCGTCGAAGGGGAAGCCGAAGGAGGCGCGGCGCAGGATGGAGGAGATGCGGGAGATGAGCTCGACCTGGCTGTAGGGCCGGGCGATGAAGTCGTCCACGCCCTGCAGCAGCACGGAGGCGCGCTCCCAGGCGCGGCGCTTGGCGTTGCCCACCAGCACCAACGGCAGCTTGATGCGCTGGGTGCGCACATAGCGGCAGAAGGACTCGCCCCGGTCGTCGTCCGTGAAGGACACCAGGATCAGGCCATAGCGCGGCTGCAGCAACTGGGTCATGGCCTCGGTCTCGCTGCGGGCCAGTTCGATCTTGTAGATGGGCTCCAGGCCCTCCTTGAGCTTCTCGGTTTCCGAGGCGTCATCCGACACCAGCAGCACCCGGCGAAGCTGGGACGGGTCCTGGCTTTCGCTGCCCTCCGGGCCTCCCGACCCCAACGCCCCTTCACCCTCCACGGCCTGGATCCCCGAGCCCTTCTGGATGAAGTAGACCCAGCTAAGCCGGCGACCTTCGGGGGTGAAGTCCTTCTCCATGAGGACCTCGTGGGTATCGTCCGAGGTGGAAGTGAGGCGGAACACGCCGTCCACCGCCTTGTGCATCTCCTGAAGCAGGTACAGGTCCTGGGGATTGCTGCGGACCTGCTCGCCGATCATGGTGGTGGCGCGGATGTTCCGCAGGGCCGTGACCAGCAGCTCGGTGCTTTTCATCAGGTGGTCGGGGCTGGAGTCCGACACGAAGGACGACAGCGGGAAGAAGGCTATGCGCTGGGGCCCCGGGGAGCCCAGCAGGTTGCGCAGTTCCTGGATCACCCGATCCGGGCTGCGAAGCTGAACCAGCTTCTCACCAAAGAATGGCTTAGTCCTTAGAATGGAGAGGTTTTCCTTGATGATATCCTTCTCGATATCGAACCCAAGGTGCTTGGCAATGCGAATCACCTCACCGGGCTCTTCGGAGGTGACCAGGGCACATTTTTCCTTCAACTTCAGGCCCGTGGCCAGGAAGGTCAACAGGAAGGACTGGAGGTCAAAGGCCTCGGGCCCATAGATCATGTAACGGCGTCCGGATTCCAAGCCCTTCAGTTGGGAGTCTATTACTTTCACTCCCCAGCGCTCTAGTTTCACTAATCGCCTCCTGGCTAAGCCCTTGAGGGCCAAAAAATTCTTTTCGCAGTTTTCTAACACACCCAGCCCCTCCCCGCAAGGACTTCGCCGACAAGCAGCCCCCAGTGGGACTGAGGCTTTACTTGCGGGCTGGGGACTGGCAGAATCCCCGCCCATGAGGACCGGGGAAATGCTTCACGCCAGAGTGCTTCAAGGGGACCACCTGGCCGCCGCCCGACTGATGCGCCTGGTGGATGACCGCAGACCCGGGTTTCAGGCCGAACTGGCCCAGCTTTGGCCCCACACAGGCAGCTCCCAGGTAATCGGAATCACAGGTAATCCGGGCTCTGGAAAAAGCAGCTTGGTGGACCTGTTGACCACCCGCTACCGGGCGCTGGGGCGGCGGGTTGGCGTGCTGGCCGTGGACCCCTCAAGTCCCTTCTCCGGCGGGGCCATCCTGGGCGACCGCATCAGAATGCAGCACCACTCCGCAGACCCCGGCGTCTTCATCCGCAGTCTGGCTACCAGGGGGGCGCTGGGGGGACTGACCGCCTCCACCGCAGATACCATAATTGTAATGGAGGCCCTGGGCCTGGACCCGATCATTGTCGAGACCGTGGGCGTGGGCCAGGACGAGGTGGACATTGCGCGGGTGGCCCATTGCACCGTGGTGGTGACGGTCCCGGGGCTGGGGGATGAGATTCAGAACCTGAAGGCCGGCATCCTGGAGATCGCCGATCTCTTTGTGGTCAACAAGGCCGACCGCGAGGGGGCGGACCAGGTGGCCTCGGAGCTCCAGCAGATGCAGCGGCTGGGGGTGGCTGAGCGGGAGATCCCGGTGCTGCTCACCAGCACCCGCACGGGGGCAGGGCTGGACCAGTTGGTGGAGGCCCTGGAGCAGCACCGCCGGGACCTGCTGGAGGGCGACGGTTGGCACCACCGGGAGCTGCTGCGCGCCGGACGACACCTGCGGACCCTGGCGGTGGAGGCCTTCCTCCAGACCCATGGCCTGGCCCGGGAGGACGCGGGCCCCCGGGCGCTGCTGGAGGCAGTGGTGGCCAGGCAGTTGGACCCCTGGGCCGCCGCCCAGACCATCCTGCGCCCCCAGGAAGTCCTCCCATGAGCGCCCCGCAAAAGTTGCTGGCGGGCCTGGGCCTGGCCCTGGTCACCTTCCTCTATGTGGCCCTCAAGTTGGAGGCCCTGGGGCTGTCCGACACCGACGAGAACATCTACTTCTACGGGATCAAGCTGGTCCTGGAGGGCCAGGTACCCTACCGGGACTTCTTCTTTGCCCACCCTCCCCTACACCTCTTGGTGCCCGCCCTGCCCCTGGGGTTCACGGGGTTCAGCCTGGGCTTCCTCAAGGCGGTGCCCCTGCTGGCCTCCCTGGTGTCCGGCCTGGCCCTGTTTGACAGCGCCCGGAGGGCCGGTGGGCTGGTGGCGGCCTTTGCCACGCTGCTGCTGTTCTGGACTGCCCTCGAGCAGCTTCAGGCCTCCTCCAATCTGACCGGCGTGAATCTCACGGTGGCCTTCATCGCCCTCTCCCTTTGGAGCTTGGTGCTCGGGCGCAGCCTCCAAAGCGGGGTCTTCGCGGGGCTGGCCTTCTGCACCGGGGTCTACAGCGCGGCCCTGCTGCCCGTGCTGCTGCTGGTGACGGCCCGGGTGGAGGCCCGGCGCCTGCCCCGGCTGCTGGCCGGGATGGCCCTGGCGGTCCTGCCCCTGCACCTGGCCTTCCTGCTGCTGGCGGGCCCCGAGTTCCTCACCCAGGTCTACGGCTACCATCTGGCCAAGCCCCCCCGGAGTGGCGGTTTTCTGGCCCCCGGCCTGCCCCATATGGCGGCCTATCTGCTGGCCTTCGGGACCCTCCTGGCGCTGGTCCTCCGGGGGCGCCGGTGGTGGCCCACCCTGGCCCTGGGGCTGGCCTTCCTGGCATCCCTGCCGGCGGCGCAGGTTCTCACGGGCCACGAACCCCTGACCCTGGCTCTTGGCAATCTGGGGACCTTTGTGCGGGACCCCGTGGCCCAGCGCATGGCCTACCAGCACCTGACCCTGCTGTTCCTGGCGGGGCTGGCTTTGCCTGCCTGGCTGTTGCTGGGGCGGGGCCGCCCCTTCGCGGCCTGTCCCTGGGCCCGGGCCCTGCCCCTGACGGGGTTCCTGGGTCTGCTGATCTTCCTGTTCCAGTTCACCATGCTTCGAGAGACCTTCACCTTCTACTACCTGTTGCTGATCCTGCCTGCGGCCCTGGCCGGCGGGGCCGTGGTGGGCTGGTTGGTGGGGGGTCTGGTCCAGGCCGTCAGGGGACTTGGGGCCCCGGCCACCCGGCGCCCTTCCCTGGTTCGCCTGGGGTTGGTGGCGGGCCTGCTGGGTTTGGCCCTGCTGTCCTTGCCCGCGGCCAAGGCCCTGGGCCGGCACCGCTTCCCCGAGGAGGCCCGGGCCGCCGGCCAACAGCGCTGTTACCCCTGGAGGCAGTCCTTTGACTCTCACCTGTCGGGGCTGGTCAAGGCTCTTTTTTGGCGGGAATGCCGCACCGTGGGTGCCGTGGACCCGGCCATCCCCAGGTTCCTGTGGAACAAGAAAAACTTCTTCTCCACCGCCCCGGAGATAGCCGCCTACATCAAGGCCAACAGCGACCCCGGGGAGACCCTGGCCGGGGCCTCCACCATTGCGCCCCTGCTGGCGCTCCTGGCGGACCGTCGCCTGTCCGGCGACCTCATCGACACCAACGCGCGGCGCTTCAAGACCGGCAGCCTGGACTGGCCGGCCTTCTGGACCATCGTCTGCGCCCAGCCCGTGAGGTTCCTGGTGGCCGCGCCAAACACCTTCATGTCCCCCCGGGCGTTGGCCGCCAACCCCGTGGTGCGACAGTGGTTCAAGGTTGACAAAGTGTTTGTGGACAGGGAACTTACCCACAGCGGTGAGTACCCGCTGGTGCTGTTCAAGCGCGTGGCTCCGCCGGTCGGCCCTGCCGGCCCCTGGTGCCTGCCCTCGAGCGGCCCCGCAAATCGAGGTGCCCCATGAGTCCTGACTACGGTTTCTCCCGATCCCTTCCCCTGGCCACCCGCGTGCTGGTGACCGTGCCCCCCGGGGGCGGCGTCTCGCCCGAGGCCATGCGCCTGCTGGACCAGGCCCTGCGCCAAAAGGACCCGGCCTGGAAGGGCACCGCCGGGCTGCTGTTTGCCGGGGGCCTGCTGCTGCGGATCCAGCGGGCGGTGTTCAACCGCTTCCTGGCCCTGGGCACGGTGACTCCCCAGATCCTGACTCCGGGCTTTCCCCTCGATCCCCTGCCCCTGGTGTACGCCATGGAGGCCCTGGCCTCGGCGGCCCCCCCGGCCCCCCTGACTAGCCAGGCCTGGCCCCTGCGGGAGGCCCTGCTGCTGCGCCTGGCGGACGAGAACCCGGCGCTGGACTTCGTGGCCCCCCAGCGGGCCTCTCACCTGCAGCAGGATGGGGACTTCGGGCAGCGGCTGGACCAGTTGGAGGCGGACCTGGTGGCCCTGGGGCCGGTGCCGGGCCAGGGCCTGACGATTACCGATCTGCTGCGGGAGCCTCAGCGCCGGTTCCCCCATTCGCTGCTGGACCAGTTGGGGTTTGCCAAGAGCCGCTTCCGGGGCCTCATCCCGGCGGAGTTGGACCAGTTGCTGGTGCTGGCGGGGGGCATCCTTCGGGAGGAGGAGGCGGTGCGGCTGCCCGGGCCTGGGCCGGCCCAGGTGTTGCAGTTCCAGGACGGCGCCGAGCCCGAACGGTTCAGCGCGGATTCGGCCTGGATGCCCAATGTCATCATGATCGCCAAGTCCACCTTCGTGTGGCTGGACCAGCTTTCCAAGAAGTGGGGGCGGCCCATCACGCGGCTGGACCAGATCCCCGAGGAGGAACTCCAGACGCTGCAGAACTGGGGCTTCACCTGCCTGTGGCTGATTGGCGTCTGGGAGCGGTCCCAGGCCTCGCGGAACATCAAGCAGGCCATGGGCAACCCGGAGGCGCTGGCGTCGGCGTACAGTCTGGCGGAGAACCGCATCGCCCAGAACCTGGGCGGGGAGGAGGCCCTGGCCAACCTGCGCTTCCGGGCCTGGAATCACGGCATTCGGCTGGCGGCGGACATGGTGCCCAACCACACGGGCGTGGACTCGCGGTGGGTCGTGGAGCGCCCCGACCTGTTCCTGCAGACGCGCACCCCGCCCTACCCTGCCTATCGCTTCGACGGGCCCGAACTGTCCCCCGCGCCCTGGCTGTCCATCAAGCTGGAGAACGGCTACTGGGACCACCGGGACGCCGCCGTGGTGTTCCAGCGCCGGGACCTCAGCAGCGGCGACACCCGCTACATCTATCATGGCAACGACGGCACCAGCATGCCCTGGAACGACACCGCCCAACTGGACTTCACCAGGGAGGAGACCAGGCAGGCGGTCATGCAGGAGATCCTTGCCGTAGCCCGGCGTTTCCCCGTGATTCGCTTTGACGCCGCCATGACCCTGGCCAAGAAGCACTACCAGCGGCTGTGGTTCCCCGCCCCCGGCGACGAGGGCGCGGTGCCGTCGCGGGCTGAACACGGCCTGCCCAGGGAGCGCTTCGGCGAGTTGTTCCCCGAGGAGTTCTGGCGGGAGGTGGTGGACCTCATCGCCCGGGAGGCCCCCGACACGCTGCTGCTGGCCGAGGCCTTCTGGCTGATGGAGGGCTACTTCGTGCGGACCCTGGGCATGCACCGGGTCTACAACAGCGCCTTCATGAACATGCTCATGGCCGAGGACAACGCCCACTACCGGGCCACCCTGCGCAATGTCCTGGACTTCAGCCCGGAGGTCCTGACGCGCTTCGTGAACTTCCTGAACAACCCCGACGAGAAGACCGCCGTGGAGCAGTTCGGCAAGGGGGACAAATACCTGGGCGTGACCCTCATGATGGTGACCCTGCCGGGCTTGCCCATGTTCGGCCACGGGCAGGTGGAGGGCCTCACCGAGAAGTACGGCATGGAGTACGCCAAGGCCTACCGGGATGAGGCGCCGGACGCCGCGCTGGTGGCCGCCCACGAACGAGAGATCTTCCCCGTGATGCGGCACCGCCGGGTGTTCTCCTCGGCGACCAACCTGGCCATGTTTGACTGCGTGACCCAGGGTGGCCTCAACGAGGAGGTCTTCGCCTACGCCAACCGCCACGGCCAGGAGGCCGGGCTGGTGATCTACAACAATTCGTTTGCGAGGGCCGAGGGGCGCCTCCACCGAAGCCTGCCCGTGCGCTGGACGGGCGCCACCACCACGGTGAGCGTGGCCCAGGCCCTGGGGCTGCCCCTGGAGGGCGACGCTCTGGCCGTGGCGCGGGACTTCGTGTCGGGCCAGTGGGCCCTGTTTTCCTGCACCGAACTTCACGAGCATGGCCTGCACCTGCACCTGGACGGCTACGGCCGGCGCTGTTTCCTGGAGTTCCAGGTGGTGCACGGGGAGGCCTGGCGCAAGCTGAAGAGCCGCTTCGGGGAGGGACTCATCCCGGACCCCTGGCGGGAGCTGAAGAAGCTGGAGGCCCAGGCTGCAAGGCAGGCGCTGCTGGCAGTGCTGGACGGGGCGGCGGCGGGCCAGGCCTGCGTCCAGATGGAGGCCCTGCTGGAGTCCCTGGTAGCCGAAGGGGCCGCCCTGGGGCTGTCTCTGCGACTGGAGCCCGCGAAGTTCCCAGACCCCAGCGACCTGGGTCTTCCAAAGGGGGGGTACTGGGGGGGAGTGGAGGCCCTGGCCCAGCAACTCAGGATGCTGCAGGCCTTGAGCCAAAGGGCGGGGCTGAGCTGCGGCCAGTTGGAGGAGCGCTTCTTCCTGTTTGAGCCCAGGCCACAGGTGGCGGTGTTCCTGCACGGCGCAAGATTCGGCCTGGGGCCGGACCTCTGCGGACTGCTGGAGGGCCACGACCTGGGGGTGCTGCTGGGGCAGAGTTCGAACCCCAACGAACTGCGGGAACTGCTGGAGGACCCACGCCTCCGTGGGCTGCTAGGCGTTCACCAGGCGGAGGGCCGTTGGTGGATGCACCAGGAGGCCCTGGAGGCCCTGGTGATGCTGGCCACCAGACTGACCGAAGGCCGCCGCAGAGAACAAGCCAGGGCAGAAGGTCAGGCCGCCGGCCGAAGATCCGGCCCCAAACCCGAGACCCTCTTCAAGCTGGCCGAGAAGGCCGCCTACGACTTCGAGTCCTTCACCGAACTGATCTGCGGCCCCAAAAGAAACCCAGGCCCCAGAAAGCCGGCGGCCAAGAAGCCAACTGAAAAGAAGCCAACTGAAAAGAAGCCAGCGGCGAAGAAGCCAGCCCCGAAGAAGTAGCGCTGCGTCCCGAAACCAGATGGACATCATGGACAAGATGGACCGGGGGCCCCGGATGGACACCGAACCAAGG
>CAZMEC010000161.1:0-7582 GCA_964565265.1 uncultured Myxococcales bacterium
GCGCCCTTCCAAAGGTTGTCGGCCACCAACCAGAGATCGAAGGTGCAGGGCAGGCTGGGGTGCTTGCGAATGCGGCCCACGAAGCAGTCCATGGCCTCCACGGCGTTGATGGGCATGGGGTAGATGAACTGCTTGGGGGCGTCCAGCACGGTGAGCCCCTGCTTGGAGGCCAGGATGTGAGCCAGTTCACCGGCGGTGCATTCCTTTTCGGTGCGAATCTGGATGGCCTCACCGTGGCAGGCGAAGACGGGCACTCGAACGGCTGTGCAGCTTATGTCCAACTTGGGCATCTTCAGGATGCGGCGGCACTCGTTGACCACCTTCATCTCCTCCTCGGTGTAGCCATTCTCCGTGGGGGCACCGATCTGGGGGATGAGGTTGAAGGCGATGCGGTGGGGGAAGACCTCGGCCTCTGCGGTGCCGTCGGTGAGGAGGCTCATGGTTTGCTGGGCCAGCTCTTCGATGGCCGCATTGCCTGCCCCGGAGACGGACTGGTAGGTGGCCACGAAGACCGACTTGAGGCCCAGGGTCTCGCGGACCGCATCCAGCACCAGCGTCAAGGGGATGGTGGTGCAGTTGGGGTTGGCGATGTAGCCGTGGTGGTTGGCCAGCTCCTCGGGGTTCACCTCCGGCACCACCAGGGGCACCTCGGGGTCCATGCGGAAGGTGGAGGAGTTGTCTATGACCACATAGCCGTCCTCCCGGGACCAGGCCCTCAGCAGCTGGCTGACCTGCTTGCCGCCCGAGGCCAGGACCACATCCACCTTGCCCTTCAAGGCCTTGCGGTCGAGGAGTTTGGCTTCAATGATCTGGTCCTTGAAGACCAGCTCGGTTCCGGCCGACCGTTCGGAACAGAAGGCCAGCATCTTGCCTACCGGCAGATTGAGGTCCGCCACCAAACGCAGGATCTCCCTGCCCACCAACCCTGTGGCACCTACCACCGCTACCTTCAGTTTCTTGGTCTTGCTGGCCATGGGCACACCTTTCCGCGCTGAGCCTGTCAATCGGGCAGGAGTCTATTCTTTTGGGTTGCGGGCAGTCAAGGAGGGATCGGGAAGTTCTTCAAGCCCTTCGTCCATCAAAAGGCCAGGCGCTTGGAGTCCAGACCGGGCAGCCAGGAGCCCACGGGCTCGCCCATGGCGCGGGAGAGGCGGACCCTGGCAATCCAGGCCTTGTAGCGGGCCACGGCCTGATCGGACTGGGCAGACCGCAGGGCGCTCTCGGCGTCCAGGAGGTCCGTCATGGTCTTGTAGGACTCTTCGTAGAGGCGCTGCTGCACCCGGTAGTTCTCCTGGGCCTCCCGCAGGCGGTCCGCGATGGCGTCCAGTTCCTTGACGCTGGTGTCCAGCTCCAGCCAGGCCTGCTTGACCTCCAACTGGATGTAATCCATCAACTGCCGGAGGGCCTGCTCAGCCTGCCGGCGCCGGGCGCTGTTCTCGTCCAGTTTGTACTTGCTGCTGCCCCACTGCCAGACGGTCCAGTCCAGGGTCAGACCCACGAACCAGGAGTCCTCCTTCTGGAAGGTCGAGCCCGTGGTGTGCTTCACCGTGCCCAGGCCCACCACGGTGGGGATGAACTCGTTCCAGACCAGGTCCCGCTGGTGGGAGAGCTGGCGCAGGCTCAGGCGCAGTTCCTGCACCTCGGGGCGTCTTTCGCCGGCGGTTTCCAGGGCCTGGTCCAGGGTCTCCACGGGGGCCTCGGGGGCGGGCAGGGCGCCTTCCACTAGCAGAGCGGAGGGGTCCGCCACGGGCTCTCTGGCGGCCCCCAGCCCAAGCTGAGTCGCCAGGTTGGCCCGGGACAGGCGCACCAGGTTGGAGGTGGAGATCACCAACTGTTTCACGGAAGCCAGGGCGCTGCGGACCTTGAGGACATCAGAAAGGCCGACCAGATCGGCGGCCTGCAGCTTCTCCACATTGGCGAGATGTTCGGTGGTGCGTTGGAAGGACAGCTCCAGGGTGTCGTGGAGTTCCTGGGCCTGGAGACTGGAGAACCAGGCCTCCACGGTGGCCAGGGCCAGGGCCCGGCGGGCGTTGCGAAGCCTCACGGCCTCCACATCCACCTGGAGGCCCGCGGCCTTGAACCCGTGATAGACCGCCCAAAGCGGCGTGAGGGGCTGGGCCAGGGTGAGGCTGCTGTCCGTGGTGACCTGCTCCTGGACCACGGTGGGTTTCATGGGGGGGATGACCACGCCCGGGATGCTGAAGCCGGACAGGGAGTCGCCGAAGTCCATGGTGGTCTCCTGGTCCCACACCATCACGGTGCTGTTGGCCTTGAGGGTGGGGCCAAAGCCACCCCGCACGGAATCCCTGGCTGCCCGGGCAGCGCTGACCCCGAAGCGTTGGGCCTGGACCGAGGGGTTCTGGGCCTGGGCCTGCAGAAGACAGGTGTTGAGATCCATGGGGACCTCCTGGGCGGCCAGAGGGGCGGAGGCCAGGAGACCGAGCAGGGACATAATGGGGAGCTTCAAGAGCATGGGGACCCTCCCTTTCGAGGCGTCCTGAATACCAAAGGCCGCTTCGCCTGTCAAGACTGGATTTTCAATGAGCTGAATGGAGATTCAGAAACGGTGAACGCACATTCGAGATTGACAGACCGCCGTTCAGGAAATAGAGTTCGCCTTCGGACGCGCCCGGCACTCCGGGCAGTGGGAGGCATAGATGGGACCCAAGGTTCAGGTTTTGATGGTCGTGGGACTTGCGGCGGCCCTGGTGGCTGGTTGCGGTGGCAAGAAGGACGCCGGTACGGTCGCGCCCAGCGCCGACAGTGTCCAGCGGAAGCCCGTGGTTCAGGTTGCCCACCCGCAGGTGCGCAGCATCACCGTGTTTCGCGACTTCACGGGGCGCACCCAGGCCTCGGACATCGTGCCCGTGGCGGCCCAGGTGCCCGGCGAGGTCCTCAAGATCGAGGTAAAGGAAGGCCAGCGGGTCAAGCAGGGCGAGGTCTTGCTGCGGCTGGATGACCAGCAGCAGAAGCTGACCCTGGCCCAGGCGGAAAGCGCCCTGGCCCAGGCGGAGGCCCAGCTTGGGCAGCTCAAGATTGGCCTGGAGATCGAGCAGAAGAACATGGAGATCGTGGTGGAGCGCGCCAACGCGGGGCTGCGCCAGGTCCAGGCCCGGGCGCGGCTGGTGGACAACGGCGCGCGGCCCGAGGAGCGCAAGCAGGCGGAGGCCGCCACGGAGATGGCCAAGGCCCAGGTGGAGGCCCTCAAGCGCGAGCTGGGGCGTCTGTCCAAGCTGGCCGAGGACAAGGTCATTCCCAAGCAGCAGGTGGAGACCCTGGAGGACCAGTACCGCGTGGCCCGGGCCCAGTACGACCAGGCCAAGGCCGGGCTGACCCTGGTGCAGACCGGGGCGCGCACGGAGGATAGGGAGGCCATGGTGGCCGCCGTGGAGGAGATGGAGTTGCAGGTGGAGGCGGCCCGGACGGGACTGCGCAAGGTCGAGGCCGACCAGCTTCAGGTGAAGGCCACGGAGTACGCCATTGAGGCCGGAAGGCAGGGCGTGGAACTGGCCCGGCTGGCCCTGGAGAAGACCGTGGTGCCCGCGCCCGTGGATGGCCTCGTGGACGGTCTGCAGGTGCGGGTGGGCATGGTGGTGGGGGCGGGGATTCCCCTGCTGAACCTCGTGGATGACGCCAGCCTGGAGGTCCACACCGCCGTGACCGACGAGGACCGGGCAGCCATGAAGGTGGGCCTTACCGTGGCCTTCTCCACGGATGCCCTGCCGGGCAAGCAGCTTGCTGGCAAGGTCAAGTACCTGGGATCGGTGTACGACCCGACGGCGGGAGGCTTCCCGGTGCATGTCTCGATTGATTCGGGCACCCCCGAGGGGCTGGGCACCGGCATGTTCGTTCGGGGCCGCATCCATCTGGGCCAGCGGGACAAGGTGCTGGTCCTGCCCCTGGAGGCCGTGCTGCACCGCGAGGGCAAGCGCGTGGTGTATCTGCACAGCGCGGGCAAGGTGCGCATGCAGCCCGTGGAGATGGGGCAGAAGGATGGGGCCCAGGTGGAGATCCTGGGGGGCCTCAAGGCCACCGATGAGGTGGTGGTGCAGGGACAGATCAGCCTCGTGGATGGGCTGGCTGTGCAGGTGGAGGGCGTTGCGCCGGTGGTCGCGCCCCCGGCGGGGAGGTAACCATGGCCTCGCGCCGCGAACACCTGAATCGAATGGCCAAGCGTTTCATTCTGGAGGCCTGTGCCCGGGTGGTGGCCCAGAAGGGCGCCGCTGCCACCATCGAAGACATCGCCAGGGAGGCCGACTACAGCACGGGCGCCCTGTACAACTACTTCAAGAACAAGGAAGAGATGCTGGCGGAGTTGTTCACCTATGTGGCGGAGGAGTTCCAGGAGCAGGTCCTGCGACCCATGCCCGAGCACTACAACTTCGACCAGTGCATGGCCCTCTTCCAGGAAGAGGCCAATCGCTTCGCCAGCGCTCGGACGCCCCTGCTGCGAACCCTCATGCTGGACTACCCGGCGGTGCATGGGCGGGTGATGGCCAAGGAGGCCCACCGCGGCCATGAGCAGACCCTGATGGGGGCCTTCCAGCGCTACCTGGCAGCGTTGCTGGACCGGGGGGTGCGGGAGGGGGTCCTGAGGCCCGACCTGGACACCCGCCTGGGGGCCATGACCCTCCTGGGGGTGTATCACACGGTGTTCCACCACTATCTGCTGGGCGGGCAGACCCTGGACCGGGAGCTGGGTGAGGGCATCGCCGATATAATCATGCATGGTATCAGAAAAAGGTAGATAACTTATGAATATATCTGCATTTTCTATCAAGCGTCCCGTCACGGTGATGGTGGTCTTTCTGGCCGCCTGCATGTTCGGCGTCGTGGCCTTCTTGAAGATCCCCATCGACATGTTCCCCGAGATCGAGATCCCCTCCATCTCCATCATCACGACCTATGCGGGGGCCGGCGCCGAGGATGTGGAGGACAAGATCACCAAGCCCCTGGAGGATGCCCTCGGGGCCACCAAACAACTGGACGAAATGAAGTCCACCTCCGCCGAGGGCGTGTCGGTGGTCAGCCTGTCCTTCGACTTCGGCACCAACCTGGACGAGGCCGCCAACGACATCCGGCAGAACCTGGAGTTCGTTCGGGGGAACCTGCCCGACGATGCCAGCAGCCCCATGCTGTTCCAGTTCGACTTCTCGGACATGCCGGTGTTGATGCTGGCCATCACCTCCAAGACGGGGGATGTGAACCAGCAGCAGGACTTCATCCGGGACTACATCTTCGACCCCCTGAACCGTATCGACGGCGTGGGGTCGGTGATCAACTGGTCGGACTTCCCCATGGAAGTGCGGGTAGAGCTTGAGAGGGACAAACTGGAGAGGTTCGGGCTGGACTTCGACAAGGTGGCCCAGCTCATCCAGGCGCAGAACATTTCCGTGCCCGGCGGCAGCATCCAGGAAGGGTTGATGGACTTCACAATCCGCATGAAGGGCGAGTTCGACAGCGTCCACGACCTGGAGGAGATGGTGCTGTATCGGGCCGGGGACCACACCGTGCGCCTGAAGGATGTGGGGGTGGTGAAGAAGGACCTGCGGGAGCTTCGCATGGTCACCGAGGCCAATGGCAGCAAGGCCATCATCGGGGCCGTGATGAAGCAGTCCGGGGCCAACACGGTCCAGGTGGTGAACGATGCCAAGGCCGCGCTGGAGGGCATCAAGAAGCGCCTGCCGCCCAACATTGAAATCCTGGAGGTCATGGACGGCTCGACCTACATCGTGAACATGATCGACAACCTCAAGTCCACCCTGTTCAGCTCCATTATTCTGGTGATCCTTGTGGTGTTCATGTTCCTCAAGCGCTTCAAGTCCTCCTTGATCGTGGCCATCGCTCTGCCGGCTTCCCTGGTGCTGGGCTTCCTGGGGATGTACCTGGCCCACTACACACTGAACATGATCTCGATGATTGCCATGTCGCTGGCCATCGGCATGGTGGTGGATAACGCCATCGTGGTGTTGGAGAACTCCACGCGGCTTCGGACGGCCGGCCTGGGACCAAAGGCGGCGGCCCTGCGGGGCGTGAGGGAAGTGGGTGCTGCAATCACCGGCTCCACCCTGACCACCCTGGCGGTGTTCGGACCCCTCATCTTCGTCAGCGGCATGGTGTCCATCCTGTTTGCCCAGCTCTCCTTTGTCATTGTCATGACCATCGGGTTGTCGCTGCTGGTGGCTCTCACGCTGACGCCGATGATGTGCTCCAAGATGCTGGAGAAGTCCCGGGAGCGCACGCGCCGCGGGCCGGACCTCTATGGGCGGGTGGAGGCCTGGTACGGTCGCTTTCTGGCCTTCTGCCTGGGCCATCGCTGGCCCGTGGTGGGGGTGTCAGCCGTGATGGTGGTGGGGACCTTCGTGATGCTGTCCCAGATGGGCAGCGACTTCATGCCTGCGGATGACCCGGGCATGGCCGAGATCAGGTTCGAGTTCCCCGTGGGCACCAGACTCGAGAAGACCCTGGAGATCACCCGAACCCTGGCCGAGGAGATGCGCAAGCAGCCCGAGGTGAAGGCGGTGATGTTCCGGGCCGGCGCTGACGAGCAGGGCTTCAGCACTGCCTTTGGGTCGTCGTCGGGGCCCCACATAGCGGAGATGAATGTGCTGATGGTGCCCATCGACAACCGGACCCGCAGCGACCGGGAGGTTGTGGATGTGCTGCGCAAAAGGGCCGCCGAGTTCCCTGAGATCAAGAAGCTGACCCTGGCCACCCAGGACATGTCCGCCATGATGTCCGGTGGCGAGAAGCCCATCACCATCCAGGTTCTGGGCGACAATCTTGATGCCATGGCGCTGACGGCCGAGAAGATCAAGGTGGCCCTGGGCAGCATCGAGGGCGTGTTCGACGCGGCCACGGATGTGCCCGAACGGCTGCCCGAGTACCGCTTCCTGCTGGACCGCGAGAAGGCGGCCTTCCGGGGCGTGGTGGCGGCCCAGGTGGGGAATGTGCTGCGCAACGCCCTCACGGGCACGCCTGTCAGCCGCTACCGAGGCGAGGATGAGGACATTGACATCCGCATCAAGCTGCGCCAGGGGGACCGCCAGGACTTCACGGGGCTGGAGCGCCTGCGGGTGCCCACCACCACCGGGGGCTTTGTGGAGCTGCGGGACCTGGGCACCTTTGAACCCACGGACTCGCCCCAGGCCATCAAGCGCGTCAACAAGCAGCGCGTCTACACCGTGGGGGCCAACAAGGGCACCCGGGCCCTGGGCGAGATTGAGGCCGAGCTGGACCAGAAGCTGGTGAAGGCCGGGGCCTATGCGCGCAACGACATCTTCATCGAGAAGGGCGGCGACTTCGAGAACCAGGCGGAGACCTTTGAGGCCCTGGGGCTGGCGTTGCTGCTGGGCTTCATCCTGGTGTATCTGGTGATGGCGGCCCAGTTCGAGTCCTTCCTGGACCCCTTCATCATCATCTTCTCCATCCCCTTCGCTTTCACCGGCGCCTTCCTGTTCCTGATGATGGCGGGGCAGTCCCTGTCAATGTCAGCCATCCTGGGGCTCATCATCCTGATTGGCGTGGTGGTGAACACGGCCATCGTGATGATCGACTACACCAACATGCTGCGGCGGGTGGA
>CAZMEC010000162.1:0-5167 GCA_964565265.1 uncultured Myxococcales bacterium
GTCCTCCAGGCGGGCCTTGAGGTCGTTCTTGGGGTCCGGCAGGCCGGGGCACTCCAGGAACAGGTCCTTGAGGCGGCCGTCGGCGGACAACTGGAGGCGGGCGAACACGGCGCCATTGAAGAACAGCTTCTTGCGCTCGGCGATCCGCATGCCGTCCTCGGTGCCCACCACGCTGCCCTGCACAAACCAGGGGTGGAGATCCACCTGGCTGGCCACCTTCACCTTGCCCTTGAACAGCTCCAGGATGTCCCCATCCTCGGCCACCAGAGAGGCAAACCCCAGCTCCTCGGCGATGCGGGCGTGGGCATCCAGGAAGCGGTACTCGCCGTGGACCGGCACCACGCACTTGGGGCGCAGGGCCGAGATGACCTCCGCCAGCTCGTCCCGGTAGGCGTGGCCCGTGGCGTGGACCGGCAGGTCGTCCACGGTGACCACCAGGGCGCCGGCCTTGGTGAGGCCATTACACATGGTGGAGATGTCCAGCTCGTTGCCGGGGATGATGCGGCTGGAGAAGATGATCAGGTCCCCGTCCTGCACCACCAGATCGGGGTGGGTACCGGCGGCCAGGCGGGCCAGGGCGCTGCGGGGTTCCCCCTGGGAGCCGGTGACGATCATCATCACGCGGTCGTCGGGGAAGCGGTGCACGGCGGAGGGCTGGATGCAGGCCTCGGGGCGCAGGTCCGCTTCGTTGCAGCGCAGGGCGGCCTTGAGGTAGGTGGAGAGGCTGCGCCCCACCAGACAGACCTCTCGGCCGCAGGCCTTGGCGATCCGGGCCAGCAGCTCCACGCGGTGCATGTTGGAGGCGAACATGGTCACGATGACGCGGCCGGTGTGGTGGGCAATGAGCTCCTCCAGCACGGGGGTCATGTCGTGCTTCTCCGAGGAGGAGTGGCCCTTGACCATGGCATTGGTGGAGTCCCCCAGGTACAGCGCCACGCCCTCGTCGCCCAGGCGCTCGAAGCCCTCCATCTGGAAGGGCTGGCCCCGCAGGGGATCATTGTCGATGCGGAAGTCCCCGCTGTGCACGATGGTGCCGTGGGGGGTGCGGATGGCCACGGAGAGGGCATCGGGGATGGAGTGGGTCACCCGCAGGAACTCCAACTCGAAGCCCGCCAGGGTCAGGAGCTGCCGGGGGTACACGGGGATCAGCCGCACATCCCGCAGGTCATGCTCGGACAGCTTCTCCTTGATGATCTCCAGGGCGAAGGGGGGCCCGTAGATGGGCACCTTCTTGCGCTTCAGCAGCCAGGGCACAGCACCAATATGGTCCTCGTGGCCGTGGGTTATGACCACCCCGGCCAGGTTCTCCGTGGCACACAGTTCGTCCATGTCGGGAAGCAGATACTCGGCCACGGGCAGGTCGCTTCGGGGGAAGGCCATGCCACAATCCAGCAGGAAGGACCCTTCTGGCCCGGTGAACCGGGTGGCGTTCATTCCAATCTCGCCCAGGCCGCCCAGGAAGGTCAGCCTGATTCCTTTCTCACTCATATTTTCAAACACTCCTTTTGTCACCTCGGTGCGGCCGAAGAAAGAACGGCCCGCCCAAGGCGGCGCGAACATAGCAGATTTCCTCCCCCTATTGGAACTTAAATGGTATCGTGCGCGCCTTGGAGGTAAGCATGCAGTTCAAGACCTCGTCCCTCTTTCATGTCAGCGGCCGCCCCGGCGACTTCCCTGCCTCGGGGCTGCCCCAGGTGGCCTTCATGGGGCGCTCCAACTGTGGAAAATCAAGCCTCATCAACGCCCTGTGCAATAGAAAAAACCTGGCCCGCACCAGCTCCACCCCGGGCAAGACCCGCACGGTCAACTTCTTCCTGGTGGACGACGCCATGCTGCTGACGGATCTCCCCGGCTTTGGCTATGCCAAGGTCTCCAAGACCGAGGCGGAGAGCTGGAAAGGCCTGGTGGAGAGCTACCTGGACCATCCCCTGCTGCGGGGCGGCTGCATCCTCATGGACATCCGAAGAGAGCCCCGGGAAGAGGAGCGCGAGCTGGCCGCCTACATGGCGCGCCTGGGCGTCCCCACGATGAATGTGCTGACCAAGGCCGACAAGCTGGGCAAGCAGGAATTCCAGCGAGAGCTGAAGCGCTGGCAGCTTGCCCTCTACGGGGCCCCCTGCATCGCCGTCTCCGCCAATTCCAACCAGGGCATCGAGGAGCTCCTCACCTGGCTGCGCCGGGTCACCGCCCAGGCCTAGCGGCACGCAGGGGTCACTTCTTCCCCTTCAGCTCCCTATGCATCTCCCGGTGCTCGTCCCGCTTGCGGATGTCCTGGCGCTTGTCCACGCCGGTCTTGCCCCGGGCCAGGCCTATCTCCAGCTTGGCCAGGCCGTCCTTGAGGTACAGCTTCAAGGGGACGCAGGTGTAGCCCTTCTCGGTGACCCGGCGGGCGATCTTCTTGATCTCCTCGCCGTTCAGCAGCAGCTTCTTGGGGCGCAGGGGCTCGTGCCCGAAGGCCGAGGCGTGGTCGTAGTCGGAGATGTGGAAGGACACCAGCCAGAGGCCATCGGGGCGCACCTCCACCCAGGCGTCCCCGAAGGACACCTGCCCCGCCCGCACGGACTTGATCTCGCTGCCCCGCAGCACCATCCCGGCCTCAAACCGTTCCTCGATGCTGAACAGGTGACTGGCCTTGCGGTTCTGGGCCACGATTTTGATGTTGTCGTCGGAAACCAAGGCAACCTCCAACTGTCGCGCGGATTGTAGCCCCCCGCGCCCCCAGGTCAAGCCAAAGGGCAGCCTCCGTCCCCAAGGCCACCCCGTCCCCAAGGCCACCCCAGCCTCCGTCCCCAGGTCCGCGCAGCCACTCGTCCACTAAATACTGGACCGCCCCCGCGCCCCCGGCTATAACCGCTGTGGTCTTCTGGTCTTGGGGGTTTTGCATGAAGTTTCGCGGCATTCTGGCGCTGGCGCTGGCCCTTGGCGTACTCCTGCTGGCGCGGCCAGCCCTGGCCTACGAGTACCCGGTGCCCATCTATGTCTCCAACGAGGACGACATCCTGGAGCTGTACTTCGCCCAGGACATCACGGAAGAAGAGCAGAACCAGTTGCTCGAGCTCCTCCAGGACCCCCTCGAGCTGAACAGCGCCACCCGGGAAGAGCTCTACAACCTCCCAGGCCTCACCTGGTCCATGGCTGACGCCATCATCGCCCGGCGCAAGACCAACCCCTTCCGGCGCCTCAACGACCTCAAGCGGGTCCCCGGCATCAGCCCCGACACCATCATGCAGATCAAGTCCTTCGTGGACATCGTGCCGCCCAAGGCCGTCAAGGCCAAGAAGCCCAAGAAGGGCAAGAAGGCGAAGAAGACCTTTGACAACTTCGAGGGCATCCGGGGCACGGTGAACTACACCATCATGGACGAGGTCAAGCCCGGCGATGTGGACGGCCCCGAGATGTCCCTGCGCGTCCAGGCCAAGGACCGCGCCGGCAACGCCGCGGGCGCCTCCGTGTTGCTGCAAAACGCCCTGGGCGATGTGACCTGGAAGGACACCACCAACACCACCGGCCCCGTCTCCATCTGGAAGTCGGAGCGCAACGGCACGCTCATCTGCGAAGTGCTTGACCCCGAGACCGGCAAGATGGTGGACGGCCCCTGCAAGGGGGACAACTCGGACATCCCGGTGGAGCTGCCCGGCGTCAGCCGCTACCTCAAGACCGACGGCGAGACCTACCGCGTCCCCCTGCCCAAGTTCTATGTCTCCCACAAGGAGGACCAGTGGGGCGCCATCCTGGGCAGCTACCAGGTGGGCTTTGGCCAGCGCCTGGTCTTCGACACCACGGGCCAGCGCTTCCCCAGCGGCTTCACGCCTGACATCGATGTGTACCAGGGCTACGGCTCGGTCTCCTACAGCCGGGGCCTCACGGGCGTGGCGGGCTACTACAAGGTCTTCGACACCGGCGGCCTCTCCCTGGTGGCCACCCCCTTCTTCTCCTACTACCGCTACGATGTGAACCAGTACGACCTCAAGCACCGCAACACGGACATGGAGGAGACGGACCCCAACTACATCGAGTCCTACGCCATCCTCACCCCCACCCGCAGCCTCAACGGCATGGACTACTACCGCAAGGTCTACGGCCGCTACAACGGCGGCCTGGATCAGATGATCGCCGGCGCCAACCTGACCCTGAACCTGGGGGCCCGCTCCCACATCGGCGTCACCGGCTACTACGGCAGCACCAGCTTCAACCTGGGGGACCCCAACACCACCTTCGCCGAGAGCAGCGACTACCCCGAGGACCGCACGGACTTTGGCGCCGTGGGCCTGGATATTGCCTACAACATCATCAAGCCCCTGACCATCTACGCGGAGGGCGCCGCCGCCGACAGTGGGGGCATGGCGACCATCGTCAAGGCCACCTTTGAGACCCCCAAGGTGGCCGTGGAGGGCTCGGCCCGCTACCTGGCCAACGACTTCGACAACCCCATGGCCCGGGGCGAGTCCATGTCCGACACCTGGCTGGGCAATACCGACCGCGGCGAAATAGGCTACCGCCTGGACGCCTCCTGGCGCCCCCTCACCTGGCTGCGCCTCAAGATCGGTGAGGACCTCTGGCGCCCCGTGGCCTGGGTGGACTCGGGCAAGCGCGATCTGGGCTACCACTACCTGTGGAAGAACGAGACCTTTGCCCGCACCGACTTCTACCCCTTGAAGTGGCTGACCCTGGGCACCTTCGTCCAGTGGCGGGACAACAACCTGGACCGGAAGTACACCAAGGACGCCGACGGCAACAAGGTCAAGCTCTCCTACGACGAGGGCGGCGCCAAGTACCAGTGGGGCTTCCAGTCCACCATCTCGCCCCTCCGCTGGGTCCAGTTCTGGACCTATTACAAGATCTACTTCATGGACAGCGCCAAGTACGAGGACTACGACAAGGCCCACTACGCGACCTTCAAGGTGCGCGTGGCCCCCTGGCGCTTCCTGGACCTCAGCGCCCGCATCAAGTACTACCAGGACCTGCCCGCGGAGGACCTGGCGGTGGAGTCCGAGACCACCAACACCACCGCCACCGCCGAGGAGTTCCTGGAGGGCTATGTGCAGTGGGACGCCCTGGTCTACCCCGGGGTGAAGGTGGGGCTGCGGGGCTCCATGCTGGACTACACCGCCGGCAACAAGGTCGACCAGGGCAACGAGTACTACTGGAAGGCCATGGCCCGCTGGGA
>CAZMEC010000162.1:5267-7464 GCA_964565265.1 uncultured Myxococcales bacterium
GGCGTCGTGAAGGACATCAAGGCCAAGGCCGGCCAGGTGCTGGAAGCCGACGCGCTGTTCTGCACCATTGAATAGTCCAGCCTCCGGGCGCGGCCCGGCAGAGGAGATCGTGTAATGGATAAGGTCTTTGAGGTCCTCAACCAGACAGGCTTCCCCCATATCACCTTTGGCAACCTGGTCATGCTGGCCATCGGCAGCGCCCTGCTGTACCTGGCCATCAAGAAGCAGTGCGAGCCCTACCTGCTGCTGCCCATCGGCTTTGGCGTCTTCTTGGTGAACCTGCCCCTGGGCGAGATGGTCGGCGACGGCCAGCTCCTGCGCATCTTCTACTACGGCATCGAGTACGAGGTCATCCCCCCGGCCATCTTCCTGGGCCTGGGCGCCATGACGGACTTCGGGCCGCTGATCGCCAACCCCAAGACCCTGTTCCTGGGGGCGGGCGCCCAGTTTGGCGTCTTCGTGGCCTTCTTTGGGGCCCTGTTCCTGGGCTTCACGGCCAAGCAGGCGGCCACAATTGGCATCATCGGCGGTGCTGACGGCCCCACCACCATCTTCCTGGCCAACGCCCTGGCCCCCGAGATCATGGGCGCCGTGGCGGTGTCGGCCTACTCCTACATGGCCCTGGTGCCGGTCATCATCCCGCCCATCATCAAGCTGACCACCTCCAAGGCCGAGCGGGCCATCATGATGAAGCAGCTTCGGCCCGTCTCCAAGACCGAGAAGATCCTCTTCCCCATCATCGCCTTCGTGCTCATCGGCCTGCTGGTCCCCAAGAGCGTCCCCCTGCTGGGCATGTTCATGATCGGCAACCTGTTCCGCGAGTCGGGCGTGGCCAAGCGCCTCTCCGACACGGCCCAGAACGAGATCATGAATGTCACGACCATCCTGTTGGGCCTGGGCATCTCCGTGAAGATGACCGCCGAGGCCTTCTTGAACTATCAGGTCCTCTTGATCATCAGCATGGGCCTGGTGGCCTTCGCCTTTGCCATCTTCGGCGGCATCATGCTGGCCAAGCTCATGAACCTGTTCTTGAAAGAGAAGATCAACCCCATGATCGGCGCCGCGGGCCTCTCCGCCGTGCCCATGGCCGCCCGCGTGGTCCAGATCGAGGGCTTGAAGGCCAACCCCAGAAACTACCTCCTGATGCACGCCATGGGCCCCAATGTGGCGGGCGTGGTGGGCACCCTCGTGGCCGCCGGCATGTTCCTCCTGCTCCTGGGCTAAGCCAACACCCCAACACCCCAACACCCCAACACCCCGACCGCCAGGGAGTGGGTTGCCCGTCCAAGCCGCGCGCGAAGCAAGCGGGCCTGCCACTTGGCCGCAGCCGCCTCCGGTCGCTCGCTCTCCGGACAGCCCCATGGCCTGGCGTTCGCCAGGATGGGGCTTCCTCCGCGCTCCCTCCGGCGCCTGCTACTCGTTGGCGGTGGCTACGCCGCCGTCCGAACCCCGACCGCCAGGGAGGGGGTGGCCTGGTCCGTCCAAGCCGCGCGCGAAGCAAGCGGATCTGCCCCTGGGTCGCCGCCGCTTGCCCCCTTGACAGGCAAAATACCCCGATTACTTTAGCGTCGTGAGTCAGGACCGCCGGTCGGTGGTTCAAATAGAAACAATGGCCTAAGTAACATAAAGGAGGTGTGTCATGTCGATGGTGAAGTACAACCAAAATCTGGCCCCCCTGTTCCGGGACTTTCTCAGCGACGAGTTCTTCACCCCGTTCTTCGAGCAGCGGGCAGTCTTTGGCTGGGCCCCCAAGGTGGATGTCTACGAAGAAAAGGAGGTCCTCCACATGGACTTCGAGCTGGCCGGCGTGAAGAAGGAAGAGGTGAAGATCTCCCTAAAGGACGGCCTCCTCACCATCAGTGGCGAGCGCAGCACCGAGACCGAGCAGCAGGACCGCACCTGGTTCTACAAGGAGCGCACCCAGGGCTGCTTCACCCGCCACTTCAAGCTGGGGGACAACTACGACGCCACCAAGATCCAAGCCCGCTACGACGCCGGCCTCCTCCACCTGACCGTCCCCAAGAAGGAAGAGGTCAAGCCCGTGGAGATCAAGGTCCAGTAAGCGCCCCGGGACCGACCCCACCAACCATCCACAGTGTCCATCATGTCCATCGTGTCCATCATGTCCATGTTTCCCCCGGGACGGGGGAAGACGGCGCAAAGCGCCGGAAAGGGGGCCACAGCCCCCAGCGCAGTG
>CAZMEC010000163.1:0-7432 GCA_964565265.1 uncultured Myxococcales bacterium
GCCAGTCCGAACCCCGACCGCAAGGGAGGGGGTGCCGTCCGTCCGAACTCCGACCGCAAGGGAGGGGGCGTGGGGGTGTAGGGGTGTGGGGGTGTTGGGGTGTAGGGGTGTTGGGGTGTAGGGGTGTGGGTTCTCGTTTTGGGGACGGAGGTGGGGTCTGGCTACTGGACCGTGAGCTCCAGGCCGATTTCCAGCTTCAGGACCTTGGAGATCGGGCAGCCGGCCTTGGCAGCAGCGGCCGCATCATCGATCTTGGCGCGGTCGGCGCCGGGGGCCTTGAGGGTCACCTTGAGGTCGCTGCGGGTGAGGGTCAGGTTCTCGAAGGTGATGGTGCTGGTGGCGTCCACGGCCTCGGGGGTGATGCCCCGTTCGCCAAGTTGGGCGCTGAAGGCCATGGCAAAGCAGGCGGCGTGGGCCGCGGCGATGAGCTCCTCGGGGTTGGTGCCGGGCGCATCCTCAAAGCGGGTGCGGAACCCGTACTTCACATCCTTGATGGCGCCGCTGGCCACCCCGAAGCTGCCCTGACCGTCCTTCAGACCACCCTGCCACTTGGCACTTGCGCTGCGTTTCATTGGTTTCATCCTTTCCAAGACATTGGTTCACCAGGGGCCATTTGGCTCCCAGGTTTTCAGCTACGGGGGCGAATGTAGGCAGCAGATCGGGCAAAGGGAAGGGGGCCGGAGGGGGAAGGGCAAGGGGGGACGGAGGGGGAAGTGTAATGTGTAAGGTCCTGACCCCAGGGCGGCCTTCGTCCCCGGGGCGATAGCGATTGCTTGACCGGGCTTTGGGCTGGGTTTCATAATGCGGACCTCTTTGGATGCGACCCCTGGAGACCCCATGGCCTTTGTTCATCTACATCTTCATACGCAGTACAGCCTGCTGGACGGGGCCATCAAGGTCAAAGACCTGATCAAGGCCGCCAAAGAGGAGGGCATGACCGCTGTTGCCATCACGGATCACGGCAACCTGTACGGGGCCATCAAGTTCTACCAGACGGCCCTGGCGGCGGGCATCAAGCCCATCATCGGCAGCGAATTCTATGTGGCCCCGGGGGATCGCCGTGAACATGTGAAGGAGGAGAAGTCCAATTACCATTTGATCCTCCTGGCGGCGGACAACGAGGGCTACCAGAACATCTGCATGCTCAGCAGCCTCTCCTGGCTTGAGGGCTTCTACTACAAGCCCCGCATCGACCTGGAACTGCTGCGCAAGTACAGCAAGGGCCTGATCTGCTGCAGCGCCTGTCTGGCGGGCGAGATCCCCCAGGCCATCATGAATGGCGATCTGGAGAAGGCCGAGCGGACGGCCCTCCAGTACGACGAGATCTTCGGACGGGGCAACTTCTACTTGGAGCTGCAGTACAACGGCATCCCCGAGCAGGAAACGGTCAACGCCGAGCTGATCCGGATCAGCGATCGCACGGGCATCCCCGTGGTGGCCACCAACGACTGCCATTATCTCAAGAAAGAACACGCCAAGGCCCACGAGGTCCTCATGGCCATCCAGACCGGCAAGACCATGGCCGATCCGGATCGCATGATTCAAAGCAGCCAGGAGTTCTACTTCAAGAGCGAAGCCATCATGGCCGAGCAGTTCAAAGGCCTGGAGCGCGCCCTGGAGGCCACTGTGGACATCGCCTCGCGGTGCAATGTGGTGCTGGAGCTGAACAAGCCCGCCCTGCCGCTGTACGAGGCCCCCGGTGGTCAGCCCCGGGAGGACTATCTGGCCGATCTGGCCCGGGCGGGCGTGGCGCGGCGCCTGGCGGACGACGGTATTACGGACCCCGACAAGGTCCTGGTCTACGACGAGCGCCTGGAGACCGAGCTCAAGGTCATCAACGGCATGGGCTACGCAGGCTACTACCTGATCGTCTGGGACTTCATCAACTGGGCCAAGAGCAATGGCATCCCGGTGGGTCCGGGGCGTGGCTCCGGCGCCGGCTCCCTGGCGGCCTACGGCCTTGGCATCACGGATGTGGATCCCATCCGCTACACCCTGCTGTTCGAGCGCTTCCTGAACCCCGAGCGCGTCTCCCTGCCGGACTTTGACATCGACTTTTGCAAGGAGAAGCGGGACCGCGTCATCGAGTATGTGACCCAGAAGTATGGCGTGGACCATGTGGGGCAGATCGTGACCTACTCCAGCCTGGCGGCCCGCGGGGTCCTCAAGGATGTGGGCCGCGCCCTGGGCATGTCCTTCGCCGAGGTGGATGTGGTGACCAAGAAGGTCCCCGCCAAGGCCGGCACGGAGCTGAAAAAGGCCCTGGAGAGCGAACTGGATCTGGCCAAGGAGCGGGACTCCAGCGACCAGAAAAAGGAACTGTTCGACATCGCGCTGACCCTGGAGGGCCTGAACCGCCATGTGGGCATTCACGCCGCCGGCGTGGTCATCTCCGAGAAGCGCCTCATCGACACCGTGCCCCTTTGCACCAACAGCGGCCAGATCATCACCCAGTTCGCCAAGGATGAGGCGGAGGCCGTGGGCCTGGTGAAGTTTGACTTCCTGGGGCTCAAGACCCTGACGGTGATCGAGACGGCCCTGGTGCTGATTGAGAAGACCACGGGCCGCCGTCCCGACCTGGCGCGCCTCCCCGTGGACGATCCCAAGGTCTACGAGACCATCAGCAGTGGCGAGACCACGGGCCTCTTCCAGATGGAGTCGGGGGGCTTTCGGGACCTGCTGCGGCGCCTCAAACCCGACTGCATCGAGGACATCATCGCCGTGCTGGCCCTCTACCGTCCGGGCCCCCTGGAGGGCGGCATGGTGGACGACTTCGTCCGTCGCAAGCGCGGGCTCACCCCGGTGACCTACATCCACGGGTCCCTGGAGAAGGTCCTCAAGGAGACCTACGGCGTCATCGTCTACCAGGAACAGGTCATGCAGATCGCGTCGGTCATCGCCGGGTACAGCCTGGGGCGCGCCGACATCCTCCGCAAGGCCATGGGCAAGAAAAAGAAGGAGATGATTGACAAGGAACGGACCCCCTTCATCGAATCCGCCCTGGCCAAGGGGCACGACCGCCGCATGGTGGAGGAGCTGTTCAACCTGCTGGAGAAGTTCGCCGAGTACGGCTTCAACAAGTCCCACTCGGCGGCCTACGCCATGGTCACCCACCAGACGGCCTGGCTGAAGACCTACTTCCCCACGGAATTCATCTGCGCCCTCATGACCTGCGACATGGACGACACCGACAAGGTGTCCACCTACATGAGCGAGGCCAAGCGCCTGGGCATCTCCGTACTGGTGCCCGACATCAACAAGTCGGAGCGCGGCTTCACCGTGGTGGAGGGGGTCATCCGGGTGGGCCTGGGGGGCATCCGCAATGTGGGCACCACCGCCATTGACGCCATCCTGGAGGCCCGCGCCGCGGGACCCTTCACGGGCTTCATGGACTTCTGCCGGCGCATCGATCACCGCCGGGTGAACCACCGGGTCCTGGAGGCCCTGGTCTGTGCGGGCTGCTTCGATGGCCTGGGGCTGCGCCGCAAGGTGCTGGTGGACAACCTGGATGCGCTGATCTGCGAGGGCCAGAAGGAGCAAAAGCAGAAGGAGGCGGGCCAGAAGACCCTGTTGTTTGGCGGGGCCTGTGGCAAGGCCTCGGCGGTGCGCGTCCTGGAGGACGAGGGCAAGACCGACCCCAGCCCCGAGGAGCGCAAGTGGGGCCTGTTCCGGGAGCGCGAGTTCCTGGGCTTCTATCTCTCCGCCCACCCCATGGACAACTACCGGGCCGAGGTCCGCTCGTTCGGCGTCTGTACCACCGCCGGCCTGGCCAATCGCCAGCCCAACGATCAGGTCAGCGTCCTGGGCATGATCTCCGAGCTTCAGGAGAAGAGCCAGAAGAGCGGCGGCGTCATGGGGCGCTTCCGGCTGGTGGACCTGGAGGGCTCGGTGGAGGTCCTGATGTTCGCCTCCGCCTACAAGGACGCCGTGGAGACCCTCAAAGCGGACGAGCCCGTCCTGGTGACGGGGACCATCCTGGCGGACCGAAATGGCGAGAGCGAGGAGACCACCATCCGGATCCGGGCCAATCAAGCCCACGCCCTCACCAGCATCCGCACCCGCCGCACGGATCGCATCAAGCTGTCCTTCAAGGAAGGCTTGAACGACCCCGCCACGCTGGCGGGCCTTCAGGAGTTGCTGAAAAAACACAAAGGGAAGAAGAAGCTGTTCTTTGAGGTCCAGGTGCCGGGCGCGGGGGTGGCCTTTGTGGAGCCCACCGGTGACCTGGGGCTCAAGCCCTCCGATCGCCTGTCCTACGATGTGGCCAAGCTCTTTGGTCCGGACGCCCTGACCTACCTTTAGGTGGAGGTGCCATGCTGAGCGCCAGCGGATTGATGTGGCAGAAACGCGAGGGCTGGCCCCTGCTCCGGGGGCGGCGCTTCGCGGTGCTGGCCAACCAGTCGGCGGTGGACGGGGCGGGGCAGGTGCTGTGGGCATCCCTTCTGGCGGACGGCCTGCGGCCCCAGTTCCTGCTGGGCCCCGAGCACGGCCTCTGGGGCGTGGAGCAGGACATGGTGCCCGTGGAAGGGGGCCGGGATCCCCTCTCGGGCCTGCCGGTGCATTCGCTTTATGGCCACGCTGTCGCCAGCCTGGACCCCGACCCGGCCCTCTTGGAGGGCCTGGACCTGGTGGTCTTTGACATCCAGGACATCGGCAGCCGCTACTACACCTTCCAGGCCACCCTCCAGCGCCTGCTACGGGTCTGCGCCCAAGCCCGGGTGGCCGTGCTGGTCCTGGATCGACCCAACCCCCTGGGGCGCCAGCTTGAGGGCCGCAGCCTGGACCTGACCTTCAGCTCCTTCGTGGGCCAGGCGCCGCTGCCCAACCGCCACGGCCTGACCATGGGCGAGCTGGCGCGCCTGTTCCTGGCCCTGGAATCCCTGGACTGCGAGTTGACCGTGGCGCCTTGCCCGGGCTGGCAGGGGGGCGACCAGCGGGCCGAGCCCCTGACCTGGCCCTGGGTGCCTCCGTCCCCAAATATGCCTGACTTCGAGACCGCCCTGGTCTACCCCGGGGCCTGCCTCCTGGAGGCCACCAATCTGTCTGAGGGCCGGGGCACCACCACGCCCTTCCGGCTGCTTGGGGCGCCCTGGCTGGACCGCCCCGACGAGGTGGCCGGGCTGTTGACCCCCGAAGCCCCCGGACTGACCCTTACGCCGGCCTGGTTTCGGCCCGGCTTCCAAAAGCACGCGGGCCAGCTATGCCAAGGGCTGCGCCTGGCGGTCCAGGACTCCTCGCGGGTCCGCTCCTACCCGCTGTTCCTGCGCCTCCTGGCCTTGGTCAAGGCCCGCTGCCCGGACTTCCAGTGGCGCCGCGAGACCTACGAGTTTGTGGACTCCGTCCCCGCCATTGACCTCTTGGTGGGGGACAGCGAGTTTCGCCGGCTGGTGGACGCCGGGGCCCCGCTGGAGGAGTACCTGGCCCGGCAGGCCGGCGACGACCAAGCGTTCCTGAACCTCAGCGAGCCCGCGCTGCTGTACCCGAGGACCAGCCCATGTCAGCCCTGACCGTCGCCCTCTTTGGGGGCAGCTTCAACCCTCCCCATCTGGCCCATGTCCTGGCCGCCCAGCTTGTGCTGGCCTCCGGGGCCGCCCAGCGGGTCTGGGTCATCCCCTGCGGCACCCACGCCTTCGCCAAGGACCTGCTGGACTTCGCCACGCGCCTCAAGCTGTGCCACCTGGCCTTCGACCCGCTTGGCCCCCGGGTGGAGGTCCTGGACCTGGAGGGCCAGCGCAGCCCTTCCTATACCATTGATACAGTGGAGGAACTGAAGGCCCGCTTCCCCGAACACTCCTTCAGGCTGCTCCTGGGCACGGACAATCTGGCGGGCCTGGCCCGCTGGAAGGATTCGACGCGCCTGTTGGCCCTGGCCCCGCCGCTGGTGATTGGGCGGCTGGGGCACCAGGACCGGTCGGCCTCCCTGCCCCTGGCCCTGCCGGATGTGTCCAGTTCGGAGGTGCGGGCGCGGCTGAGTAGGGGGGACGGGGGGGCGCTGGCGCTGCTGCCCGCCGAGGTGGGGGAGTTCATCAAACGGCAGGGACTGTACGGAACTGGTGACCTGGAGAAACGGGGAGACAGATGATCCGAACCGTGTTGGTCATGGGAATGGGTAGGGTGGGTTCCAGTCTGGCACTCTGGCTGGCGGCGGGTGGCGTGGAGGTCTCCTGGTGGAATCGCTCCACCCTGGACGGCGAGCTGCTGGATCTGCTGGCCTTGTCGGGGGTCCGTCCCCTGGACCCGGCACGGGACATCCCCGATCTGGTCCTGGCGGCCTTGCCGGAGGCCCTGCTGCCGTCGGTGCCCACCATGTTGACCAGGATCCTGCCGGGGCAGGTGCCACTGCTGCTGCACTGTTCGGGAGGTGCCTCTCCCGAGTTGTGGGCCGAGTACCAGGGCGCCAAAGCCCGGATGCATCCCCTGGTGCCCTTCACCAGCCGGGGCCAGCGGCTGCCCGATCAGCCTCCCGTGTTGTTCCTGGTGGGAGGGGACGAGACCGCCGCCCGGGCGGCCCGGAACCTGGTGCTGCGCTGCAACGGCCGCCACCTGGACGCCCCCGCCCAGTTGCAGCCCGCCCTGTACCACGCGGCCTGTGTCCTGGCCTGCAACTTCCCGGCCTTCCTGGGGGCCGCAGCCCACGAGACCTTCCAGGCGGCGGGGCTGACCCCCCACCAGTCCACGGAGGCGGTCACCTCCCTGCTGTCCACCATGCTGGAGCTGGCGGGGCGCCAGGGCTTCGCTGCGGCGGTGTCGGGGCCGGCAACCCGGGGCGACACCGTGACGGTGGCTCAGCATGTGCGGGCCTTGACCGCTCGGGACCCGGAGCTGGGGGCCATCTACCAGCTTCTGGCCTCCAGCCTCCTGCGCCACCGGGAACTTTTGCTTGACGGGGGAGGGGGAAAACAATAAACCGTACCCTGTTCATCTTGAAGCCAGGGGCGGTCCCCGAAGGGTAGCTCGCCATGAGTCCAAAGGCCAAGGTCAAGATTATTCTTGTGGATGAGAAGCGCTGCAAGGGCTGCGGAATCTGCATCGCCCTCTGCCCCAAGCAGGTGCTGGCGCTGAATAAACAGAAATGTCGGGTGGAGCATCTGGAGGTCTGCATAGGCTGCGACCTGTGCCAGCTCCGTTGCCCGGATTTTGCCATCGAGGTTGTCCACGAGGACAAGGACTCGGGCCAGGGAGGCGCCGACCATGACGGCTGAGAACCCCCGAATCCCCCGCCAGCGCCCACCCAGGTTGCTTACCGGCAACGAGGCAGTGGCTGAGGCCGCCATTGATGTGGGCTGCCGCTTCTACGCGGGCTACCCCATCACGCCCTCCACGGAGATTGCGGAATCCCTGGCGGCCAAGCTGCCCCGACTGGGCGGCAAGTTCATTCAGATGGAGGACGAGATTGCGTCCCTTAGCGCCGTCATCGGAGCGGCCCTCACGG
>CAZMEC010000164.1:0-1766 GCA_964565265.1 uncultured Myxococcales bacterium
CCATGCTGGACATCCAGAAGTCGGCGGCCGACGAGATCCGCAAGGCCATCGATGTGCGGACGGTGACCGTCATCAGCGCGGCCGTGCCCCAGAACCGGACCGTCACGGTGTCCGGCGGGAAGCTGACGGACGAGGCCCTCAACCAGGCCATCTCGTTCATCGAGGACCAGGAGCTGGCGGTCAAGTACATCCTGATGCGCGGCGCCCGGGCCAACGACATGAGGGGCTGGGGGCTGGACCCGCAGACCAAGCGCGAGCTGCAGCTCAAGGGCATCTTCAAGATCCTGAACGGGGCCGAGATCATCTCGACGGCGGCCATGGGCCTGAACGAGATCATCCTGCTGCCGGACGAGGAGATCGGGAAGTTTGCCATCCGGCAGCCGCTGACCACCGACACCATCAACGAGGTCAAGCGCTTCAAGACCGGCTGGCTGGCGTGGATGGAGGCGGCCCATGGCGTGCTGCGTCCTGACCTGCTGGCCAAGGTGGTCATCACCGCATAGGGAGGGTGCCATGCCTGTCGTTGTGAAAAACAAGCTGTCCACCGTGCTGGACATTCCCGGGGCCGGGCTGGTTTTCGGGGCGGGGCAGGAGTTGACCGTCGAGGCAATCTCTCCGGCCCTGGCTTCCGCCATCCAGGCTGGCCAGGTGGAGGTGGTGAGTCAGACGGACGGCACAGTCATCACTGTGGAGGATGACGGCGAGACCGTCTTCGCGCTGCCCTTCCCCTGGCCCGGGCCTGACCAGGTCCACCTGGTGGTGGGCGGGCTGGTGCAGACCTTTGGCACCGACTTCACGGTGGATGCCCAGGCCAACGAACTGGAGTGGCTGGACGAAGAGGTCGAGCTGAAGGCCGGCGACAAGCTGGTCTTCGTGCGGAGGGCGTCATGAGCAGACTGGACGGAAAGTTCATCAAGCCCGGCAGCATCCCGGCGGACCGGCTGGATCCGGAGATTCCTCTGGGAGGAGGGCTTCAGGACGGCGCGGTCACCCCTGCCAAGCTGGCCGGCAGCCTGCTGGAGCGACTGGTGGTGGTCGACTGGGGAGAGGCCACTGCCGTCGCTCCGGGGGTCATGGGGCTGGAACTGCAGCTTCGGGACCTGACCGGGGAAGCCGTGGAGGCCGCCCACCTGGTGCGGCTCACCTGCGACGAGCGGGCCACCCTGACCGTGGGGGACGCTGGCACCGCGCTCTCGGGTGATGGCACCAGCGACCTCATCGCCAGGACGGACGCCTCCGGGCTGCTGGCCCTGGCCGTGGCCTGCGACGAAGAGATTTCGGTAACCGTAGCCGCCGGGCCCACCCAGGCCAGTCCGATGTTGGACTGCCGGGCGGTGGCCGAGGTGGCGTTCACCCAGGAATAAGGAGAGAAGAAAATGGCAATCGCTGATGCTGTGAAACCTGTCAAGACGCTGGACCTGGACGAACTGGGCAAGGCCGTGGCGGACAAGTTCGCCAAGGTCGCCTGGGGCCCCGCAAGCCCGGAGGCCAACAACAAGATCGGGCTGCCCGTGACCTTGCAGAACCTCCTGGGCGACCCGCTCATCAAGAAGGAGAGGCTGCGGCTGACCTGCACCGCGGGTGCCACCATGGCCCTGGGTCCCGCCAACAAGGGGACCGTGCTGGCCGGATCTGGGACCTCGGATCTGCTGGTGGAGACCGACCTGGAACTGGGCCTCTTCGACCTCGAGGTCACCTACGCCGGGACCGGCACCGTGACCGTGGTGGCCGGGGCGTCCCAGGGCTCAAGCCTGGTGGACTGCAGC
>CAZMEC010000164.1:1866-5214 GCA_964565265.1 uncultured Myxococcales bacterium
CTGCGGGCCCAGGCCTCCAACCGGATCAGCTTCGCCTCGGGGGACAAGTCCATGAACCGCTCCTCCGAGGCCAAGAACTGGGCCGACCTGGAGAAGGATCTGCTCGCGGAGTACGCCGCCAGAACTTCCCGAATCAACCCGGCCGGCGACGAGTCGCTGCTGAAGCTGGAGCTTCGGCCCCTGGCCTTCTCCGTGGCCACCCTGGAACAGCAAGAGGAGGTGCCTGAATGAAGATCAAGTTGGACCCCTTTGCCTATGGCATTGCCGAGAATCTCTCCCTACTGCTGCGCTGCTTCGTCGCGGCCTTAGGTTTGCTGGCCGTGGACCAGGGCAACAGCCTGGGCCTGCTGGCTCTGTTTGCCATGGAAGGCGGCATCACCGGGAAGGGCATGGACCTGCTGCTGGTGGAGCGGGCCAGGGAAAAACGGGCTGCGGCCCAGAAGGCCAAGGACTCCAAGCCGGGGAATGGCCCTGGCCCCGGACCCACTGCCCTCGCTGTCCTGCTGCTGGCCTTCCTGGTCTCCTCCTGCGGGACGGGAGTCACCAAGCAGTTCGTCATCGACAGCCAGCAGGCGGTCCTCGCCACGGCATCCCAGTACTTCGTTGGCTGCAGCATGGTGACGGTGGCGCCGGCCTTCTCGGTGGATTGGAACCAGAACCTGACCTACGGCGGCGGAATGTTTGCGGGCTGCACTGACTCCAGCAACCTGGTGGAGTTCCGCTGCCAGGGTGACCTGGACCAAACGGGCAAAACCAGCATCAAGTGCGAGCCCTTGAAGCTGTGGATGCCGGCGCCGGAGGTCACTCAGTGAAGTCGACCTACCCAGCCCAGGCGGTGCGCGAGGTGCGGTGGCTCATCACCCAGTCCGGGGTGACTGCCAGAGTCCTGCGTCCTGTCGTGGCTGGGGAGGGGACCTTCTATGGCCCCCATGAGTCAGGCCTGACTGAGGTCGGGACTGTACCTGTTGAGGTGCAGAGTCTCCCGCCCAAGGATCTGACTGAACTCGGGGCCGACGCGGTGGCCAGCGTGCTGCCTGACTCCGGGATTAGGGAGTCCGATTTCTTGGTCATCGGCCAGGACCGCTACCGTGTCACCGCCGTCAAGGAGCACAACTTCTTCGGGGCCATCACGCACCTGGACCTGAGCCTCACGCTGGAGAGACGCGATGGCTAAAGGACAGCTCGCCACCATCAGCATGGACCTGCGGAGGATTGACCGGCTGCAGAAGGCCCTCAAGGAGATGCCAGGGGTCGTCGCCGAGGAGATGGGCAAGGCAGTGAGGGACCTGGTGCTGCTGGTTGAGGCGACAGCGAAGAAGGCCTGCCCGGTGGACACCGGCAAGCTGCGGGCCTCCATCACGCCCGTCATCGAATCGTGGGCTGCCGGCTATGTGGGCACCAACACCGCCTACGCACCCTATGTGGAATATGGCACCCGCAGGACCGAGGCCCAGCCCTTCCTGGAGCCCGCGTTCCTGGAGGGCAAGCGGCAGGCCAGCAAGATCTTTGGCGCCGCGATTGCCAGGGCCATTGCCAGGTTTGAACGGGGGGCCAGATGAGCGGCTCCCTCAAACGCGCGCTGGGTCTGTGGGTGGCCTCGAAGGTGTCGGGCCTCCATGTGTACGCCGACGACCTGGCCAACACCAAGGCCAAGTATCCGGCCTGCACGGTTGCCGAGGTTTCACGGTCAATGGTGCCCATGGGCTGCGGGAAGAAGGACCACTCCAACCGCGATGGCGGGACCGGCTGGGTGAATGGGTCCGGACGCGTGTACCGCGAGGAGACGGCCTTTCGGCTGACTCTGAATGCTTCGTCGCCCCTCCAGTGCAACGGACAAGCGATGGTCGAGAGCCTGCTGGGTCAGATTGAGGCGGCGGTCCTCGAGGCCAAGGCCGGAGACGGTCCAGTCGTGCTGACGGACACCGAGGCGCAGCCAGCGGTGGCCTTCTCCATTGAGCACCTGGCCCTTGCCGGAACCCAAGCAGTCCCAGCCGACACCACCGGCGAGCCGTTTTTGTATCGCGGGGCACTGACTCTGAAGGTGACCCGGCTGGTGCCGATTGAGCGGCCCGTCGCCCAGGTCATGCAACACATCCATCTTGAGGAACAGGGGGCAGAGCAATGAGCAAGAAAGACGAAACGAAGAGCGCCGTGCAGCCCGAGACTCAGGAGACTCCTGGGGTCATCACTCCTGCTGACTCACCTGCCTCCCCGGTGACTGAGCAGGCCGTCAGCGTGACTCAGACGGTCCAGGCCCAGAAGGTGCCTCTGCAGTCCCTGGTGGCCCTGACTGGCACCTCACCCGTGGTGGCTGCTGCGCTGAAGAAGGCCTTCGGCTGGAACGACGGGATCCGACTGACCAAGAGCGAGTTCCTGGCGAAGCGCGCTGAGTGGCTGGCCAGGCCGGCCAAGGAGAGATAGCCATGGTGATGAAGAAGCTGATCCCGGACACCTACACCGAATACAAGGACGGCAGCCTCGGCGTGGTTGCCGCTTCCCTGGCCAATGTCGAAGCCAAGATTGGCGCCGCCTTGGGCGGTGTCCCCGGCAAGGCCTACACGCTGTCGGGGCCCGACGCCAAGAAGAATGCCCGCACCATCTTCAAGGGTGGGCCCCTGCTGCGCGCCCTCGAGGAGGCCTTCAACGCCGGCAGTTCCAGAATCCACGCCATCCGGCTGGGCACGCCGACCCAGGCTTCCGTGGAACTCATCGGCCTTCATGGCGAACCGGCGCTGCTGCTTCGCGGTGACTACGGGGCCTCCGGCGACAACCACCAGGTCTATGTCCGCCACCAGGTCTCCAGCCCGAAGCTTGGCTATGTGGGCATCTACGACGGATCCCCGAGAAAGGTCTTCGTCTACGACGCCAACTTCCAGATCATCAAGGAGATCAACCTGACCTCGGCAATCCCCAACCTGACGGCCGTCAGAGGGGTCTGCGCCACTGCCGTTGCCAGGGGCGCCATCTATGTGGTCGAGTTCTGGGTGGTGGGGGCGATCACCTCTTCGGGGACCATTGAGAAGATCTGGCATTTCGATGCCAACGGCACGCTGCTGGACGCCGACACCAGGGCACTCACCGGTCTCATCCCCGATGCTCGCCCCGCCACCGGGATCTTCGCGGTCCCGATGGGTCCGGAGGTCGCCATTGAGCTCACCTCCACCAAGCACGCGCTGCTGTTCGAAAAGACCTCCAACGGCCTGGTCCTCACCCAGACCCGCAACCTCCAGGCCGCCGGCATCACCAACGCCGAAATCGAAGGGGCTGATCGCCAGGTCACCCCCACCCAGGTCTTCAACGGCGACCTGGACTCCGCCAAGCTCTTCTGCCTGGACCTGACCGCCAAGG
>CAZMEC010000164.1:5314-7356 GCA_964565265.1 uncultured Myxococcales bacterium
CTGCCAGCGCTGGTCGAGGGGATCGGTGCCTTCATCGCTGACGCCCAGGTCCGCACGACCGTCACGGTCGAAGACCTCAACTTCGAGCCTCCGTCACCCACCGAGTACTCCGTCGAGGCCAAGCTCTTTGAGGTGCTGGGCAAGCTGGAAACCGCCATCAACGCCGGCGGCGTCCACGCGGTTACCCTTCTGGAAGGCCCGACCGGTCCGCTCCTGTCCTTGCCTCTGCCGATGCAGTTCACTGGCGGCAGCGACGGTGGAGAGCTCACCAACCTGGACTACCTCGACGGCCTGGCAGCCACGGAAGGCCTGACCGAGGTCTCTTGGATTCACGCCGTCGGCGCCAACACCGAGCCCCTCTGGACCGCCATCCTCCTGCACTGCGACCAGATGCAGAAGCTTCACCAGGCCGAGCGCTTCGCCATTCTGGAAGTGCCCGCTTTCGTGACCGCCGCGGAGAAGGGTACTGCCGCCTACCTGACCGCCCTGCAGACCTATGTGGACACCATCGCTGACCGCATGGCCGGCGTGGCTGACCGCAACGCTGTCGTCTTCGTCGGCGGCGCCCGCTTCCTGGGGTCCGATGGCGTAGAGTACGACAACAGCATCACCGCAGCCTGTGGCGGGACCATGGCGGGCCTTGAGGTCCAGAAGTCCCTCATCAACAAGCAGGTTCCCGGCGTGCTGGAACTGCTGCCCGAGTTCGGGCCCGGCCATCTGGAGACCCTCATCCAGGCCCGCTGCAACTGCATCCGGTTCAAGCCGGGGCGCGGCTTCGTCATCACTCACAGTCTGACTGGCGGACCGTCAGGGACTGACTACTCCCGCGTCAATGACCTTCGTGCCGTCTACTACGGGTCCAAGGCCGCCCGCGAAGCTGCCCAGCTCTATGTGGGCGAGGAGAACGACTCCGCCGGCGAAGGCCTGCGGCGCCTGGAGTCCGCCATGTCGCGGCCGCTGGAACAGATGAAGGACGCCGGCCAGATTGACGCCTTCGAGCTGACCGCCTCCTCCACGGCCAACGACCGGCTGCTGGGCGATGTGTATGTGAGCCTTGGCATCCAGCCCCGGCGCGCCATGGAGATGATCTACACCACGGTGTACCTGAAGTAGGAAGGTGAAGCATGGCACAAGAAGGATTCATTCAGGGGGCCTCGGGGGAAGAGATCTCCTTGCTGGTCGACGGCATCAAGGTCATGGCCCTCCAAAACCTCTCGTGGAAGGCCAGCCAGGCCAAGTCCGTCATCCGGGGCGCGGGGTATCGCAAGCCCCACGCCATGGGCAGAGGCCCGAAGGAATACGAGGTCGACTTCGAGGTCAAGGAGCTGAACAAAGCAATCCTTGAGGAAGGAGTCAACGCCGCCCGGGCCGTGCCCGTGCAATTGAAGACCTTCAGGGTCGGTGGCCAGGAGTTCTCGGACCTGCTGGACCTGCGCAACTGCACCGTCCTCATCGTCTACCCGGCGAAGAACAACGCCCAGCGGATCATCAGGTTCCTGGGGTTTGAGTTCACCGATGTGGAGGGCGGCTACGCGGTGGACGACGAGTCGGTGGGCCGCAAGCTCTCCGGCATCGCCATGGACGCCGAAGGGCTGGTGTAGGAGGGCCCCATGTCTGTTGAAGATGTCAAACTGCTTGGCGAGAAGATCGACGCGCTGGCTGGCCGGGTGGGCAAACTGGAGCTTGCCGTGACGACGCTCATGGTCAATGCGGCTCAGAACGACAAGACCCTCAAGTGGCTGCGGATGGTTGGCCTGCTTCTGCTTGGCGCCGCGCTGGGCTCCGGGGTGGTGAAACTGGACGATGTCATCGGCCTGGCCGGGACGCCGTAATTCAAAGGGAGAAGACCATGGAAGACCAAAACAAGACCACCGAACAGCGCACCGCCGAGATCGTGGAGCAGCTCCGGGCCGACAACCCAGGGCTGCGCCTCTTCCAGATCGTCGTGCCCGACCGCGAAGAGGAAATCTTCCTGGCCCGGAAGGCGTCGTGGGCCGAGTACAAGAAGCTGCTCGGCACCGTCAAGAACGAGGCCGACGCCA
>CAZMEC010000165.1:0-7347 GCA_964565265.1 uncultured Myxococcales bacterium
AGCTGCGCGGCAAGTCCGCCCGCATCAAGAGCCTCAGCCGCATCTAGTCCCAGCCCTCCCCCTACCCCATGGTCAAGGACCTCTTCCCCCCGGAAGAAGCCTACACGGGTCTGCTTGAGCAGCGTGCTTTCAAGGATCCATTCCTGCGCTTTGTCATCGGTGCCGACGAGGCCGGTCGTGGCTGTCTGGCCGGGCCCCTCCATGCGGCGGCGGTGGCCCTCACGCCGGGGTTTGCGCTGCCCGGGATGACGGACTCCAAGAAGCTGAGCGGGGCGGCCCGGGAGAGGGCCCTGCGAAGCCTTGAGGCCCTGGATCTGCCGCGGGCACTTGCCTCCGTCCCCGTGGACACCATCGACGAGATCAACATCCTGGAGGCCTCTCTGCTGGGCATGGCCCAGGCCGCAGGGGAGGTCTTGGAGGGGCTCTTGGCCCGCCACCCGGACCTCAAACCCTCCCAGGTGTTGTTGCTGGTGGATGGCAACCAGCCCCTGCGCCAGTGGACCCGCTGTCCCCAGAAGGCGGTGATCCAGGGGGATTTCCTCTCCCTGGCGGTGGCCTGCGCCTCAGTCCTGGCCAAGGTCACCCGAGACCGGGTCATGCTTCAGCTCCATGAGGAGTTTCCCCAATACCACTGGGACAGGAACAAGGCCTATGGCACCCCCGACCATCTGGCCGCCTTGAGGGCCCATGGCCCCTCGCCGCATCACCGGATGAGCTACGCCCCCTGCAAGGGCTGCTGACCAAAAAAACCTCTTCCCCGCTTCGCGCCCCGTTCGAAACAACAGGGCATGAAAAAGAAAACCAAGCCCCCCCATCCCCCTGGCCCCCTGGACCCCCGAAAGGCCCTGGGAAATCACTCCGAACACCTGGCCGCCGAATTCCTGGTGGCCCAAGGCCTCCAGATTGTGGCCTTCAACCAGGTTGTGCCCGGCGGCGAGTTGGACCTCATCTGCCTGGACGGTGACACCATCGTGTTTGTGGAGGTGCGCTCCACGACGGGCAGCTATCTGTCCGGGCCCGAGGCCACGGTCACCCGCCCCAAGCAACAGCGGGTCATCCATGCGGCCTCCATGTATCTGGCCAGCGTTGGCCTCAGGGACCCCAACCTGCGCTTCGATGTCCTGGCGGTGGACCACCGCAACGACCCGCCGGCGCTGCGCTGGATCCGCGACGCTTTCAGGCCCGAGTCGTCCTTCTACAGGCCCCCCCGGCGGCGGTTTTCTGACAGTTGACGCTGCGCGTCGCTTGTGGTTATCTAAGCCCCGCTTTTTTGGGAAAGGGGGCCTTTGGTGGCCAAGAAGAACGACGCCGGATCCAACCTTAGAAACATCGGGATCATGGCTCATATTGACGCCGGAAAGACCACTCTCTCCGAGCGGCTGCTGTTCATCACCGGCAAGGTCCATAGGATGGGCGAGGTCCACGAGGGCCAGGCTGTCATGGACTGGATGCCCCAGGAGCAGGAGCGAGGCATCACCATCACCTCGGCGGTCACCAGCTTCGACTGGAACGGCCACGAGGTTCATCTCATTGACACCCCCGGACATGTGGACTTCACCATTGAGGTCGAGCGGAGTCTGCGCGTGCTGGACGGCGTCGTCACCGTCCTGGATGGCGTGGAGGGCGTGGAGCCCCAGACCGAGACCGTCTGGGATCAGGCCAACCGTTTCAATGTGCCGCGCCTGGTGTTCATCAACAAACTGGACCGCTTCGGGGCCTCCTTCCAGCGCTGCGTGGACAGCCTCCGGGCCAGCTTCCCGGAGTTCATTCACCTGCCCATCCAGATTCCCATCGGCCTGGAGAGCGCCCATGTGGGCTTCGTGGACCTGTTGACCATGAGGGCCTGGACCTATGACGGCCAGGACCCCTCCGTGGCCACTGAGATCCCCGTCCCCGCCGACCTTCTGGCCGAGGCCAAGGCCACCAGGGAAGCCACCATCGAGGCCTTGGCGGACTTTGACAACCGCATCGCCGAGCTCTTCCTGGAAGGCAGCGAGGTCCCCGAGGAGCTGCTCCACGAGGTCATCCGCAAGGCCACCATCGCCCGCCAGGTGGCGCCCCTGCTGTGCGGCTCGGCGCTGAAGAACAAGGGCATCCCGCCCATCCTGGACGCTGTGGTGCGCTACCTGCCGTCCCCTGCGGACCTCATCAGCGTCACCGGCATCCACCCCAAGACCGGCGAAACCATCACCCGGCTCCTCACCGAGAAGGAGCCCTTCTGCGCCCTGGCCTTCAAGGTCCAGATGCAGGAGGATGGCCGCCGCATGACCTATCTGCGCATCTACTCCGGGCGCTTCAGCGTGGGCGACGCCCTGTATAACGCCACCCGAAACCTCAGTGAGCGCGTCTCCCGGGTCTTCCAGATGCACTCCTCCGACAAGAAGCGCATCGAGTCCGCCGGAGCGGGTAGCATCGTGGGCGTCCTGGGCCTCAAGCTGACGGGCACCGGCGACACCCTCTGCGACCAGTCCAAGCCCCTCGTGATGGAAAGCATCAAGGGCTACGAACCGGTGGTGCATCAGGCCCTGGAGCCGGAGACCCTGGCGGACAAGGAGAAGATGGAGGAGAGCCTCCAGAAGATGGCCGAGGAGGACCCCACCTTCCGCACCCACGAGGACCAGGAGACGGGCCAGCGCCTCATCGCCGGCATGGGCGAACTGCACCTGGAGATCATCGTGGATCGGCTGCGGCGCCAGTTCGGCCTGCAGGTTCGCGTGGGCAAACCCCAGGTGGTGTTCCGCGAGACCATCGGCTGCAAGGCCGAGGCCGAGGGCCGCTTCGACCGCACCCACGAGGAGCGGCGGGTCTTTGCCGTGGTGAAGCTCCGGGTGGAGCCCCTGGACCGGGGCACGGGCCTGGAGTTTGCAAACACCTGTGAGAAGCCCTTCCTGACGCCTGAGTACCTTGAAGCCTGCCGGGATGGCGCCATGGATGTGGCCAAGTCCGGGCCCCTCCACGGCTACCAGATGGCGGACCTGCGCATGACCCTGCTGGACACCGAGTACCTGGACGGCGCCTCCACCCCGGTGGCCTTCCGCATCGCCGCCGCCGAAGCCGCCCGCAAGGCCTGCGCCGAGGCCAATCCCCTCCTGATGGAGCCCATCATGGCCCTGGAGATCAGCGTCCCCGAGGAGAACCTTGGCGATGCCATCTCCTCCATCAACGAACGCCGAGGCTCCATCGGGGACATGAGCTCCCGCGGGAACCGCCGGGTGGTCAGCGCCACCGTCGCCCTGCGCCGCATGTTCGGCTACTCCTCAGACCTCCGCAACCGCACCCAGGGCCGGGGAGTCTTCATGATGAAGTTCTCCCACTACGATGTAACCAAGGAAAGCGCCATCCAATGAAACTGAAGGACTATGTGACGCTGGGAAACCTGGGCTGCGGGTTTGCCGCAGTGGTCGCCCTGATGCTGGACGCCGACAACTTCTCCCTGGCCTGCTACCTGATCATCCTGGGCTTCCTGTTTGATGTGTCCGACGGCATCGTGGCCAGGCTCATGAAGCAGCACGACAAGTTTGGCGGCGAGCTGGACAACCTGTGCGACCTCATCACCTACTCGGTGGCCCCCGGCTTCATCGTGTTCCACGCCTTCTATCACCAGGCCCAGTGGCCCCTCCTGGCCGCTGCGGCCCTGGGCTTCCTGTTACCCGCCGTGGGCACCATCCGGGCCGCCCGCTACAATGTCCGTCGGCTGGAGTATGACGGGTTCTTCGTGGGCCTCCCTCGGCCTGGCGTGGCCCTCCTCCTGGTGGCGCTGTTCCAGTCCTCCCTGTTCCGCTTCCTGGGCGCCAGCGTCAGCCAGTACTTCTACTTCCTGTCCGCCGCCATCATCGTCCTGCTGGCCTTCGCCATGCTGTCCTACATCCCCTTCCTGGGCCATCACGGCCGCAAATTCCGGGGCATCATCCACTTCGGCAAGTGGTGCTTCCTGGCCAGCATAATCTTCGGGCCGGTGGTTGGCTGGTACTTCCTGGGAGACCCCAAGCTGGTCTTTGATCTGCTGCTCTTTGACCTGTTGTGCTATGTGCTGCTGTCCCACCTGGTGGTGGACCCTGAGGAGGCCAAGGCTGTCCGCAGTTTCATCGCTGAGTGGCGCAAGATGGCCTAGGCTTCGAAGCCGCCGTTGGGGTCTTCTTCTTCTTCTTCCGTATCTTCTTCGGGCAGGTGGGGCAGGCCCTGGGTGTCGTTCTCATCCAGCACCCCAAAGTCCATCTCCATGTCCATATCCATGTCAATGCCCTCGTGGACCTCGGGATCTTCCCCGTCCAGGAGATCGGAGACCTCCGGGGCATCGTACTTGTCGTCTTCCACCGGGGCCTTCTTGGCCTTGGCCTTGCCCTTGGCCGGCACGCCCCCGCACTTGGGGCAGATGGGCTTGGGCTTGTTCATGTCGTAGAACTTGGTGCCGCAGGCGCCGCATTCGTGCTTCTTGCCGAACTTGGTCAGATCCACCATTCGTTTACTCCCCGGGTCTGGATTCAGGCGCTATGGAATAACGGCATGGTCCCCCTTTGTCAAGCGCCTTTTCCTGGGGCCCGTTTGTGGCGCGGTCCGGGGTGCTGTGCTAACCTCCCAGACCGGTTTCAAGGAGGCCAAGGTGACGCTCACAAGTCTATGGTTGTTGTTGACGGTGTTCTCTGCCACCCCCGCAGCCCCCGAAGCCCCCCAGGCCAAGGGCATTGCGGTCCTGTGGGCGAAGGGTTTTCCGGCGCTGCTGGCCTCTCCGGCTGGGGCGGGCCTGCTGTATCAGGTGCTGGACTCCAAGGGGAAGATCCTGGACAGCGTCACGCTGAGCACCTGCAAGGGGGACCTCCTGGCGGCCCCCAAGGAGCTGCCCAAGCGCTGCATCCCTGGGGACCTGGTGGAGAAGTACAAGCTGACCCAGCGGCCAGGCATTTCCTTGATCTGTCAGGATCTGAGCCGCTCGGTGGAGCTCCTTCGGGAGAAGCGGGAGACCCTGGTGCTGATTCAGGGGGGCGAGGGGGAGGCGCAGCAGCACAAGCTTCCCGTGCCCCGGGGGCTGAGCGTGGAGGTCGTGGCCTCCTGGAGCCCCACCTGTGATCTGGTGGTCACGGTCACTGTGCCCAGCCTGGGCAAGGCCTTCGTGGTGCAGTCCCCGGGGAGCGGCAAGGGCACGGCCATCAAGCCTGCGGACCGGGGCGCCTTCTGGCTGCGCAACGCGGACAGGTTGCTGGACCAGGGAGACCGGGAGGGGGCGCTGCGCAGCGCCAAGGCGGCCCAGCCGCTGGTCCAGGGGGCGGAGGCCACGGAGGCCCTGACGCTGCTGCTGGCCAAAGCCGGAGAGCCTGCCCGGGCCCTGAAGATGCTGGCAGAACTGGCCACCCTGGACCCGGAAAAGGCCAAGGCACTGGCAAGCAAGCCGCCCCTGGTGGAGGCCCGCCTGGAGAGCCTCGATTTGGCCGACGACGCCTGGAGCTTCAAGGCCCCGGCGGGCTTTGAGGGCACCAGCATCTGGCTGAAGATCAAGGACCGCGAGGGCACCACCGTGGCGATGTTCAAGCCCAGCAACGGCAACACCTATCACCGCGGCGAGGTCTTCACCTGGCGCATGGCCAAGCTGCTGGGGCTGGAGGCCATGTATCCCGTGACGGTGCTCCACGAGCTGGATTCCCGAGGCTGCGCCAAGGCCGCGGCCGAGCTTGGCAAGGTCAAGTACAAGGGCCTCAAGGAGAAGAACCGCAGGCTGATAATCGACCGCTGCCGCAGCGGCCACCTGGAGGGGGCCGTGAAGGACTGGGTCAAGGACTTCATCTTCTTTCAGGGCATCGGCAAGGTGGAGAAGCTCAAGCGCCACTCCATTGTGCAGACCTTGAGGATTGGCGGGCCCAAGCCCGAGAAGGGCAAGAAGGTCCCCCTGGAGCTCAGCTCCAAGCTGTACAAGCCGGACCATTGCCGCAAGGCCGAGTACCGCGGCTGGTTGGACCAGAACCTGCTGGCCCGGGACCTCTCGGACCTGCTCATCATGGATGTCCTGAACGCCAACGAAGACCGCTTCCCCGGGGCCAACCTGGAGGTCCGCTCCCTCAAGGGCGCCAAGGAGACCAGCAAGTGCCTGTTGGACTTCGGCGAGAGCCGCCTCTTCTCCCTGGACAACGGCGGCACCTTCAAGGGCGGGGCGGCCCGGTCCCTTACGGACATGCGGGACCAGGTGAAGCTGGGCCGCTTCAACCGGCGCACCTTCGAGCGACTGACGCACCTGGCCGAGTTCATCGCTGGGGAACGGCCCGCACCCACCTTCCTGCACCGCCAGGGCGTGACCACGGTGGAACAACTGACGGCCTACCTGGCCCTGGACAAGAGCGACAACCACAAGCGGCGCAAGGTGCCCTTCGCGGTCTTCCGGGCCAACCTGGACAAGGCCCTGGAGTACATGGAGAGGTTCAGCTCAAAGAAGGGTGTATGGTTCTAGGACGCCTCAAGAAGCAGTTCCCGGCCCCCGGCGGCATGGCCCTGGCCAGAGCCCTGCGGCTGCAGTTGGCTCTGTCCTGGTCTCAGGCCCAAAGCCTGGTGAAACTTGGCAAGGTGCATGTGGACGGCGCCCTGGTCGAGGACCCCTGGCACCAGCCCCCCGAGGGCGCCCTGGTGTCCGTGGACACGGACCGCCGCCGGCCCTCCCGCCGGGTGATCCCCGGGGCCGACTGCATTGTTTGGCGCAACGAAGACCTGGTGGTGGTGAACAAGCCCGCGGGGCTGGCCACCATGCCTCCCACCCACACAGGCGAGAAGACCCTGGCCGAATACCTGCCGGCTTTGCTTGGGGGCGCGGGGGTATTTCCCGTTCACAGGCTAGACGCGGGCACCTCGGGGCTGATGGTCTTTGCCCTGAACCAGGATGGCGCGACGGCCCTGGACCGCCTGCTGCGGGCCCACCAGGTGCGCCGGCAGTACCTGGCCCTGGTCCACGGCCACCCTACCCCGGGCCAGGAGTTCGACCGCCCGGTGCCGGCCTCGGAGGAGGACCGGGTCGAGCTGCTGTCAGCCCTCTCCCGCTGCCTCACGGTGGAACCCCGGGGCCCCCTGGCCCTGCTGAGGCTGGAACTGGAGACGGGCCGCCGCCACCAACTGCGCTTCCACCTGGCCGACGCCGGCTTCCCCATAGTGGGCGACCCCAAGTACGGCAGCCCCGAGCGCGACAAGCCCCTGGGACCCCCCAGGCTGTTCCTCCACTCGACCACCCTAAACCTGGACTGGAAGGGCCAGCCCCTACACCTGGAAAGCCCCCTGCCCCAAGACCTGCAAGCCTTCCTGGACCGACTCTGATCCCAATGCCCCTTCCAAATCCCCTTCCCCCCGTGGGCTTGCTATTAATCACATCTCAAGATC
>CAZMEC010000166.1:0-1677 GCA_964565265.1 uncultured Myxococcales bacterium
GGGCCGGGGCGTGGGGTGGCGCTTCGGAGGCAGCCTCTTCAAGCGGCTTTCCTCTAAAAAGGGGGGCGTGTGCCGCTTGAAGGGGCTAGGCGGAGAGGGGGGAACAATCCCCCCGGCCGCCGGCTCTCCGAGGCGCTACCCCCGCCCCGGCCCCTGGGAAAAGCGTGGGTGCTGAACCGCTTGTCTTGGGGTTTAGCGCAGCTTCTTCTTGATCTCGGCGAGGTCGGATTCGAGGTCGGCGAGGCGGCCCGTCTTGGAGGTCATCTTTTCTTTGGTCTCGGCTATCCGCTTCTCCAGGCCGGCGCGGATCTCCTCGGCGCCTTCGCCGTCGGTGGTCTTGGCCAGGGTGTCTTCCCAGCGGGCCAGCACCTCCTGGTCGTGGGCCAGGCTGTCCTTGATGCGCTCCGCGGCTTCGGTCTTGCGGGTCAGGGCATCCTTGAGAGCCATCACCCACTGTCCCCGCACGGCGTTCTGCTCGCTGGCGACGGTCTCGAAGGCCTTGTCGCAGGCCTTGCGGAAGCGGTCCCAGAGTTCGTTGTTGGCCTTCCCCGGAGCGGGCCCCAGGGTCTTCCACTCGTCATGCAGGTTGCGCACCTTCTCTCGGGCGGCCTTGGGGTCGAACACCAGCACCAGGGCCTCGGCCTCCAGGCACAGGGCCTCCTTGCGCTTCTGGTTGTCCTCCAGGGACCCGCCGCTTTGGCCAAAATGGTCCTGACGCCGCTTGTAGAACAGACTCTGGGCAGCCCGGAACCTGGTCCACAGCGCCTGGTCCGCGCCCCGGCCAGCACTGGGCGTCTGTTTCCACTCCTCCATCAGGGCCGTCAGGGCCCCCGCCGCCGTACGCCAATCCGTCGAGTTGGACAGGGCCTCGGCCTTCAGGCAAAGCTCCTCCTTGCGGGCCCGGTTGTCAGACACTTCCTTGCCCCGGGTCCGGGTGAACTCGCGGTCCTTCACGAAGAAGGCCTCGCGGAACTCCGTGAATTGCTTCCACAGGGCGTCATCCGTGCCCTTCCCTGCGGACTCCACGCCCCGCCACTGGTCCATCAGGCCCCGCATGGCGTCCCGCGAATTCCTGGTCTCCGGGTGGGCCGCCAGTTCCTCTGCGCGCCGCACGATGGATTCCTTCGTGGAGCGGTTGTTGCCCATCTCCACTTCGATGTCTTCCTTCAGCCGAGAGGCCCGGGCGATGAGAGAGTCGAAGTCCCCGATGGCGGGCGCCGTGGGCAGCCAGTCCAACATTCCCACGATGCGCTCGAAGAAGCGGGCCTTGTTCTTGCTGCCCCGGATGTTGTCCTCGGCCTTGGCCACCAGTTCTTCGATCTCGCGGAACTTCAGCACATGAGGAGTGAGCGCCGCCGTCGCGTCCTCGCCGGGCTTGGCCTTCCCCAGGATGCGCCCCTTGAAGAAGAAGCCGTCCCGCTGGCGAATGTGGCCCTGGGAGTCCACGAAACCCCAGACATCCAGGTCCGTTGAGGGAGGGGGCGCGGGGGAGTCGTCGAGAGGGGGGGCGACGGGCTCGGCGGCGACGGGTTCTTCGGCTACCGGCTCTTCGGCCACCGGCTCAGGACCCCCTCCCTCGCGGTCGGGGTTCGGATTGGGCTCCTCGGCCACGGGCTCGGCAGCCACCGGCTCGGGACCCCCTCCCTCGCGGTCGGGGTTCGGATTAGGCTCCTCGGC
>CAZMEC010000166.1:1777-7332 GCA_964565265.1 uncultured Myxococcales bacterium
GGCTCGGCAGCCCCTTGGGTGCCCAGCAACTCGTCCAGTTCAGCCAGTACTTCCGCCGCGGTGGGGGCGGCATCGCCATTATCAAACTTCTGGTCGTTCATGGTCAGCATCCTCGCGTTCGGGGGCAATTCGGCTGTTGCGGGCGGTAGTATAGCCATCTCGTTCCAGGAAATGGATCTGTTTTTTTTCGCCCTGTCCTGGTCGTCGTATCATCCCCTGGGGCAGTTGCGCCCCGAAGGTAGGGTTCAATGCGAGTTTCCTGGGACAAGGATCTCACCCGCGGGACCACCGCTGAGGCCTGGGCAGCCCTCTCCCTGGCGCTGAAAAAAGCAGGCAAGGAGCCGGTGGTCTTCTCCCTGGCGCCCACTGCCAACCTCGACGGCACCGGCGCCGCCATGCTCAGCGTCGCCCGCCGGGAGGCCGCCGCCCGTGGGGTCAGCCTGAAGCTCGAACTGGAGTCCCCCGCCCACCGCAACTTCCTGGGGGTCTTTGAGGCCGCCGGACCCGCCTCGGACCGCGGCAAGGAGGCCCCGGGGTTCTTCCTCCGGATCGGCACTGAGGCTATTTCTTATGTAGAAATGTTCATTTCATTTCTGGTACTTACATCAGATACCATCGTGTTTAGCTTTAAAGGCGTGCGGACCCGCAAGGTGCCCCTTCGTACCTTCCTTGAGCAGGCCGTCCTCATCGGCTACCAAAGCCTTGGCATCGTCGCCCTCATTGCCTTCCTGGTGGGCCTCACCACGGCCCTCCAGGCTGCCGCCCAGCTCAAGCAGTTTGGGGCCGACATCTACATCGCCAACATGGTGGGCCTGGCCATGATCGTCGAACTTGGCCCCCTGATGACCGCCATTCTGATGGCTGGCCGAGTGGGCTCCAGCATTGCCGCCGAGATCTCCACCATGGTCATCTCCGAAGAGATGGACGCGCTGAAGACCATGGGCGTCAACCCCCTTCGTTATGTGCTGACCCCCAAGATGCTGGCCATCACCCTCACCCAGCCTCTCCTGACGACCGTAGCCGATCTCGTTGGTATCCTGGGCGGCCTCATCGTCGCCATGCTGTACCTGGACCTCAGCTTCTCCGTGTTCTGGAATCAGCTTGTGGGCTCGGTGGGGCTGCTGGATGTCTCTCAAGGTGTCCTCAAGAGCTTCGTGTTCGCCTGGATCATCGGCCTGGTGTCGGCCTTCATCGGCTTCCGGGCCAGGGGCGGCGCGGCTGGCGTGGGTGTGGCAACCACCAACGCGGTGGTGGCGTCCATCTTCCTGGTCATCACCGCCGACGCCATCTTCTCCATCATCTTCTACTTCGGGGACTAGGGGGGACCATGGCCACACCGGCAGTCCAATGCAGCAAGCTGACCCTGGGGTACCCGGGCCTGACCACCCTTACGGACACCGATCTGACCTTCCTCCAGGGGACCATCACCTGCATTGTCGGCGGATCGGGTTGCGGCAAATCCACGCTCCTGAAGGCCGCCATCGGGCTCCTCCCTCCGCTGTCCGGCGAGGTCCTCCTGCTGGGCCAGAACCTCTATTCCCTGGACGAGGCGGAATCCCAAAAGCTCCTGACGCGCATCGGCGTGCTGTTCCAGGGCGGGGCCATGCTGAACTCCATCACGGTCCTTGAAAATGTAATGATTCCATTGCGTGAACACACAAACCTTCCAGAAGACATCATGGTTGAGACGGCCCTCCTGCGGCTTCGCCAGGTGGACCTGGAGCACGCCGCCCACATGCTGCCCTCGGAGTTGTCCGGCGGCATGAAGAAGCGCGCCGCCCTGGCCCGGGCCATGGTGTTGGACCCCGAGGTCCTGTTCTGCGACGAACCCTCCGCGGGTCTGGACCCGGTGACCGCTGCGGGCCTGGACGAGCTGATCCTGAACCTCAAGCGCCTCCAGGGCATGACGGTGGTGGTGGTCACCCACGAGCTTGGCTCCATCCGCGCCATTGCGGACAACATCGTGATGCTGCAACCCGGCAGCCTGGTCTTCACCGGGGACCTTGCGGCGGCGGACGCCAGCGAGCATGCTGTCGTGAGGGCGTTCTTCGGAAGAAAAGGTGAGGGTCGACGCAAACGCCCTGCCCTGCTTTCCTATGTGCTGGAGGGGAAATGATTACCAAAAGCCAGAAGGCCCGGCTGGGCATCTTCGTTGCGGTGGCGGCGGTCCTCACGGGGGCCATGTTCGTGTCCGTGCTGGGCACCCGCCTGACCCAGAAGAAGGACACCTATTACGCTCGCTTCACGGAGGCCGTCAGCGGCCTGGATGTGGGCGCCCAGGTCAAGTACCAGGGCGTCAAGGTGGGCTCCGTGGACGCCATCGAGATTGACCGCAAGAACATCAAGGAGGTCATAGTCACCCTCAGCCTCAAGCGCGGCACCCCTGTCAAGGCTGACACCAAGGTCACGCTGGCCGTCATGGGTATCACGGGCCTCAAGTCCATCGAACTCACCGGCGGCAGCAACAAGTCCGCCTTCCTGGAGGCCGGCAGCCTCATCAAAACCGAGGAGTCCCTGATCAGCCGCCTGTCAGGCCGCGCCGACATCATCGCCGAGAAGATCGAACTCATCACCAACCGCATCGTGGACCTCACCGGCGACGAGCAGCGCACCCACTTCAAGAACATCATCGAGAACGCCGACCGCATCACCGGCGAGACCGCCACTCTGCTGGAGAACAGCCGCCCCGACCTGGAAGAGACCCTGACCAACCTGCGGGCCATGAGCGAGGACGGGAAACGCATCAGCGCGGACCTGGCCGAGGCCTCCGCAGGCATCTCCCTGACCATCGAGGAGGTCCGCTCCCTGGTGGCAGGCCTGGACGAACAGGTCTCCGCCGTCATCCAGCGCCAGGACGAGAACCTGGACGCCCTCCTGGTGAACGGCAACCGCGCCGTGGGCAGCATGGCCGACATCCTCGACAACCCGGACACCCGCAAGCTGCCCAACCGCGCCCTCCTGCTGATGGTGGGCCTTCAGGAACTGGTGGCCCAGACCAAGGGCGACCTGTCCACCATCACGCACCGCCTGGACAACGCTGCCCTCTCCCTCAATGACCGCATCACCGACCCCCGCATCGACCTGATGCTGGACAGCGCCGCCATCGTCGCCAAGGACACCGAGGGCCTGGTCCAGGGCCTGGATCTCACCGTCCGTCAAAGCCGCGAGGACATCTTCAAGACCCTCAGCAACCTCAAGGATGTGGTGCGCAACCTCAACGACTTCACCCAGATGCTGCTGGAGAACCCCTCCGTCCTGCTGCGGGGCTCCCAGCTCAAGGAGAGGGAACAATGAAAGCACTCGTCGCAGCCGTCCTGTTGGGGCTCCTCTGTCAGGGCTGCTCCTCCGCCCCAGACCGCAAGTACTACGGGCTGGCCTACTCGCTGTCGGAGACCCCCTCCTACCCCAGCCCGCGCTACCCCGTGACCCTGCGAATCCAGGAGCCCGAGGTTCGCCTGGCCTACGACCGCCCCCAGATCGTCTACCGCTATGACCCCTACAACTTTCGCTACTACCATTTCCGCTTCTGGGTCGCCAAGCCCCAGTCCATGGTGGCCGAGTTGGTTCTCCAACACCTCAAGCACTTGAACCTTTTCAGGGAGATCAGCCTGACCTACACCGCGGGCATCCCCGACTACGAGCTGGCGGGCCAGATCGACGCCCTGGAGGAGTACGACAGCGGGGACACCTGGTACGCCCACCTCGCCATGTCCTTCAGGTTGGTGCGCTTCTCCGACCGGCAGGTGGTCTTCACCTGGCAATTCGACGAGAAGAAGGAGGTCTTCACCAAGGAGCCCGTCTATGTGGTCCGCGGCCTCTCCGAGTTGCTGGACCAGCAGATGCAGGCCATGATGCCCGCCCTGGACAAGGCCATGGAGGCCGAGATGGCGGCTGCCGAGGCTCGGAAGGCCCAGTGATGAGATTCCTCTGGCTTACAGTTCTGGTGGCGCTGGGGTTGGGGGTGGGGCCCGGGGAGACCCAGGCGGCCCCCCCAGCCCCCGCCAACCCAAGGAACTCGGCCACCCTGGCTGGAGGCGCCTCGGGGTACGCAGAGGGCCCCTCCTCCTGGCCCGCTGCCCTGCCCGAGACCCAGCTTGACATGGACCCCACCATGGTCCCTGTGGGGCGGGGCGCCATCTTTGTGCCCACCATGAGCAACCCGGACCTGGAGCCTCCCTTTCGCGTCTACATTGATGACCAGCACATCGGCAACGGGCGCGGCGGCACGCGCTTTGTCGTGCCCGCGGGGGACTATGTGGTGGAGCTGGGGTCGGGGGCCTCGACGGACCGCATCCGGCGGCAGGTGCATGTGGTGGAGGGGCGCACGGCCATGGTACCCGTGGACTGGGCGGGCCTGCAGATTCGCGTGGTGGACGAGAACGGCATCCCCCACCGAGGCGTCTACGAACTGATCGCCATGCCCCAGGCCAACAACCTGGGCATCGGATATGGTGCCAACATTGAGCGCGGCGAGGTGGTGCGTAACTGGATCCTGGAACCGGGCACCTACCTGATCATCAAGGTGGGCGACACCTTCCAGGCGCGCACCAACTTCTTCACCGTGCGGCTGGTGCCAGGGGTCTTCGACACCATGAATCTGGTGATGGACCGGCAGACCGGGGACTTCCTGGGGGCGGGGCAGGTGTTTGGGGGGGCGGGGCGGCTGGCGGGGATCAAGGACCTGCAGCTTACGGCGACCCTGGGCGGCGGGCTGGACTTCTCCAGGCAGACCAGCGTCGTGGGCACCCCGGACAACACGCTGTTCACGCCGTCGCTGTACGCGGACGCGGTGGGGCAGTGGCTGCCGGGGCGCAATCTGGTCTACGGGCAGTTCACGCTGGACGAGGTCTTCACCCAGCGGGACGGCGGACGGCTGGAGAAGACCGCCGACGATGTGCAACTCTACCTGTTGTACTCCTACAAGGTGACCAAGCGGATGGGCCCCTATGTGCGAGCGGGCATCAGGACAACGCTGTTCCCCGGGTATGTGTACTTCTCCAGGAAGCAGACCGTGGTGGAGGTGGACCAGTCCGGGAAGGTGCTGAATGTCTGGAGGGACAGGGACCGCTTCCAAACCAGTGACTCCTTCTTCCCCATGACGCTGCTGGGCGGGGTGGGGTTGCGCATGGACACGCCGCCCTCCACGACCTTCAACGCGTGGGCCCTGCTGGGCATGGGGGGGCGCAAGAAGCTGGCGGGGGGCACGCTGACCTCGGCGCCGTCGCCGGATGGCTGGGTGGGAAGGGTCAAGCCCACGGCCCTGCGCCGGGCCATTGACGAGGACCAGTTCGGGGCGGAACTGACCATCGTGGCTCAGGGCAGCCTCCTGCGCTTCTTCAACTACACGGCCCAGTTCGAATACTTCCCGCCCTACGACGACCTGTACGACCCGGACCTGCGCCTGGACACCAACCTGGGCCTGCGGCTGACCTCGTATGTCAGCCTGAACTACAGCTACCGCATGCTGAGGGACCCCAAGTACAGCGAGTTCCTGCAGCACGACCACCGCGCCACCGTGCGCTTTTCCTACACCTTCTTCTAGGAGCCCCAACCCA
>CAZMEC010000167.1:0-7301 GCA_964565265.1 uncultured Myxococcales bacterium
ACAAGGCCACCCGCAAGCAGTCCGCCGCGGTCATCAAGAAGCTGGTCAGCGCCACTCCCTGGCTGATGGGAGGCAGCGCGGACCTCACGCCCTCCAACGGCACCGAGATGCCCGGCGCCGGCATCTTCGGCAAGGCCGGCAAGCTCCCCGACCAGGGCCCCGCTGGCCGCTACCTGCACTTCGGCGTCCGCGAGCACGCCATGGCCGCCATGGTCAACGGCATCTCCCTCTCCCAGACGCACCGCGCCTTCTGCGCCACCTTCCTGGTCTTCGCTGACTACATGCGCCCCGCCATCCGGCTGGCCGCCATGATGGAACTACCCTCTGTGTTCCTGTTCAGCCACGACAGCTTCATGGTGGGTGAAGACGGCCCCACCCATCAGCCCATCGAGCAACTCGCCTCCCTGCGCCTCATCCCCGGCGTGACCCTCCTGCGCCCCGCCGACGGCCCCGAGACCGCCCTGGCCTGGTACCATGCCCTCACCAGCAAGGTGGGCCCCACGGTCATCACGCTGACCCGCCAGGATCTGCCGCCCCTGCAGCGCCCCGAGGGCTTCGACCTGGACCTCATCCTTCGAGGCGGCTACACCCTGGACGACCAGCCCGGCGCCGACCTGGTGCTGGTGGCCTCGGGCTCCGAGGTGGCCGCCACCCTGGAGGCCGGCAAGGCCCTGCGCGCCAGTGGCCGTCGGGTCCGCGTGGTGTCCATGCCCAGCCTCGAGCTGTTCCTGAGGCAGGACCAGGCCTACCGCGACTCGGTCATCCCGCCCACCTGCACCCTGGTGACGGTTGAAGCAGGCATAACCCTGCCCTGGCGCCTGCTCAGCGCCGCCCGCACCCTGCACATCGGGATTGATCATTTCGGGGCCAGCGCCCCCGCCGAGGTCCTGTCCGAGAAGTTCGGCTTCACCGCCGAAGCGATCGAAGCCACCATACGCAAAGCCAACTGCTAGACAAAACCCGCTTGCTCACGCGCGCGGTTCGGTGGGGGCTTTCTACTTCCTGCTCAGGTAGTCTTTTTGGGTCCGCAGGCTGGCCAGGTTCACCATGTCGCCGGCCAGTTCGTTGGCCTGCTCGATGAGCTCGTCCAGGTCCACGGTCTTCAGGCGGCCCTCATCCACGACCACTTCGCCGTTGATGATGGTGTACTCGGTGCGGCCCGTGCCGAAGCTCAGGATGGGGGCTGCCACGGGGTCGTGCATGGCCCCCGCCAGCCCGATGTCGTGGAGGCTGAAGCAGGCCAGATCCGCGGCCTTGCCGACCTCGATGGTGCCCAGGTCGTCCCGCCCCAGGACCCTCGCACTCCCCTTCGTAGCCAGCTTCAGCGCATCCATCACGGGCATGCGGTCCACGCCCGTCCCGATGCGGTGCACCAGGGTGGCCATGCGCAGCTCCAGCAGCATGTTGGAGCAGTCGTTGGAGGCGCTGCCGTCCACCGCCAGGCCCACGGGAATGTCCAGGGCCAGCATCTCCGGCACCCGCGCAATCCCCGAACCCAGGCGCAGATTCGACGACGGGCAGTGGGCCACGCCGGTCTTGGTCTTGGCCAGCAGTTCCAACTCGGCGTCGTTGAAGTGGATGCCGTGGGCGTACCACACATCGGGGCCCGTCCAGCCGACGCTCTCCATGAAGGCCAGGGGCCGCATGCCCAGAGTGTGGTTGCAGTAGTCGGTCTCGTCGGCGGTCTCCGCCAGATGGGTGTGCAGGCGCACCTTGTGCTTGCGGGCCAGGTCCGCGCTGCGGGACAGCAACTCGGGGGTGACGCTGAAGGGACTGCAGGGGGCCAGGGCCAGGCGGCACATGGAGAAGGGCTCGGGGTCGTGGTACTCCTCGATCACCCGGATGCTGTCCTGGATGATGGCCTCTTCGGTCTGCACCACGCTGTCCGGGGGCAGGCCGCCGTTGCTGGTGCCACGGCTCATGCTGCCGCGGGTCGGGTGGAAGCGCACGCCCAGGGTCCGGGCCGCGTCAATGGTACGGTCCAACAGGTCGCTGGGCTGGTCCTCGGGGAACACATAGAAGTGGTCCGCCACCGTGGTGCAGCCGGACATGGCCAACTCGGAGAGGCCCACCATGGCGCTGATCTGCACCGCCTCGGGGGTCAGGTGCCGCCAGATCTCGTAAAGCCCCACCAGCCAGTCAAACAGCTTGGCATCCTGCACCAGGGGCACGCAGCGCTGGAAGGTCTGGAACAGGTGGTGGTGGGTGTTGATGAAGCCCGGATAGACCACCAGGTTCTGGCCCTCAATGACGCGCTCGCCGGCCAGGGGCTCCAGGCCCCGCCCAATCTGCGCGATGGCCTTGCCGTTGATCCGCACATCCACCCCGTGCAGGACCTCCAGGGTGTCGTTCATGGTCACCAGGGTGTTGATCCGCCTGATTAGCAGCTTGCCCATGTTCATTCGCCTCCTTCCAGGATTCGGCGGGCCTCCTCGAGATCCGCTGGGTGGTGCAGTTCGCCGTAGACCGTGTCCAGGTTCTGGGTGTCGGCCACGCGGCCCTTCACGGCCCGCAGCAGGTCCAGCTTGTCGGAGCTTTGAACCAGGCCGCCCATCAGGGCCCGCACCTGGCCACAACTGAAGGTGCTGCCGGCCTTGGCGGCTTCCCGCGCCAGGAGGATGCGGTCCTCCGCGAAGACCTGGGCCTCCACCTGGGCCAGTAGCCGGGAGAACTCCTCGGCGGGCATGCCCCAGTGAGTCCCGTCGGCCTTGGTCACCACGGCGGCCTCGCCCTCGCTGGCCCCGCCACCAAGCTGGGCGACAGCCTCGGCGCTGGGCTCGGGGGCCAGGCTGGCCTCCAACTGGGCACAGCCGGCGCTGGCCACCGAGGCCTCAGCCAGCAACAGGTCCACGGCGGCAAAATCCCGGGCAGCGTCCTCCAGGAGGGCCTGCACCTGGGGCACAGGGCAGCGCCCGCGCTTGCAGCGATTCAGGGTCTGGCGGGCCTTCTTCAGCTTGGCCGCCGAGTCCGCGCTGAGCTTCCTGGCAGTATCAATCTTGTTCACCGGGTCCAGCATCGGAGCCGACGCCGGGGCAGCGACCGGGTTGACAGCGGGCGCCTCGGGGGGCGCCACCGGGGGCTCGGCCTGGGGCTCGGCTCCAAGCAGGGACAGGGACAGACAGGCACCGACGACCAGAGATGAAAGCATGGCTCCCCCTTAGCAAAGGCTTTTCAGGTGCTCTTCCAGACCGGCTATCTTCTCGCGGGACTCGTCCAGACGGGCCCGCTGCTTCTCCACCACATCCTCCGGGGCCTTGGCCACGAAGTCGGCGTTGCCCAGCTTGCGCTCCAGCCCCGCCATGTCGTCCTGCAGTTTCTTGATGGCCCCGCGCAGGCGCTCGCGTTCCGCGTCGAAGTCCACCAGCCCCGTCAGGGACACGAAGATTTCGGCATTGTCCGTCACCAGGGCGCCCGTCTCCTTGGGGCGCTCCAGGTTGGCGTCAATGACCAGTTCCTCCACGCCCGCCAGCCGCACGAAGTAGGCCTCCGCGTCGGCGTTCACCTTGGCCCATTCAGGGGCCCGGGGCTTCAAGAACACCTTCACCTTCGCCTTGGGCGGCAGGTTGTTCTGGCTGCGAATCGAGCGGATGGCGCCCAGGTTCTCCAGCACGCGGTCAAAGGCGTCCGCCTCACTGCGCTGGGCAAAGGCCTCGTCCGCCGTGGGCCAGGCACTGATCATCACGCTGGGGCCCCGGTGGCCGGGCAGCTTGGTCCACAGCTCTTCGGTGATGAAGGGCACCACGGGGTGCATGACCCGCAGGGCCGTCTCCAGCACATGCACCAGCACGGCCTGGACGGTCTCCTTGCGCTGGGCGTCGTCCCCGTACAGCGCCTCCTTGGCCAGCTCCACATACCAGTCACAGAAGCTGTTCCACACGAAGCGGTAGCACTGGTTGGCGTAGTCGTTGAAGCGGTACTCGCCCAGGGCCTTGGTGGTGTCCCGCACCAGGTCCCCCAGGCGCGTCAGGATCCACTTGTCCTCCTTGCGCAGCCGGTCCTGGATGTCCCTCGGCGCCGGCAGCACCGCGTCCTCCTCCAGGTTCATGAAGATGAACCGCGAGGCGTTCCACAGTTTGTTCATGAAGGCCTTGCTGCCCTCCACGCGGTCCAGGCCAAACTTGATGTCCCGCCCCTGGGCCGTCAGCGACAGCAGCGTGAACCGCATGGAGTCGGCCCCGTGGGCCTTCATCACATCCAGCGGGTCCACCACATTGCCCTTGGTCTTGGACATCTTGTCGCCGTGCTCGTCGCGCACCATGGCGTGCAGGTAGATGTCCTTGAAGGGCGGCTGGCCCATGAGCTTGATGCCCATCATCACCATGCGGGCCACCCAGAAGAACAGGATATCGAAGCCCGTCTCCATGATGCTGTTGGGGTAGAAGGTCCCCAGGGCGGGCGTCTTTTCGGGCCAGCCCAGCGTCGAGAACGGCCACAACGCCGACGAGAACCAGGTGTCCAGCACATCCTCGTCCTGACGCAGGGCAGTGCTGCCGCACAGGGGGCATTCGGTGGGATCCTCGCGGCCCACGATGATCTCGCCGCAGTCGCAGTACCAGGCGGGGATGCGATGCCCCCACCAGAGCTGGCGGCTGACGCACCAGTCGCGGATCTCCTCCAGCCAGCGGTAGTATTCGGCGGTCCAGCGCTCTGGGACGAAGCGGATGTCCCCGTCCCGGGCGGCCTTGAGGGCGGCACCGGCCAGGCTGGTCGGGTCCTCCGGCGGGCCCATCTTCACATACCACTGCCAGGAGACGCGGGGCTCCACGGGGACGCCACTTCTCATGCAGTGACCCACGCTGTGGACCATCTCCTCGGTCTTCAGCAGGCGCCCCTCTGCCTCCAGTTCGGCCACCACGGCCTTGCGGGCCTCGAAGCGGTCCAGGCCGCGGAAGCGCTCGGGCACATTGTCGTTGAGGCTGGCGTCATCGTTGAAGATGTCCACCATGGGCAGGTTGTTGCGCTGGCCGCACTCGAAGTCGTTGGGGTCGTGGGCGGGGGTCACCTTGACGGCGCCCGTGCCCTTCTCCATGTCCGCCAGCAGCGGGTCCGCAATGACGGGGATGCGCCGCCCGGTGAGGGGCAGGATCAGCATCTTCCCAATCAGGTCCGTGTAGCGCGGGTCCTCCGGGTGCACCGCCACGGCCGTGTCGCCCAGCATGGTCTCGGGGCGCGTCGTGGCCACCACCACCACGCGGTCGGGCTCACCCTCCACGGGGTAGGCCAGGTGCCAGAAGGCGCCCTTCACTTCCTTGTGCACGACCTCCAGGTCGGACAGCACGGTGCGCACCGCCGGGGACCAGTTCACCATGCGCCGCGCGCGGTACAGCAGGCCGTCCTCGAAAAGACGCACGAAGGCCTCCCGCACGGACTTGGACAGCCCCTCGTCCAGGGTGAAGCGCTCCCGGTCCCAGTCCACGCTGATGCCCAGGCTGCGACTTTGCCCGGTGATGCCGCCCTGGTGCTTGCGCGTCCAGGTCCAGACCTCCTCCAGGAACTTCTCGCGCCCCAGGTCGTGCCGCCCGATGCCCCGCTCTTTTTGCAGCATCCGCTCGACCAGCATCTGGGTCGCGATGCCCGCGTGGTCCGTGCCGGGCAGCCACAGCGTGTTGTGCCCCTGCATGCGCTTCCAGCGGATGATGGTGTCCTGGATGGTGTAGGTCAGCGCGTGGCCCATGTGCAGCACGCCGGTGACATTGGGAGGGGGGATGACCAGACAGAAGGGCGGCTTGTCGCTGCTGTCCTCGGCCTTGAAGTACCCGGCCTTTTCCCAGGTCTCGTACCAGCGGGTCTCCATCACTCCGTGTTCGTATTGTTTGTCCAGGTTCACACTCACCTGTCCTTCTCCTCTTCTTCCGCCAACAGCTTGGCCAGCTCTTCACGGATTATCTTTTCAGCCAGCTCGGGCAGCATTCGCCAGACCACCTTGCGAAGTTCGTCGCCCAGCCAGGCCTCCAGTTGTTCTTTGCTTGGGGGGGCTGGGGGGGCCGCGGGGGTCGCCACCGCAGGGGCCCCACCTTCACCGGCACCGCCCAGATTGCCCAGGGCCTCCAGCAGCGCCCGCCGGGAGACGGGCTTGGCCAGGGTCGCAAAGGGCACCCCCTCCAGACCCCGCAGCGCGCCCTCCCCTTCCCGCGTCATCACCAGCACCCGGTGGCCCCCGGCCAGCAGCCTCTCGCGCAGCCCCGGGGCCCCGCAAAATCCGCTGTCCAGCACCACCAGCCGCCCCGTCAGCCCCTCGGCGGCCAGGAAGCCCGCCAGGTTCTCGAAGCGACCCACAGCGCCCGGATTCTCAGGCGCCAGCGCAAGCGCCACCAACTCCCTGACAGTCCTGCTGGGCTCAAGCACCACCAGTGCATTAGGCACGGCAGACCTCCATCCATCCGCGGATCAAACCCCGGCGACTGTGTTTAGCACAACACCCAGGAATTGGGCAAGAACGGCGAAGGCAGAATCTACTTCAGTTCGCCGGGGCTGAAGGTCAGGGCCAGGCTGACCAGTCGGGTCTCTTCGTCATCCAACCCCGCCCTCTTCACCAGGGTCCACATCAGGTCCTGCCGGATTGACTCCGGCATTCCGTCGAACTTGCGAGAGACGACCAGCAGATGGATGTTGTCCGCCCAGCCATTGGAGATGTCCACCGTGTCCTGAGGAAACTCCTTCCTGAAGGAAGCCTCCAAGGCCTGTTTGATCTCGTCTCGCGGTCTCATGTTCGCCTCCAAAGTCAGGGTCTCATGGTATCAAGCAAAACAAGGATCCTGTCAACCGCCCCCAGGAAGCGCCGGGTAGCGGCCAGAGGCAGGTCTTCGCCACGGTATCTCCAGGATGGCCGCCACGGGGCAACGGTCTTCGCGAAGTCATTCCAAATGGGGCTGCCGCGAAAGGTGTTCCAGGAAGGCAGCAGGTGAAGCAGGAACTCCAAGTCGTGGGAGTACACAGAGGCCTCTTCCAGCTTCATCGCCGAGGCTAGCTGTCCAAGATTCAAGACCCCGTGGATTTCCATCAACATGGCCTTCAACTTGCACTCCAAAGAGTACCCGGCAAGGTAGACCGCCCCAGCACCGTGTTGGGCTCCAGACGCAGCCAACCGGTGGGCGTCGGCGCGCCGCTTCCCTGCGGCCTTCCAGAGTTCCGTTCTTCCGCTGAATTCCCTCATGGCCAGCCCCCGGTAGCGGTCTCCCTATCTGTTTCGAAGGAAGCCGGATTTCGGGAAGCAGATTCTTCGGGGTGGGCGAAGGAATTGCACTAGCCCTTGCTGCCCCAGCGGGACAACAGCCAGAGGGCCAGGTCCAGGTTGGTTTCGG
>CAZMEC010000168.1:0-7116 GCA_964565265.1 uncultured Myxococcales bacterium
CCCGACAATAACCAAAATGGCTGACTACCCCAGCCCGGTCTCACACCCGGCAAACGCCGTCCGGTGTCCGGAATTTAGGCAATGCAAAGTGGTTGACATCCACAACCGGCAACTGGCTGATGAAGTGGCTGCCTACGAGAGGCTGCGGCAGGGGGAGGTGGGCGAGGTTCTGAATCTTCACGGGTTGGGACGGATGCTGGTTGGGCTGCGCGTTTCGTTGGGGCTGAGTCAACGGGAACTGGCAGGGCGGCTGGGCATTCACGAGTCGCAGGTCTCCAGGGACGAGCGCAACGAGTACCACGGCATCACGGTAGAGCGCGCCAGCCGCGTGCTGGACGCCCTGGGGGTGACGGTTAGCACCAAGTCTGCCGGTCTGGTGCCTGGAGCAAGGCCCTTGGGTGGGCGGCAATCCAAGGCTGGGTAGGGGTCGGTACTGGTTCCGGTCACTTTCATTTTGTCGCTTCCCGTTTCCGCGCTTCGTTCGAAACAGAATGGCGTTGAAAGCTAGTTGACTCGGCTGGACCACGCCGGGGATACTGCCCCCGCAGCCGGCATTGGCTTGGGGGGCTGGGTAGCCCCGAAGGGGTTTGGGAAGGTGGCTCACATGACGGTCGAAGAACGGGTGCACGAGATGAACGCCAGGGCCGTGGCCGAGTTGGTCAGCGCCCACAAGTCCAGGCGCGACGAGCCTCTGGTGCTTGCGGTCCAGTTCAGGCTGGCGGACGAGGATGCGCACCTGCTGGAGGTGCTGCGCGGATTCCCCGGCGGCGATGAGGACGAGTTGCTCTCGACGGAGTTCGAGCGGTCGCCCGACCTGCTGATCTTCGGGAAGCTGCACTTGGTCCTTGGCAGCCCCGCGCAGGTGATGGCCGGCCTTTCCCGGGGTGACCAGGACATCAAACAGGCCGAGGGCGGGCGGCTGTTGTTCAGCGACGGCAGCCCCGAGGCCGCCGAATTGGCCAGGATGCTTGGGCTGTGAGTACCAAGGAAACACGGCAGTCAAGGCTTTGGTTCCTGCAGGCTGGAAGCGATGTGCGGGTGGCCAGGGCGATCCTGGCCGGGCCGGCGCCGGTCTTGGGGGGAGATGTCGGGTGCCATGTGGCGGCCATGTGTGCCCAGGCTGTGGAGAAGAGCCTCAAGGCCTATGTGATCCTCAACGGCGGTAGTCCCGAGAACAACCACAGGCCTGACGCCCACCTGGCGTTGCTTTTGGACCGCAGCAGGAAGCTGCTCAAACACAAGCACCACCATCCAAGCCTTTGCCGACTGTTTGATGGCCAAACGCGGTCCGGGGTCAGGCAGTTGCTGGATCTGACTCCTGGCGGCCGAGGCAGGGGCAACGACGCTGCCAACACCGAGTATCCATGGAAGGCCGCCGGTGATTGGTGCCATGTCCCTGCAGGCGATCCGGTGTTTTCCGATCCCGCAGCCCTGAAACACTGGGTTGACTTGGCGAGGCGGGTTCACGAGAACCTCCACAAGCTCTGGTTTGCCGAAGACTTGAGGACTGCCGGGTAGTCACCAACTGCCCGGCAGGAGATCGCGTTGGTGGAGTTGCCCAGCAGCCTGGGACACCATGTCGGCTTCGGAAGGTACCCCGGATAGACTGCCGCCGTGCGTTGGCCGAAGCCGGGCACATTCATGGGGCTTGATGATGAAGCTTGATCTGTCATCCGAAGCCATCACCAGACGCCTTCAGCAGGTGGCCCAACTGCGCGCTCTTTGCCTGTCGCTGGCCAACTCCAGCGTGGGCCAGCAGGTCCAGAAGCAGAACCCCGACAACCCCCAGGTCCAACGAACCGCCAAGGCCCTGGGAAGGTGAAGTCGATGACACCGCTGTGGTGTTCGGGCGGGGCCTTGGATGTGCGATCCGTGAAGCTTTCTGCCTTGAAGGGAACCGGTACTTGGCTCTCCATTTTTCGGGATGTTGTCGTTGACTCCGTGCCCGGGTGCGTCCACCTTTCCAGGCATCAAGACGCAGCGTTTAGAAGCGTCGAAGAAAAAAGGAGTAGTGCAATGAACAAACACATTCTGGTAGCCCTGTGTGGCGCCCTGACTTTGTGGATGGCGACCGGTTGCCAAGATGACCTGCGGGAAGACGCGACCGGGACGTCACGCGTCAAGATCCTTCCAGTGGGTAACGCGGACGAAACCGGCGAAACGGCGCGTGAACGCGAGGATGAGCCGACACCCGATGCAGCGCCGGAAACTGGGGATGTCCGTGCCGCCGGACCGACCGACGAGCAGCCCACACAGGATGACGAGAATGTCACATCCTGCTGGCAAACCTGCGTGGATATCGCATTCCAGGCGGTCGCGACCTGTCGCGACGCGATGGACGCCTCGGACGAGGCCTGCTTCAATGATTTCTACGATGCTGTGTACCGATGTGGTGCAGGTTGTGCCACCGCCGATGTCGAAGACGACCCCGAGCTTGCGCCGACCGGCATCTACCGCGGCTATTTCTGCGAGGAAGGCCTGTTCATCGAGACCCGCGAGATCAATGCGGCCGACGCGCTGGCGAACTGCCTCCTGAACACGCTCAGCAATCCGAACCGCGACCTGTACTGCACCTGGAACGACGAAGAGATCTACAACGGCTGCAGCGATGAAGCCGAGGAGGTTCCGAGTCTTGGAGCATGCGAAGGCTGGGAGGCTGCTAGTCTTGAACGCGCCCAGGAGTTCATCGACACGACTTATTGGAGCGCCGAAGAGATGGACTGTGACGGTCCTTCGTTCCGTCGCTTCGATGCTGGTTACGGTCTCTGGCTCGGCCTGGTATCGTGCGGCAGCGGCTACCGTTTCTTCCTCTCGGAGACTGCGGACGGCACCTACCTTCCCGCGGCGGACTACGGCGGCCACGGCCAGGACCTCTGCGAGCTCGTGGATCCCTCGTTCTCGATCCCGAATGAGGACGACATCACCAGCGGTGGCTGCTCCGCCTGCGCGATCAGCACCAACTACTCTTTCATCGCAGGAGAGGTCTTTGCGCGAGGCGCCTTCGGCCAGCCGTTCACACGCGGCGAAGCCCCTTCGTGGGGCCCGTACCAGAGCTCGGTCATTCGTTGCGCGACCGGCCCGGTGGAGTGCGGTCTTGCCGAGGATTGATGGCTGGCGGCCGTGGTCCGCAAAACTCGGTGCCTGTTTGCCTTGCGCCTGCTTGCTTTGAGAAGCTTGGTCGTGTACTTAAATCGACGGTGACTCACGGTACCGGGGGTAGAGACATGCCAAGAGGATCCTTGCTGGTTTCAATAGCCGTTGTCGTGTTGCTTTGGGCCGCAGCGTGCGGCAAGGGAGGCGGCGAAGGGGGCAGGGAGCACGACCTGAAGGATGGGGTTTCCGGCTCGGATTCAGTCCTAGACAGTGCCCCGCTGGACACGGGCAGTGGGGCTGACCTTGGCGGGGGGGCCGATGCAGGCACCGATTTGGGTGAATTTGACGCCCCAGACTGGACTGACCTGAAGCCTTCCGACAGTGCCGATTTGGCGGGCGATGGCGGTGCCGAAAAGGACGCTGCGGCACCTGATGTTGGCGCTGACTTGGCGCCGGAGGTGGCGGATTCGTCTTGGGACGAAAGCAGCCCGGATACTGGTACTGACGCGGTCGACCCTCTGGGCTTCGTGTGGGTGTCCATCCCCGGCGGCAGCTTCGAGATGGGTTGTTCGGTGGGTGATGACACCTGTGGTGGCGAGGAGAAGCCCAGACATTTGGTGACCGTGTCCCCATTCGAGATTCTGGAAGCCGAGGTGACCGAGGCCCAATACCAGTCGGTAATGGGCAACAACCCTTCATGCAAACTTGGGGGAGTGGGAGGTCCCGACTATCCGGTTGAGTGCCTGGACTGGTTCATGGCCAAGGCTTTTTGCCAGGCCATCGGCGCTGATCTTCCGACTGAGGCCGAGTGGGAGTATGCGGCCCGTGGCGGCACGGCGACGACCAACTACTGTGGTGGCGGTATGTCGTGCTTTGACGATATCGCTTGGTATGGTGACAATTCGGGTGGCAGCAAGCACCCGGTCAAGGGCAAAACCCCCAATGCCTTCGGGCTGTATGACATGCTTGGTAATGCGCTTGAATGGACCCGCGACTGGTATGGGGCTGACTACTATGGCAGCAGTCCTGCCAACGACCCCAAGGGCCCGGAAACGGGCACCAGCCGGGTCAGACGCGGCGGCCATTTCGGGTCGACCCTCCCCTATTACCTGCGAGTGTCCTTTCGCGACGCGGGCAACCCCACCTACAAGAAGGACCCGACCCTCGGCGTCCGCTGCGTAAGATAGTCGGTACCGTGATAAGGTCAGCGAAGGCCGTCCTGGCTGGGCGTGAACACTGGAGGCTGAACTATGGGGAAGCACATGGGTATCAGGTTGGTGACCGTTGGCGTCGTCTTGGCGCTGCTTGCTGTGGGCAGGCCGGCCTTGGCGCAGGTGGAGGCCGATGTGGAGGCGGGCGTGGTGTTCGCCACTCGCAACGATACGCGGATCCCGGGCGACGGCGGGTCCAAGCTTTCGCTGGTGGATGACCTTTCGACCTCCCCCGCGCCGGCCTTTCGCCTGCGCCTCGGGTACCGCATCGCCGACAGACACCTGATCACGGCGCTTTACGCCCCGCTGCAGATCAATGCCCGGGGCAGCGTGGACCGGGACATCGCCTTCGCCGGGGGGACCTATCCCGCGGGCAGCCCGCTGCTTGCCGTGTACCGCTTCGACTCCTACCGCCTGACCTACCGCTACAGCTTTGTCTGGGCAGAAGGGCTGGATGTGGCCGCGGGCGTCACCGGCAAGATTCGCGACGCCGAGACCAGCCTCTACGGGGTCGAGGCCCGTCGCAAGACCAACACGGGCTTCGTCCCGCTGGTGAACCTCCATGTGGCCTGGCGGCCGGGCAACGGACCCTTCGGGGTGTTGTTTGACGCCGACGCCCTTGCCGCCCCCCAGGGCCGCGCAGAGGATGTGCATCTGGCGGCCACCTGGGCCTTCCGCGAGGGCCTCGATCTTAGGGTTGGCTACCGCATGGTCGAGGGCGGCGCCGACAACGACGAGGTCTACAGCTTCGCCTGGTTCCACTACCTGGTGGCCGGCGTCGGGATGAGCTTCTGATGCAGGCCTGGATTCACAACCTGGTGAAGGTGAAGGACACACCCGAGGCCATGGCTCGAGGACTTGCGGTTGGGGTCTTCTTCGGGGTCAGCATGTTCTGGGGCCTCCAGATTGTGCTGGCCGTGCTTGTAAGTCACTTGGTTCGGGGCAACAAGGTGGTTGCCGCCGCGATGACGGCGGTCAGTAATCCGCTTACAACCTTGCCGCTATACAGCCTCAGTTACCTGGTCGGCCATTTCCTGATTGGGGGCGAGGACACCATTCCGGACTTCGGGGCCTTGCACAGCCTCGAGGGATTCTTGGCCCTCGGCCCGCACTTCTTCATCACGATCCTTGTGGGCACAACGATTGTCGGCGCGGTCGGTGGGGTTGGGGTCTACTTCTCCTCGAGCCACTTGCTAAGTGCACTTCGGCGGCGGCAGGCATGAGATTTGGCACTCACGCGGCCCGTCTATCTTCCGCGGCGCCGGGGTCGGGGAAGGCCAGCGCAAACAGCCAGTACACCAGGAAGGCCAGCGCGAAGCCGACGAACCAGGCGTAGGTGTAGACGGCCATCCAAAAAGGGTAGGCCGGGGCGGCGCCGATGGTGCCCAGGAAGCCGGGGATGTTGGGCAGGATGCCCAGCAGCAGCGCCAGCATGGCCCGCCAGTTGTAGCCGCCGCTGTACCAGTAGCGGCCCTTGCCGTAGAGCTCGGGGAGGGACAGCTCCATCCGGCGCAGCACGAAGTAGTCGCAGACCAGGATGCCCGCGATGGGCCCCAGCAGGGCCGAGTAGCCGATGAGCCAGGTGAAGATGTAGCCGGAGGGGTCGGCCACCAGCTTCCAGGGCATCATCAGGATGCCGACGACGCCGGTGATCATGCCACCGGTGCGAAAGCTGATGCGGCGGGGCGAGAGGTTGGCAAAGGCGTTGGCGGGCGCGACCACATTGGCCGCAAGATTCGTGGTGATGGTGGCCACGGCCAGGCCCAGCATGGACAGGATGACCACGGGGACGGACTTGAAGCGGGCCAGCAGCGCCACGGGGTCCCAGATCTCCTCGCCGAAGATGACGACTGTGGCCGAGGTCACGGCGACGCCGATGAAGGCGTACAGCGGCATGGTGGTGTTCAGGCCAATGGCCTGCCCCCAGCGCTGATCCTTCTGGCTGCGGGCGTAGCGGGTGAAGTCGGGGATGTTCAAGGACAGCGTGGCCCAGTAGCCGACCATGCCGGTCAGCGCCGGGATGAAGAAGGCGAAGAAGTCCCCGGTGGTCTGGAACTTGTCGGGGGCGGCCAGCATTGGCCCCAGGCCCCCCGCCTCATACCAGGCCCAGCCCAGCAGCCCCAGCCCAAGCAGGATCAGGAACGGCGCCCCGATGTTCTCGAGGAAACGGATGCTGTCGATGCCACGCCAGATGATGGCCATGTTGATCAGCCAGAAGATGAAGAAGCCCAGCCAGGCGCCAAGCCCCATGGACCCGAAGGCGCCAAGATCCAGGACCGGCAGGGCCGCCCACCAACCGAAGCCCGCGCTCATCAGGCTGTGGATCGCCGCGCCGCCAATCCAGGTCTGGATGCCAAACCAGCCGCAGGCCACGGCGCCCCTCATCAGCGAGGGCACATTGGCGCCTTTCATGCCAAAGGCTGCGCGGGCAAGGACGGGGAAGGGCACGCCGTAGCGGGTCCCCGCGTGGGCCACCAGCACCATGGGAATCAGCACGATGGCGTTCCCAAGGGCCACGGTCAGGATGGCCTGCCACCAGTTCATCCCGCCCTGGATCAGTGACGACGCCAGCATGTAGGTCGGGATGCACACGGCCATCCCCACCCACAGCGCCGCGATGTCCCACTTGCCCCACTTCCTCTGGCTGGCAGGCACGGGCGCAAAGTCGTCGTTCAGGTACGGGCCGGGCTCCAACGGCACGGTCAGTTCACGAATCTCCGCTTGTGGTCTGCCCATGGGGAACCTCCAGGTCCGGCCGTACATATTAATTGCGGTTGAGTACAACAGGACGAGGTTCGGCTGTCAACAGGGT
>CAZMEC010000169.1:0-299 GCA_964565265.1 uncultured Myxococcales bacterium
GGGAAAGACCACAAAAGAGCCGGACTACCTTCTCCAGACCCCAGACCCCAAGACAGGAAGGATGAAGCGCTGGCTGTTCATCGAAGCGAAGCATCCCAAGTATGACCTTTCGACGAATACCACCTACATTCGGCAAGCGTACCAGTACGCTCACAGTACGCTGGCATCCTCCGACGACCCACACAACCAGGTTCGCTTGGCGCTGCTGACGGATTTCGAGGAGTTCAGACTCTTTGACTGCTGGGACAGCACGCCGCTGGAGAGGGGCAACGCATCCCTGCTCAACCAGTATGTCGTTC
>CAZMEC010000169.1:309-7106 GCA_964565265.1 uncultured Myxococcales bacterium
GACATGACCTGGGGCAACTATGTCGACGACTTCGATCTCTTGTGGGACGCGTTCGAACGGAACCAGGTAGCCAAGGGCAGCCTGACCTCGCTCGTCGTTACCCGAGAGGACCGCATCTCTCGGCGGGTGGGCCCGGACGAACGCTTCCTTTCGGACCTTGAGCGTTGGCGTGAGGGGATTGCTCAGAGCATGTGGCGCCTCGCCCCGACATCTTCGGGCCAACTTCTGACTGCTGCGGCGCAGCTCATGATTGACCGGCTGGTGTTTGTGAAGATGCTTAGTGACCGGGAGATCGAGAAGGACTACCTGGACGACTTGCGTTCTCGGTTGGCGAAGGCCGACCAGGACCGTGGAAGCGTCTCCATGTACGACGCGTGTCAGGACATCTTCCGGCAACTCGACCGGACCTACAACGGGGCTATCTTCGCTCGCCGTCCCGAGTTGGACAGCGTGGCCGTCGAGAATGAGGTCATGCGTCGCCTCCTCGACGATATGGCGCCGGACAACGCCACATACACCCTGGCGGCCATGCCCGTCGAAATCGTCGGCCATGCGTACGAGCGCTTCCTTGGGAAGACCATCCGAAGCACAGAGGTCGGCGTCGTAGTGGAGGAGAAGCCGGAGGTCCGCAAGGCCGGCGGTGTCTACTATACCCCCCGCTACATCGTGGACCACATTGTGGAGCAGACTGTCGGCGAACTCCTGAAGGGATGCCAGGCTCCGGAGGATGTCGCAAAGCTCAGGATCCTCGACCCTGCGTGCGGCTCGGGGAGTTTCCTCATCGGCGCCTACGCCGCCCTCCTGCGTTGGCATGAGCGTTTCTTCGAGAAGGACGCCGCAAGGATGCGAGGAGAGAATCGCAATACCCTGGTTTCCCCCAAGTACAAGGACTTCGCGCAGGTATTCGTCTATGGCGAGGACTCCGACCGATTCCGTGTGCGTCTGACCACCAAGCTCCGCAAGCAGATCCTCCTCAACAACATATTCGGGGTCGACATCGACCCTCAAGCTGTGGAAGTAGCCCAGTTCTCCCTGTCCATGAAAGCGGTCGAGGGGGCTACGCGAACTGAGCTTCGGCAGGATGTGGACCTGTTTCACTCCACTGTGCTGCCGGACCTATCGGCAAACATCCGGTGTGGCAACTCCCTCGTCAGCTCACATGCTGCGGGCCTAGTTCCTGTGGCTGAACTCACGACGCTGCGGCCTTTGACTGTCTGGGACAAGATGGCTTCAAAGCCGTGTTTGAGGAGGGCGGCGGCTTCAGCGCCATTATTGGGAATCCCCCCTATGTCAGCATCCAGCACCTCCGGAAGTGGTCTCCAATTCAAGCTTCCATACTCAAGCAGAACTTCATGGCCCTCCGAGTAGGCAACGGCGATATTTACCTTGCCTTCATTGAAGAGGTCGTTCGTCGGCTTGCCCCGACCGGGCGGGCTGGACTGATTGTCCCAAACAAGTTCATGGCAACTGACTATGGGGCCGACCTTCGAGACATGCTCACGAAGAACAGACTGGTTGACTCATTGGTGGATTTTGGACACGGCCAGGTTTTTTCAAATGCCACTACTTATACCTGTCTATTGTTTCTATCGCATTTGTCACATGATGCGGTGCGGTACGGGGTGTCACGCCCAGGGCACTCCGTGATGGTCGCCAATGAGAGAAGTGTGCCGTACGATGGCCTGGGCAGAAATGTGTGGTCATTCAGTGATGAGGATCAAACGAGCATCATCAACCGGATGAGAGAAGGCGGCCACACGCTCGGCACTATCGGAGTGAAGATCAGTCGCGGCAGCAGCACAGGAGCAGACCAAGTGTTCTTCCTGCGTAAGAGCAATGGTCTCTTCCTGGCCAAAGACGGTGAAGCTCTGGATATCGCCCCTGAATGCCTCCGCGTACCTGTCGGAGCAAGGGACTTTGATCGCTATGAATTCCGCACACCAATAGACCGGCATGTTATCTTTCCTTACGCCATGGGCAACGACGGGAAATATCGGCTGGTTGATGAGGGAAGGCTCGGGCAGTGGGGTGTGCTGGATTATTTGAAGCGTCATCGCTCCGAGTTGGAGAGCAGAAAGCAGTTCTCTTCCTGGTATGGCTATAGCGCTCCAAGGTCTCTCGATGTTCACGAGCGCGCTGACTTGCTTGTGCCTCTGCTTGCAGACCGCGGCAGATGCTGTTCTCTGCCTGAAGGTGGCTCTAGGTTCCTACTGATGGCGAGTGGCGGATTTAGCATCACTGCCGATGGCCAGGGAGGGCTGGACGCTGCTATCTTGCTGGCGCTATTGAACTCAAGAGCTGCCTTCTGGTTCTTGCGACAAATCAGTAACAAGTTCCGTGGCGGATGGATAACATGCACTAAGCAGTATGTTGCTCAGATTCCCGTTCCCAAAATGTGCATTGCTGATGGAGCAGGAGATTCCGAGTTGCTAAGACTGAAGGCCGCTACGGTACGGTTATTGGGTATCAAGGAGGCGGCAGCTAGTGCTAGCGCTCTGCACGATGGCCGGGCGCTGCAATCTGCAGCAGGCTCCTTGGAGACCGAAATCGACGAGATCATATACTCCATGTATGGCCTAGACTCGTGTATGCGCATCAGCGTTGAGCGGGAACTTGATACGGCCAGCAAAGCCGGCTGAAGGCTGTGGGACCTTGGATGTCAGGCGCCTCTTAAACTGATCCGCCGGCACCGACAAAACTGGTCCACCCCGGACAGTAGGCGACGGGGGTAGATACGGCAGACGAGTTGGAGGTAAGGATGCCCGGCACCGAGGAGGTGCCGGTGCCGGAGAAGAGCGAGGTCGAAGAGGTCTTCGGGGTCGAGGTGGTGGCCGCAGCCATGTTGGCCCGGCTGGTGCGGCAAACCTGCGCGGTGACTAACCGAGGTGAGAGCTACCGGATCAAGGAAAAGCGAAGGTCCGGTCTTTTGAAACCGCCAGAGCTAACCACGCCAAGGTAGGCGCGCCCGCTTCCACCGGGGCTTCGGAGCCCCCGGGGAAGGGCTTGCTTAGGCATCAACTGCTGGTCCATGAAGGTGGATCACTCTTAGTGGCGCGAGGCGGATCAGAATTGGTGGCGCTTGCAAGGGTCCCCCTCACCCCAGCGGCTCCTCGATATCGCAGCCCAGCTCCACGAAGCGCTTGATGGACTGGGCCAGGGCCTTGGCTTCTTCCAGGTCGTCCACTGGGAAGGTGGCGGTTCGGGGCGGGGTCTCGTCGGTGGTCAGGGTCACCGCGTAGCAGGGGCTGTTGGTGGTCTGGTTGAAGGCCTCGGCCACCCTGATGGTCACCTTGGGGGTGGCGGCCTCGGGCCCTGCGTCGGCCCGCAGCGGGGGCGCAATACCTTGGGCGTTGGCGGCGGCCAGGAGGGCCAGGGCGCGGGCGTGGGGCGGACATTCCTCCTTGGTCAGCATCCAGACGGGGATGCTGCCCCTCAGGCGAAGCACCAGTTGCAGGATGAGGGCACGCAGGGTCATGGGGCACCTCCTGGGTTGTTGGGGCTCAGGCGCTGGGGGCGCTGGAGTCGGCTTCGTCCAGGGCCTCGGGGTCGCCGGTGATGGTTGCGAAGGCCTCCAGGCTCAGGGTGAGGTCGGACTCAAGAAGCTGATTGGGGCCCTTGGTACGGTTGGGGGCACGCAGGGACACCAGGCCGTGGCGCAGCAGGGGGGCGGTGGGGCGGAAGTGGCGGCGAGCAAAGGCTGCTGGGCCGGGGCGTGGGGTGGCGCTTCGGAGGCAGCCTCTTCAAGCGGCTTACATTTTAAAAGGGGGGCGTATGCCGCTTGAAGCGGCTAGGCGGAGAGGGGGGAACAATCCCCCCGGCCGCCGGCTCTCCGGGGCGCCACCCCCGCCCCGGCCCCTGGGAAAAGCGTGGGCTAGGTCGAGATGTAGCTAATGCCAAGCCCACGGGGGGAAGGACCAGAGGTGACTGACGGCTGGGCGGTGGCCCACATGCCCTCATCCGGCCCTTCGGGCCACCTTCCCCCACGGGGGGAAGGACCGGAGGTGGCTGACGGCTGGGGTGTTGGGGTGTTGGGGGGGGGTTACCTGATCGGTGCTCTAGCGGCGGGTCGGGGCGGGGCCGTCCAGCACCTCCCGCAGCTTCTTTGCCAGGGCCTGGGGAGGGTAGGGCTTGCCCAGGAAGTTCAGGCCCTCCTCAATGATTCCGTGGCGTCCCAGGGCATCCTGGGTGTAGCCCGACGAGTACAGCACCTTCATCTCGGGATGCAGCTTCACCAGGCGTTCGGCCAACTGCCGTCCGTCCATTCCGGGGAGGACCACATCGGTCAGCAGCAGATCTATGGGGTCACGGTACTCCTCGGCCAGCAGGAAGGCCCGGCCCCCATCTGGAGCCTGCAGAACCTTGTACCCAAGGCGTTTCAGGATTCGGGCCACCAGGTCTCGCACCATGCCCTCGTCCTCCACCAACAGGATGGTCTCGTTTCCGCCCTGCATGTCCTCGCCTCGGGCACCCGCATCAAGGGCTTGGGCTTTCTCATCCACGCGCGGCAGATAGACCTTGAAGGTGGTACCCTGCCCCACCGCCGACACCACCTCAAGGAAGCCGTCAGCCTGCTTCACTGCCCCGTAGATGGTGGCCAACCCAAGGCCAGTGCCGTGGCCCTTGGGCTTGGTCGTGAAGAAGGGCTCGAAGAGATGGCTCTTCACCTCCTCGGTCATGCCGTGGCCCGTGTCGCTGACCTCCAGAAGCACATAGCTTCCTTTGCTGGCATAGGGATGTGGGATGAGGTACTCCTCGTTGAACTCGGCGTTGTCCGTCCTCACAGTAAGTCTTCCCCCAGCGGGCATGGCGTCCTTGGCATTGACGGCCAGATTCACCAGGATCTGTTCGAACTGCCCGGGGTCCACCTTAGCCGACCCCAAAGCCCCAGACAGAATCGTCTCAAACTCGATGTCCTCCCCGATGAGCCGCCCCAACATCTTCTGAGCGGAGGTGATGATCTCATTCAGGTTCAAGACCCTGGGCTCAATGGTCTGTTTTCGCGAGAAGGCCAGCAACTGTCTGGTCAGGGACGCCGCGCTGTCCGCCGCCTGGGCCACCTCGGAGAGCAGTTCCACCAGCGGATCGCTGGTCTTCAGATCCATAAGCATCAAGGCCACATTGCCCTTGATCCCCGTGAGCAGGTTGTTGAAGTCGTGAGCCACGCCCCCGGCCAGCCGCCCCACCGCCTCCATCTTCATGGCCTGTCGCAGCTGGGCTTGAAGCCTGAGGCGCTCCTCCTCGGCACGCCTGCGGGCAGTGATGTCTCGAATGAAGGCCACCATGTGCCCCCCGGGGCGGTGCTGCACGCTGATCTCCACATCGATAAGGCTACCGTCCTTGGCCCGATGACAGGTCTCGAAGCGGTCCTCTCCGTGTTGGGCCACAATGTCAATGTGAGCGGCGGTGTCTGAGCTGGATTCACTGGCCTCCAGGTCGGAGATCTTCTTGGCCAACAGCTCTTCCTGGGTGTAGCCGCTCATTTTGCAATAGGTCTGGTTGACCTCCAGCAGCCGTCCTTGTGTGTCCACCAGCCAAAAGCCGTCCATGGCCGTGGAAAGGATTGCCCGGTGCCGATCTTCGGTCCGCCGGGCCTCTTCCTCTGCCCGCTTGAGCTCGGTGATGTCCGCGTTGACGCCCACATACCCGGTGGTCTTACCCCTGGCATCCACAATGGGGGCGGCGGTGCCAAAGACCCAGGTCACCGTGCCGGCCCGGTCCATGAAGCGGTAGGAGGACCCCCATTTCCCGGCGGCCTGGGCGGTCCTGTTCCAGTTGGCAAAGACCTGTGCCCGGTCCTCCGGGTGTAGCCCCAGGGCCCACCCCTCCCCCAGGGCCTCGTCCAGGGACAGGCCCGCCATGTCCAACCACTTCCGGTTGGCGTAGACGCACCGGCCCAGGGCGTCCGTCAGGTAGATCCCGGTGGGGGACGAGGCCGTCAGCGCGCGGAAGCGCTCTTCACTCTCCCGCAGGGCCTCCTCTGCCTGCTTTCGGGCGGTGATGTCAATATGGGCCCCCAGCATGGCCAGGGGCCTCCCGTCCCGGTCCCGCTGGACCGAGGCCGTCGCGAGAATCCACCGATAGGAGCCGTCCTTGTGCCGGAAGCGGAACTCGTTTTCAAACTGATCCCAGGGCTCCTTGAGGAAGTCCTCGACCCTCTTTTGAGCCCCCGCCAGGTCGTCGGGGTGGACCCGGGAGGACCATTCGGAGAAGTTGTTCGTGATCTCGTGCTCTTCGTAGCCTATCTGGCTCTTCCATTCAGCAGAGTAGAACACCTCGTTGGTTGCCAGGTTCCACTCCCACAGGCCGATGTTCCCGGCCTTGGAGATGCGCCTCAGGCGTTCGTCGCTGTTCCGCAAGGCCCTCTGGGCGCGGGTTCGCTCGGTCACATCCCGGAAGATGCAGAGAAAGTGATTGTGGTCGATTCTGAAGCAGGAGATGTCGAAGGCCTTGTCCAGACTGTCGCCGGCGTAGTAGAAGTCCTCAATGATGGCAGGCTGGCCCGTGGCCATCACCTCGGCGTACCGGGCCATCAGCCCCCGCTCCAGAATGTGCGGGTACAGCTCCAGGGCGGTTCGGCCAACGATGTCCTGCCGTTGGATATTGGCAATGCGCTGGGCCGCCGGGTTGTACTCCAGGAAGCGGTAGTCCACCATCCTGCCGTCGGCGCCGAAGATGGCCTCGTGCAGGGCATACCCATCCATCAGGTGTTCAACCGAGAGGCGCCAAAGGTCCCCGTCAAGATCGCCAAGCAAAGGCCCGGCCTTGGAGCCGCCCCGTCGGCCGAACCTCTTCTTCAA
>CAZMEC010000170.1:0-7093 GCA_964565265.1 uncultured Myxococcales bacterium
CTGGGCGTCCCCGGCAACCTCATGCCCTTCTCCCTGGTGGCCATCGGCTGGCCCGGCGAAGAAAAGGGCCGGGGCGGTCGCTTCGACGCCAAGCGCATCTACCTGGACAAATGGGAAGCCCCCTGGAAGCCCGCCCTGTAGCCTCCACCCACGCCCGCCCGCAGCTCCGGAGGTGACATGAACGCCGACTTCCTTACCCGGCTCCCCAAGGCCGAACTGCACCGCCATATGGAAGGTGCCCTTGGCTTTGACACCCTCCTCGAACTCCTGGACCTCCACCGTCTGCCCCGACCCGAGACCCGCCAGGCCCTGCTGCAGAAGGCCTGCGTCCTCAAGCCCATGGGCAGCCTCCAAGAGGTGTTGGACTGCTTCCAGTTCTTCGGCAGCCTGCTGTCCACCCCCGAGGCCATCGCCCTGGGCACCCGTGGCGCCATCCGGCAGGCGGCCCGGGAGGGCATCGCCTACTACGAGCTGCGCTTCAGCCCCGGGTTCATCTCTCTGAACTGCCCCTTGAGCCTGGAAGAGATCACCAGTGTCGTGGTGGAAAGCGCCGCCTCCGCGGCCCGGGACTATGGCCTCGTCGTGCCCCTCATCCTCATCGCCACCAAGGAACTGGGGGCCGACTCCTGTCTGCGCTCCTTCCAGATTGCCACCCAGCACCTGGACCGGGGCGTGGTGGCGGTGGACCTGGCGGGGGACGAGGACCTCTACCCCCTGGCCCACTTCAAGCGCGCCACGGACCTGGCCCGGGAGGCTGGGCTGGCCCTAACCGTTCACGCCGGCGAGACGGGCAACTTCCAGACCGTGGAGGACGCCGTGTTGCTCCTGGGGGCCCAGCGCATCGGCCACGGCATCGCCGCCGCCAAGTCCCCCAGCGTCATGGCCCTCCTCAAGGAACGAAACATCCCCCTGGAGATCTCCGTCACCAGCAACTGGCTGGTGGGCGCCTGCGCCAGTCCCCAGACCCACCCCGCGGGGATCCTGATGAAGCACGGGGTCCCCCTGGTGTTCAACACCGATGACCCCACCTTGTTTGACATCGATCTGCCCGGAGAGCTGGGCCTCGTGGGTACTCTGTGGGGCCTCGGGGAGGCGGACCTCATCAAGCTGCAGCTTCGCGCCCTGGACCACGGCTTCGCCCCGGAACACCTGAAAGGCCTGGCCCGCAACCGCCTGCTGGCTTTCAGCGAAGAAGCCTGACCCTCTCTTCTTGCCCGCCCGTCAAGTCCCTTACCCCATCCAGCGCCGAGCTCTTCACCCCCAGCACCAGTTCCAGCTCCGGCGTCCCCAGCGCCAACAGGTCCTCCAACGCCGCCCGATGGCCCCCACCCGCCAGTTCCGTGTCTCCCACCTCATCCAGGACAATGACCTCGGGCAGGGGCGGGCGGGTCAGGAAGCTGCGGGCCTCCTCGAAGGCCTCCCGCAGGAAGTCATAGCCGCCCTCGGGCCGGCGGCGGGCAAGCCCCGGAAGGCAGCGCGAAGAGGGCTCAGCGTCAGGCCTGAACTCAAGCAACAGGAGGTCGTAGGACGGGGCGCCCTGGCCCAGGGTTCGGGGGCCCACGGCGACCTGCAGCACCGCCCGAAGGGACCGCCCCAGGGCAGCCTGGGCCAGCGCCCACTGGTGCAGGCTGGAGGTCTTGCCCTCCCCCGGAGCCCCCGACCTGAGCCACACCTTCATGGGCCCGCTCCAGGCTTGGCGCCGGCATTTCTGGCGTTCTCCAGGGCCTCCCTCAGCAGCAGCACGGCCGCCCCCTCCAGGCGCTGCTGGAAGCCCTTGAGGCCAGGCCGCCTGCCCTCCGGGGTCAACACCGACAGGCGCAGCCGCTCCTGCATCAGGGGCAGGGCCGTAACCGCAGCCCGAACCGCCTCCGCGGCACCCCCAAGCCCCAGGCGCGGCAACAGGCCCAGAACCTTTCCCTGGGTCATTGCCGTGGCGGCCACCGAGAACACCGAGAACAGGGCCGTCCCCCGAACCAACATCCAGATGCCCGCCAGGAAGCCCTGGGAGGAGAAGGGCAGGCCGTACAAGTTCAGGTCCGTGGGGCCCAGGACAAACCCAGCGAGGCAAGCCAGCAGGGCCGTGAAAACCCACAGTTTGGGGCTGCCGATGATTCGCCGCAGGGGGCGCCCAAGCCCAAGGCGCAGCCACAGCAGCCAAAGGCCCAGCACGCCGGCCGCCAGGGGGAGTTGCCCCAGGAACAGGCCCACCAGGAGGCCAAGGGCCAGGCCCAAGGTCAGATAACCCTTCATGATTCGGCCTCCCCTCGGGGGCCCGGCGCAGGCAGAGCCAGGGCCGCCCGCCCGAGACCAAGGCCCCGGGTGGCCACCAGCCCCGCCGCCGCCGCCAGGGCCAGGAAGAAGGCCAACACCAGGGGTAGACCGTGTTCTGGATCCAGGCCCAGGAACCCGGCGCCGCGGCGCAGCAGTTCCAGGTACAACTGGAGGATGTCCCCGCCGTACAGCACCACCTGGAAGGCCAGCTTCTGGCCAAGGGACCACAGCACCGCCAGGCCCCCGCAGAGAAACGCGGAGAGGGCATTGGTCCCCAGCAACAGGAAGAGCAGCTCGGCCAGCACGCCCTCCATGAAGATGGCCAGCATGGGTCCAAGGAGGGCCCCCGCAGGGGACAACCCCTTGAGCAGCGCCGCCACCAGGGCCGTGGCCAGGGAGAGGCCAGGTCGCGGCAACATGACCCGTTGGGCCACCAGGAAGGCCGCCGCCACCGCCGACAGGAAGGGACCCGTGCCGGGCAGGTGGAGGGCATGCAGGAAAGAACCCACGGTCACCTCCACAGCCCCCCAAAGGGCGCCAAAGGAGGCGGCGCAGGCCCACAGTGAAGGACGGGCGGTCACGGCAGGCCCCCCTCGCCAGCAGAAATGGTCACCCGCTCCAGGCCCCGCATCTGCTTGCTCCCCGCCCCCTGGGAGGCGGACTCCAGGGCCAGCGCAGGCTGCGCGACCCGGACCCCGCAGACATGATGGATGCCGTACTCGAACAGCAGGGGGGACAGGGGGGCGGTGGGCCCCATGAGCAGCACCCGGGTGTGGGGCGCCCTTCGTTTCAGGATATCCTCCAAGGTGCCCGTCAGGAGGGTCGTGGCGGTGATGGCCAGCACATCTGCGCTGGGCAGGTGCCGGGCCAACTCGGTGGAGGGAAGGTCCCCGGGCTGAAGTCTACCGGGTAGCTCAAACACCTGCAGGTCCAGGTTGGCCTCGCGCAACCAATCTACCATCAGGAAGTGACCAACCATCAGGGTGCGGGCACCCCCAGCGCCATAGCGGATCAGCAGCTCCTTGGCGTTCACTGGCTGGGCCCCCGCCAATGCTTCCGGAGGCAACCCGGCGCTCAGCATGGCCACCGCCGCCGAGCGGCCCGACAGCCCCCCCGTCAGGCAGTCACGCACCAGCCCTTGAAGGGGCTTGCCCAACATGGCCCCGGCTCCCGGGACCTCCTGCCGTGGAGCGCCAAAATCCTCGTCCCGAAAGGCCGCCGCCACCCCCGCCCCCCAGTCCGTGGTGGCCACGGTCCAGTGAAGGCCAAGACGAAGATCCCGAAGCACCAGCTCCGGCGGGGTCCGCTCGCAAAGGTCTTTTAGAATGGAATCTGGTGCCACTTGCTGCCTCCCCGGAGGGAAAACCTAAACGCCCCCCGGAACGATGTAAAGCCAATTTTACATCGGGCTTCCAGACAGACCAGTCTTGCCATCCAGCCAACCCTTGGCTAAGATTCGCGCCATGTCTGGAACCAAACCCATCCTCAGCGCCCTCATCGTCAACTGGAACGGCGGCACGACCATCACCAAGTGTGTGGAGAGTGTCCTTCGCTTCAGCTCCCCCAAAGACCTGGAGATTCTCGTCGTGGACAACGGCTCCACGGACGGCAGCCTCGCAGCCCTGCGGCGCCTCGAGGCCAGGCACCCCTCTTTGCGGGTCATCGCCTCCGGGGCCAACCTGGGCTTTGGCCGGGCCAACAACCTGGCCGCCCGGGAGGCCACCTCGCCCCTCCTCCTGTTCGTGAACCCCGATGTGGAGTTCGAGTCCGACCTGGCCCCCGGCGTCGTCCAGGAGTTCCACCAACACCCCGACCTGGGCGTGCTCGGCCTCCTGGTGCATGACGGCGAGGGCGACCTGGACTACAACTCCGGCCGCCGCTTCCCCGGGGCCTGGTCCGACTTCTGCCTGGGCATGCGCCTGGCCAGCAAGTATCCCAAGTCCTCCCTCTTCAACAGCGGCCGCATTCCGCGCTGGGACCACCTGGACCGCCGCGAGGTCGAGGTCATCAGCGGCTCCCTCTTCGCCATGCCCCGGGAGCTGTTCTTCAAGATGGGCGGCTTCGACAACCGGCAGTTCATGTACTTCGACGAGATCCTCCTGTGCCGCAAGGCCAAGGACCTGGGCTTCAAGGTGGTCTTGAACGGCACCCTTCGGGCCATTCACCGCAGCGGTTCCCTCTCCAAGGGCCAGTCCAAGAGTGGCCGCCTCCAGTCCTTCGAGGCCCAGTCCGGCTACATCTATTACCAGCATACCTCGGGCCTCCTGCGGGCCGAACTGCACGCCGCCCAGACCGCCGGGGTGGCCATCCTTCGGGCCGCCGCCCTGCTGGCCCTCAAACGCAAGGTGGACCAGGCCGCCGGCAAGATGCTGAACTGGTACCTGACCCGGTCCATTGATATACCCTAGAAGTCAGCCAACGGAGAAGCCATGAGAGCCCTCTACCTATCCCTGCTCCTGACCTTGCTGCTGACCCCCAGCGCCCAGGCCTCCCAGAAGGTCTCGGACAAGAACCTCCGCGAGTTCATCATCCTCGAAGACGGCGTCGAGAAGGGCACCATGAGCTTCCGTTGGGCCACCAGCGCCGCCGGCGGCTTCTTCGGGTTCTCCAACCAGGAACTGAAGTCCGGGCGCACCAGCCACCTCATCCGCACCCACCTTCAGGCCCGCGCCGACCGCGTCATGGAGAAGTACAAGAAGTGGATAGGCCGCGATGGCGCCGAACCCGAACTCATCGCCTTCTGGAAAGACCCCAAGGTCCGGGTGGTTCGCAAGGGCAAGGGCAAGTTCACCAAGAACCTCCAGCCCCCGGCGACCTTCGTGGTGGTGGACCCCGAGGCGGGCTACCTCCACCAGGAGACCGTCCGCTTGCTCTTCATGTCCGGCATGGAAACCCTTGAGACTCCGGTCCTGCTGGCCTCGGAGGGTCGCCTGGACACGGTGAAGGCCAAAAAGGTTGGCCCCTGCCTGATGGAAGCCAACGGCAAGACCCTGGAGTTGACCCGCGTAGCCATCTCCGGCGCCGACACCTTGGAATTGTGCGTGGAAAACTCCGCAGAGATCTGGTGGATGTCCGCCAAGGGCCGCGAGTTCGTCCGCAAGGGCGCCCGGATGCTGTCCCCCGGCGAACGCCCAAGCCCCTCCCCCCCGGAGGCCGACCAACAGGTCCCCCAGCAGGCCCCCAAGCCCCTCCCCGACGAAAACTGAAACGAACCCACTCCGCGCGTAAGCAAGCGGGCTGGGCTGGTTGGCCGGGCCGGCTGGGCTCAGGGTTCCAGCACTGTAACTGTAATGTTGGAATTCAGCGTATTGTGCACGGTGCAAGCGCTTGACAACCGGTTCACCGTGGCCCGCATCCGGTCATCCAGGGCAAAGGGCATCAGCACCTTCACGGTGATGTCGGTGATCCGCCGGTGCCCGGGGGCCCCGTCCGCCACCCAGTCCAGCTCCAGCTTGAGCCCCTCCGGGTTCTTCTCGTGCCGCCTCAGATAGGCCGCCAGCACCGCCCCCGTGCAGGAGCCCAGGGCCCCCACCAGCAACTCGATGGGCTCCAGGGCCAGGTCGTGCCCGCCCTCCTCCGGGATACGGTCCGCCAGGACCTTGTGATTGCGATGGGATATCTCCAGGCTTCCATCTGCCAGACACAGCACCTTCATGAAGCACCTCCCAAAAAGACGACCTCAGTCTTCGGCACCCACAAACAGCAGGGCAGACACCGAGAACTCCGGGTCCATTTCCAGGCCCTCCGTAAGGGTAACCCCGATGGACTCCGGACCCAAAAGCTGGAACATCCGGGGCTGATTGGCAAGGTCTGGACAGCAGGGGTAGCCAAAACTGACCCTCCGACCAAAGCCCGACGCCGCCTTGGGCCGGTCCAGGTGGGGGCCCAGCTCCGCCTCCAGCCGCGCCTGCATCAACTCCGCCGCGGCCTCCGCAAGGCCCGCTCCCAGGCCCGCAATCAACAGCCAATCCCGGTAGCGGTCCTGGCCATAGAGGTCCTTGAGGAAGGCCGGCACCCCGGGGCCGATGGTGGCCACGAAGGCGCTGATCCAACCGGGCCCGTCCGAATACAGCTCAGGGATCCCGCTGGTCCCCGCAAAGGTCAGCCGCTGTTCCCCCGAGGCCCCCTCAAGCAACAGGTCCGGGCCATCCTGCCGGCAGGCAAAATGCCCCCCCACTGCCCTACCCTCCAGGAGCCCCCGGCTCAGCAGCGTTTCCTTGAACTCGGCCAGCAGCGGCAGCGCCCGGTCCTGCACCAGCCTGCGATGGTCCTCCTGGGAAAGGGCGCCCCGCCGCATCCGCCACCGCCCCGACAGCAGGGCCCGCTCGTCCAGCGCGGCCAACAACTCCACGGCGGGAAGTTGATACGGGCGCACCCCAGTGCCAGGGTCGCGGCGCACCCGACTCCGTCCCCGGGCCACCACTGACGAATAGCCCGGCCTCGGGCTGGCGGGGGCTTCGGGGGTCACCAGAGGCTCACCGCTTCGCAGCGCCTCCAGGGTGCGCAGGGCCGCGAAGGCATCCGCTGAGTAGAACACGGGCCCACCGTAGGCCGGCGCCAGCACCTCCCGAACGAAGGCCTCGTTGAGGGCCGCTCCACCCACCAGCACCGGCACCGTGATGCCCTGCCGGCGGAACTCCTCCAGGTTCTCCTTCATGAGCTCCGCGGACCGGACCAGCAGCCCGCTCATGCCCAGGGCCAGGGGCCGGTGCAGCCTGATGGCCTTGACCATCTCCAGGGCGTCCACCTTGACCCCCAGGTCCTGCACCTGATAGCCGTTGTTGGCCAGGATGGCCGCCACCAGGTTCTTGCCGATGTCGTG
>CAZMEC010000171.1:0-7017 GCA_964565265.1 uncultured Myxococcales bacterium
CCTCCTCTGGGCGGATCTTGAGATGTGATTAATAGCAAGCCCACGGGGGGAAGGGAATTTGGTAGGGGACATTGGGGGGGCTAGAGCTTGTAGATCTTCAGGTTGTCTACGAAGAAGCGGCTGTTCCAGTTGTTGAATCCGAAGATGGGGCCGTTCAGGGGCGTCTTGTCCTGCACTGTCAGGAAGGGGCTGCCGTCCAGGAACCAGGAGATACGGCCCCCCTTGCGGACCACTGCGACCTTGTAGGTCTTGCCCTCTTGGACCTTGGTCTCCCGGTCCACCACCAGCCGCGCCGTGTGCTCTTCCTGTTTGGCGATGGTGTTCAGGGAGTTCTTCCAGCCACCAAAGATCAGGATATAGCCGGACAGGTGCTTGGGCTCGGTGCCCCCGAACTCGAACTTCAGGTCCCCCTCGAACACCGGGTTGTTGCCCTTCACTGACTGGGCCTCGAACTCAATGCGCACGGACGGCGGCAGGTCCACGCCCTTCAGCCACAGGCCTTCGTTCTCGCAGGGCCCGTCGCCGCTGGACAGCCGCCCCTCCTCCACGCGCCACTGCTTGCTGGCGGTCGCCCAGTTCTCCAGGCCGGCCCCGAAGGCCTCCTCGAAGATCAACTTGCCGCCCTTCAATTCGGAGGGGGCCTGCTGCACCAAGACCCGCCGCTTCTTCTCGCAGGAGGGGAGGGTGGCGACAAACAGGCAAAGCACTGCCAATAAAAGGGCGGTCCTGGGCATCCTGGGCTCCTAAAAGGCTGAGTCTGTGTAGGTGTCCTCGAAGGGATCGGCGGAGGGGTCGGCCATCTCTTCTTCGATGGACTTCTTGAAGGCGTTCTTGAGGCCCTGCAATTCGGCAGTGGTGGTCCGCAGGCGCAGCGCCAACACGCGGGACAGGTTCCACAGCAGCTTGACGCCGGTGATGGAGTGGTTCTGGACCAGCTCGTAGAAGTCCTTCCGGGCCAGGCTCAGGCAGATGGTGTCCTCCAGGGCCACGGCATCCGCCGAGCGTTCCTGACGGTCCACCATGGCCATCTCGCCAAAGTGGGTGCCCTTGCCCAGGCGGGCAATCTCCACCTCTCCTCGGCGAATCGCCACGGCCCCTGCCAGGATGACGAACATCTCCTCGCCCCCCTGACCCTCAGCGAAGATGGAGGTGCCGTCAGCGAAGGCGACCTCCTTGATGACATTGTTGATGCGCAGCAGTTCCTCGTAATCCAGGCGCCGGAACAGCACCAGATTCCGCAGCACTTCCAGGCGCTCGGCCACCCGCCTCCCGTGCTCCTCGGGGATGTCCGCAACCTCCACGATGACCGCCGTGATGTTGTCCTTGCCACCCTTGGAGTTGGCCTGCCGAACCAGGTGCTGCACGGCCAGGTCCCGCTCACTCTTGGCGGCGCAGCGCTGGATCTCCTCCTGGGAAACGAAGCCATGAAGGCCGTCGCTGCACAGGATGAAGCGGTCGCCAGGGAACAGGTCCATGTCCAGGACATCCACCTCCACGCTCTCGTAGAAGCCCAGGGCCCTGGTGACGGCGTTCCTGAAGCGGGGCTTGATCTCGTCCTCGTTCTGGATGCGCCCCAGGTCCTTGAGTTGGTTGGCCAGCGAATGGTCCCGGGTGATCTGGTGCATCTCCCCGTTGCGGATCAGGTAGACGCGGCTGTCGCCCACATGGGCCACGAAGGCCCGGCTTTTGATGAAGAGGGCCACCTCGATGGTGGTGCCCATGCCCCGCAGTTCAGGCTGGGCCTCGCCCTTTTCCCGGATGGTCGTGGAGGCCCGCTGGACCGCCACGGAGAGCAGCATCCTGATGTCCCGGTCGGTGGTCTCACCCTGACCGGCCAGGTACTCGTCCAGGACCTCGCGGTTCCGCAGGACGGCCTCCTTGACCTCGGCGCAGGCCATGGCGGAAGCAACCTCGCCCCCCGCGTGCCCCCCCATGCCATCGGCGACTATGTAAAGCTGAAGCTGGTCGTCACACAGAAACGAGTCCTCGTTGTTCTTTCGAACCAGACCCTGATCGCTGAGTGCGCTGTGGGCAACTTTCATGGCTTGGGCTCCCGTCTGATTAAGGGGAACTAGAACTTGAGGTCCGCCTGAAGCCACAGGTAGTGGGCCGGATCGCCGCCAAAGTGCCGCACGGAGGTGGCGCGCTTGGAGCCATCGGGGGCAGTAACGAAGCGGGTGACATCGGTCCAGATCTGGTCCTCGGCGGCGCCGCCGGCGGGCAGGAAGATGGACCAGCCTCCGGCAAGCTGGAAGTTCTCGCTGAAGTCCCAGGAGCCGTGGAAGTCAAGCTCGGTGCCAAGGTAGCTTTCGGCGCTGGGCAGGCGGGCGGCGTCCACGGGCATGTCCGGGCCGGGGATGAGGTCGTAGCGGGAGACCAGGGAAAGGTAGTGCAGGGCGGCCTCAAGCTTGAGGGGCTCCACGGGGTCGGCGCCGATCTTGAAGCCCAGGTCCCGGATGTTGCCCATCTCGAACAGGTCCATGGCGCCCAGGTAGGCGTGCCGGGTGGGGAACAGCGAAATCCAGCCACTGCTCTTGGTGTTGTTCACCGAGCCGGGGTCCCGATTCTGGTCCGCGGAGGACCAATCCAGGAACAGGGAGGCCCAGGGCTTGCCGGGCACCGGCACTGCATAGCCCAACTCCCAGTGGTAGGCGGCGGCGTAGTGGTCGTTCTCGCGGGTGACGCCACCGTTGGGATTGCCCTCGGCGGCGCGGCCAAGCTGCCAGGAGGCCTCAATGTCGTAGAAGAGGGCGGTGTGCATGGGCAACTGGCCGTGGGCGCGAAGGCCCAGAACGGCGAAGCTGTTGTCAGCGCCGGGCAGGGGGTCGTGGGTGTACAGGGCATACAGGTCCACGAGGAAGGGAGCCCAGAGGGAGCCAGTGGCGTAGAGGCCGCCGAAGTAGCGGTTGTCCCCGCCCTCGTCCTGGCGGTCGGAGATGACGGCGTACAGGAGGTCGGCGGTGCCCAGGTCCGGGTCCAGGAAGCGCAGATCCAGGCCGTCAAAGGCGCGGCCGGCGCTCTCCCAGTCGTTGTTGCCGATGATCCTGCCGGCGCCGAAGTTCCACTCCTGACGGCCCACCCGCAGGTCCACATGGCTGTCGGGGGTGAAGGAGGCGTAGGCCTCGTGCACAAAGGCAGGGGTTGAACCATCAAGGCTGCGGCCCTGGGCGCCATAGATGCGGGCGTCCTGAAGGGTCAGGTTGATGGTGGCGTAGTCGGTGGCCTGGGCAGTGACGCCGAGGCGGACCCGCTGATCAATACGGAAGAAGTCGTCCGCATCGATGCTGTTGTTCAAATCCCGCGAGTTCAGCAGGAAGTAGGGACGGACCCGGAGTTGGCCCTTGAACTCAAGCTTCTTCTTGCCCGCCCGGCCCGCCAACTCGGCCACTTCCTTTTCCATGGCCGTCAGCTTCTGGGACTGGGCGTAGAGGACCTTGAGGACCTCAGTGTTGCGCCGGGTGGCCGCCTCCAGGTCTTCCAACCTGCGAAGGGTCCCCTGGGCGTCACTGATGCTTTTTTGGATTGAGGCCAGCTTCTTGTCGATGCCTGAGGCGGAGGTGGCCGCTTCTCCTGCCACATCGCGGAGCAGATTCAGCTCCTCCTCGATGGCGGAGATGCGCTCGTTGATGTTCGCCCTGGGCTGGGCGAGGGCAGGAACCTGAACCGCCAGCAGCAACAGCAAACCCGCCAGAATGGTAAGGCTTTTCTTCATCGTGCAGACCCTCCTGACTGCAATGGGATACCCATCGAACCATAAATGCACCCACGGATAATGGACTGCCACCGTGGCCCCGTCAAGAAACGAAGCGTGGGAAAAACCTTGACCGGTCAACAAAGCCGTTCTATAGGAAAAAACCGTCCGACCTGACTTGAAGGGGTGAAACGGAATGGAAGCGACCAGAAGAACTCCGCTCTACGACGAGCACCTGAAGCTTCATGGGCACATGGCCCCCTTCTTTGGTTGGGAGATGCCCCTCTGGTACACCTCCGCCAGGGAGGAACACCTCGCGGTGAGGTCCAGCGTCGGGCTGTTCGATGTCAGCCACATGGGCCAGATCCTGGTGGAAGGTCCGCGGGCCGTGGCCGCAGTGGATCGCCTGGTCACCGGGAATGTCAGCGGGCTCAGCGATGGCACCGCCCTGTACTGCCCAATGCTGCACCCCCACGGGGGCATCGTGGACGACCTCATCGTCTACCGGGTCAGCCAGGACAGGATCTTCATCTGCGTCAACGCGGCCACCTGTGACAAGGACTTCGCCCACATGGTGAAGTCGGACAACACGGGCACCAGGTTCACCAACCTGTCGGAGCTCTACGGCCAGATCGCCGTCCAGGGCCCCAAGGCCCGGGAACTCATGGATCGCTACCTGCCCCAGGTGGCCTCGGCCCTGCCTGAGCTGTTCCGCTTCGTGGAGTGGACTGCCCCCGAGGGTCACTACCTCATCTCCACCACCGGCTACACCGGCGAGTGGGGCTACGAGATCTATTGCCCCCTGGCGGTCACCGCCTCCATCTGGCGCAAGCTGTTTGAGCTGGGCGGGGACCTGGGCATCATTGCTGCTGGTCTCTCCTCCAGGGATACCCTCCGGCTTGAGTCCAAGCTGTGCCTCTACGGCGCCGACATTGATGACCACACCAACCCCGTGGAGGCCGGCCTCAACTGGACCATCCACTGGGACAAGGAGTTCATCGGTCGGGATGCCATCGTGGGAATCGACCGCAAGAACCCCCCCCGGAAGCTGGTGGGCTTCGAGATGATTGACGGGGGTATTCCCCGGCATGAATGCGAAGTGTTCGTCGGAGACGAGTTGGTTGGCACCGTGACCTCCGGCAATCGCTGCCCCAAGGTTGACAAAGTGGTCGGGCTGGCATATCTGAACAGTCCGTACTACAAACGCGGTACGAAAATCGAGATAGATATTCGCGGCAAGCGCAAGGCCGCCCAGGTGGTCAAGACTCCGTTCTATCGCCGGGGCGACGAAGCTGGAGAATAGGCTGAAACGGGCCCAGGGATGGTCCGCAGCAGAAAGGACGAGGAAGGAGAACAAGATGGTGGTTCCCAAGTATCTTCGCTACACCAAGGATCATGAGTGGGCTCGCTGGGACGAAGAAGAGGGCGTGGTCTATGTGGGCATCTCCGATTACGCCCAGGAAAAGATCGGCGACATCACCTTCGTGGAGCTTCCCGAGGAAGAGGACGAAGTTGAGAAGGGCAAGGTCTTTGCCGAAATCGAGCACCACAAGGGCGTGGAGGAGGTCTTCTCTCCCATCACCGGTAAGGTTCTCGAGGTGAACGAAGCCCTCGCCGACAACCCCGAGGTCATCAACACCGATCCCTACGACGAGGGCTGGCTCATCAAGGTCGAATGCGACGAGCCCTCCGAGTTGGAAGAGTTGATGGACGCCGAGGAATACCAGGCGTACCTCACCGAGCTGGAAGACGCCGAGTAGCTCCAGCCAAGGAGTAAGCCATGCGTTACATCCCCCACACGGGCGATGATGTGCGTGAAATGCTGGAGACCATCGGGGTGTCCAGTGAGGACGCCCTCTTTGAAAGCATCCCCCCAGCCCTGCGCGCCAAGGCCCCGCTGGACCTTCCTCCAGCCCTTGACGAGCGAGCGCTGCTTCAGCACCTGACGGCCCTGGCGGGCAAGAACGCCGGCCAGGATGTCCGGGTGTTCATGGGCGGGGGCGCCTACAATCACTACATCCCCAGCGCCATCAATGAGCTGATCCACCGTACGGAATTCTACACCGCCTACACTCCCTACCAGCCCGAGCTGGCCCAGGGCACCCTGCAGGCCATGTTTGAGTACCAAAGCATGATCTGCCGGTTGCTGGGCACGGAGGTCTCCAATGCCTCCATGTACGATGGCTCCACGGCCTTCACCGAGGCCTGGTTCATGGCCGTCCGGCAGCAGAAGAACAAGCGGCGCAAGCTGGTGGCTGCAGGGGCGCTTCACCCCGAATACCTTGAGGTGCTGCGGACCTACCTGCTGGACTGCGGCCTCTGCCTGGTGACCGTCCCTGCGGGCCCCGACGGCCGCGTGGATCCCGCGGCCCTGGCCAAGGTCCTGGACGACGACACGGCGGCCCTGGCCTTCCAGTCACCCAACTTCTTTGGAGTCCTGGAGGATGTGCCGACCCTGTGCAAGGCAGCCGCAGACCGGGGCGCGCTGTCCGTGGCCTGCTTCACCGAGGCCCTGGCCTTCGGGCTCATCGAACCCCCGGGCCGTCAGGGCGCGGACATCGTGGTGGGCGAGGGGCAGTCCCTGGGCATCAGCATGAGCTACGGCGGCCCTGGCCTGGGCATCATGGCCTGCCGCAAGGACCTGGTGCGCAATATTCCCGGGCGCCTCGTGGGCGAGACCGTGGATCGCCACGGCACCAGGGGCTTTTGCATCACCCTGGCCACCCGCGAGCAGCACATCCGCCGCGAAAAGGCCACCTCCAACATCTGCACCAATCAGGGTCTCTGCGCCCTCACCGCGGCCATGTACCTGACCCTCCTGGGTCCGGAAGGTCTGGCTCAGGTGGCCCGCGCCAACCACGCCAATGCGGCCTATCTGCGCTCCGAGGTCCTCAAGGTTCCGGGCGTCAAGGCCACCCACGGCAGCAGCCCCTTCTTCAACGAGTTCGTGGTCACCCTCCCCACGGAAGCCGAGCCCCTGGTCCAGCGCCTGGCGGACCAGAAGATCGCCGCCGGCATCCCCCTGTCCCGCTACTACGCCGAGTTGAAACACGAACTCCTGCTCACCGCCACCGAACTGACCACCGCCAAAGACATCCAAGCCCTGGTCACCGCCCTCAAGAACAGCTAGATCGCCAACCAACCCAAGCCGCGCACGAAGTAAGCGGACGCCCATCCAAACCAAGCCGCGCACGAAGTAAGCGGACGCCCCCGTGGCGCTGCCCGGGACGGAGGCTTGCATCCGGCTCCGTCCCCGAAAAGCCTCGGGGCTGGTGTTGGGGTGTTGGTTGCGCCAGGCGAAGCCTGGATGAGGAGGAAGGAATGGT
>CAZMEC010000172.1:0-6977 GCA_964565265.1 uncultured Myxococcales bacterium
GAACGCCGGGCCATGGGGCTGTCCGGAGAGCGAGCGACCAGAGGCGGCTGCGACCGGGGAACAGGATCCGCTTACTGCGTGCGCGGCTGGGACTGAGGAACAGGACCCGCTTACTGCGTGCGCGGCTGGGACTGAGGGGGCTGGGACTGGCGGCGACGGGGGCTTTGGGGCGTGGTTATCACAAAAGGCGTTTGACAGCTTTGGCGTCGCTCGCTAGCGTGCCCGCCATGAAATGGAACCCCATCCTGCTGTTGCTTGTCCTTCTTGTCTCCTGCGGTGGCGGTGACGCCGGCCAGGGTGATCCTCTTCAACCTTTGGATTTCCAGCACTGGGGTGACACCCTGGGCGACTCTGGGGCCGATGGCCTGGACCAGAAGGGCACCTCCGACGGCGATGCCCCCGGAGCCCCCGATTTGGAAGACCTGGCATCCCTGGACACGGGCGACGCCACCGGGACCGACACCACTGGCGATGCCCTCGGGACCGACACCCTGCCCGACACCCTGGCGGACACCTCAATTGACCTGCTGCCCGTCCCCGAGGGCTTCCAGATCATCTTCCTGGATGTGGGCCAGGGGGACTCCATCTTGCTGCGCTTCCCCGAGGGCAGCACCATGCTGGTGGACGGCGGCGGCGACGGCGCGGGCAAGTGGGTCGTGGCCCCGTACCTGGCGGCGGCGGGCATTGACCATCTGGACATCATGGTGGCCACCCACGCGCACTCGGACCACATCGGCGGCCTGGACGAGCTCATCGAGCGGGTCACCGTGGGGCGCATCTGGGAGACCGGCGCCGAGGCCGAGACCTGGGACTGGTACAACTTCAGCGAGGCCGCCGACGCCGCCGATATCAAGCGGCTGGTGGTGACCCGCGGCTACAAGACCACGCTGGACGGCTGCGCCATCAAGGTCCTCAACTCCTACGAGGGCTGGGACAACCCCAACGCCGACAGCATCGTGCTGCGGGTGGACTGCGAGGGCAAGAGCCTCCTGCTGACCGGGGATGTGACCTCCGGCGCCATGCTGGACATGATGGATTTCGTCAACGCCGACCTGGACACCGATGTGGCCAAGATTGCCCACCACGGCAGCCCGGACAGCTTCGAGGAGTTCCCCGCCGAGGTCAGCGCCGCTGTGGCCGTGTGCAGCGTGGGCGAGGGCAACCCCTACAATCACCCGGACTCCGAGGTCGTCGCCGAGTGGGAGGCCACCGGGGCCCAGGTCTACCGCACGGACCTGCGGGGCAAGGTGGTGGTCACCGTCAACGATGGTGCCCTGGTGGTAGAGTTTCCCGACGAAGATTGAAAGTGGCTGGGGCCTACTCGCCCACGGCATCCAGGATGTCAGCGCGGCGCTGCAGGATGTAGTCCCGCAGTACCTGCACGGATTCCTCCCAGTACCATTGCAAGGTGTGGTCCGTGATGTCCTGATCCTGGGCAGCATAGGGGGCGATGAGGTCGTACCAGTGCTCGATGCGGGTGGGCAGGAAGCCGTCGGCCATGACCGTGGAGGCGTAGAGGATCATGAAGCCGTCCAGATTGGGGCCGTAGATCTGGGCGAGGTGGTCGATACCGGCGGGCACGGTGACGATCCAGGGGGGGATGCACCAGAAGGGCTCGTCCACGGTGCAGTAGGAGTCCCGGAAGCTGGCGTCCTTGTCCCACATGACCACCACGGCCTTGTTGTCCGACTTGCGGAAGTACAGCGAGTGGTTCTTGCCGCCGATGGCGAAGCCGTCGTCGTCGGGCATGCACAGCTCGATGGCCATGGCTCGCAGCCAGAGGTCCCTGTCCACGGTCTCCTCGAAGCAGGTCTTGAAGTCGTCCTCCACCTCGTAGGAGAAGCACTTGAGCATGGGGATGAGGGTGGTGGTCATGGCCTCGGGCAGGGTGCCGGCCTTGGGCTCCCAGATGCGGGTCAGGTCGTCGGGCAGCACGCCCTCCTCCCATTCGTCGAACTCGGGGCGGCCACAGTAGCCGTCCACCTTGAAGTAGGAGCCCTTCTCGGTTTCCCCCAGGACTTCCTCAATGTAGGGGCTGTCGTCGCTCTCCTGGACCAGGGGGTGAAGCTGCCCGGGGCCGCCGTTGACGCGCACCCAGGCGTAGCCCACCTTGGCCGCCGGCAGGCCGAACTTCTTCATGCCCTCAAAGGCGATGACCTCGCGCATCAGGGAGGCGTCCCCCTCGGTGCCCAGGAAGTTCAGCTTCTTCTGGCCGTGGAAGCGGCGCCCGGCCTGGTACTCGTTGAAGCTGATCTTGAAGCCGATGCGGGGGTTCATGTCGGGCTGGCAGGCGCTGGAGTTGCCGCGCCAGCGAATGGCCACATCGGTGTACTTCTCGTCCTGCTTGGTCCAGGGGTTGTGGAAGGTCAGGCCCCCGGGGACATACTGGCGGGTGGCGCCGCACATGTCTTCCTTGCAGTCCAGGATGCCGTCCAGCAGGGCCTTCCAATCGGTGGCGTCAATGGTCAGGTCGAACTGCAGCACCACCTTGTCCTGGAAGAGGCTCTCGCCGCCGCCGATGTCCGTGGTGTCGCCGCTGGTGTCGCCGGGGTCCACGGTGTCGCCGGTGTCATCCACGATGGCGCCGTCCTTGGGGTCCGTGGTGTCAGCGCCCGTCAGGTCGACGCCGTCTTCAACCAGGGTGTCCGCCGCCGGGCTGGTGTCCTCGGTGCCCAGCAGCGACGGATCCGTCTGGCAGGCCAGCGTAAGCAACAAGACCGGTAGCAACAGCGCAGAGTTCAAGGCAGTTCTCAAGCTTCACCTCCAGGGGCACAGGCCGGGTCATTTCGGGGGTCCCAAACGACCGCAATGTAGACCCAAAGGCCCCTCAGCGCAACCCAAACACTAGGGCAGGGCCAGGTCCCCGCAGCCGCTGCCCGCCGGCAATCGGTGCCACTCCACCGTGTTGGCCGCCGGATCCTGGGCCGGCAGGTGCTGGGGCAGGAGGTTGAGCAGGGCTGGTGGCTCGGCCCCCAGGACCAACTCCTCCAGGGTCTGGGCTACCGTGCCTGTATAGCCCTGGCCATCCCAGGTGGCCTGCCAGGAGATGACCCGCCGCTGGGCCACGAAGACCTGGCCGTCCAGCAGCCCGGTCAGTCGCACCGTGAGGCCCGGGCTCTGGTCCCCGTCGTGGTCAAAGATGCGCCCGTCGTCGGGGTCGCTTGGGAAGTCTTCCGTGAGGGGCTGGTCCAGCTTCACCGCGAAGACCTCTGCGTAGGGGGGCTGGCTCAGGACGCTGGCCCCTTCGGACCCCACCTCAAGGGGCCGCACGGAGGGCCCAAGCAACTCCAAGAAGGCCATTGGCACCGCGGACTGGACCGGGCTGCCCTCAGTGTGCATGTCCATGAAACAGGTCAGCGTGCGGGCCTCCAGGCCAGGGCCCTCCTGGCGGTCCCTCACCTCCACCAGGGCCACCACGGTGGTGCGCTCGTCCAGGGGCCCCAAGAGGGGGTGCAAGGAGATGCCCCGAAACACTGTGGTGGAGGCCCAAAGACCCCGCAGATCCCCCGGCCCAGCGGGGACCTCGGCACCGTCGCCATCCAGAGCCGTCAGGGCCTCGGCGGCGGCATCTTCCTGGCCGCCATCAGGGGCCGCCGAGCCGCCCCCGGCGCAGGCCGTTGCAAGCACAATCAGGGTGAGGAGGGAAGCCAGGGAGGGGAGGGTCTTCATGGGAGGGTGCTGGTCCTTTCCCGGGGTGCCGTTTCCCCCATGACCAGGGCTAAACCCAGGTGCCAGAGCACCCCGCCGAAGTCGTAGCCAGGGTAGCCGGGGTTGTTGGTCTGGAGGCCGGCGGACTGGGGGATGGCGGCCCCCCCAGCGGTGTTGGAGTCGGGGAACTCGTCCTCCACCGGGAAGGCGGCCCCGGCGGTCTTCCGCTCCGAGCGGCTCTGGTACCAATGGGCCTGGCCAGCGAGGCGAAGCTCGAAGGGGGTGGGGCCCAGCTTGAAGGGAATACCCAGGGCCAGGGCCAGCCCCAGACGGTCGCTGTCCAGGTAGTTCTCCCGGCCCTCCTGGGAGGGGACGGGGGAGGGGGCATAGAGGGCCGAGAGCCCCAGGGTTGGAAGCCCCCGGGGGCGCAGCAGCAGGGCTCCACTCAAAGGAAGGGTGTCGGTCCAGGCCTCCAGGGGATGCTCGCCGGTCCGGTTGCGATATTGGGACCACTGCCACCAGGAGGCGTCCACCTGGGCCTCCAGGGAGAGGCCCGGCGCGGGGCGGAAGCTGCGGCTGGCGCCCAGGCCCACCCGGTGGGGTAGCCAACCGTAGACGAAGTCCTGGACCGAGCCCCCCTGGTCGTCCGGCTCGAGGCCGTAGATGAGCTGGTTGCTGCTGGCCTCCACGGTGCTGGCCGCGGGTCCCTGCCAGCGAAGGAAGACCGCCAGGTCCCCCGTGGCCCCCCCCGGCATAAGGGCCGCTGAGGCCTGGGCTGCAAAGGAGTTGCGCACTCGGATTGTGGCAGATAGACCGCGCCGTCCCGGTCCAGAGCGTCCTGAACAAAGACGCCGGTGGAGGCGCTGGAGGCCGACTGCAGGGTCAGGCCAACCCCAAGGGCCAAGGCCTGGAGCGGGCGGGCGGCCAGGGCCACGGCCATCTGGGAGGTGTCCAGGCGGTCGCCGAGGAATTCGGGGTGAAGGGAGTTGTCAAAGTACTGCTGGCGCTGGTCGTTGAAGAAGGGCTGCTGGCTTTGGAGGGAGGCCAGGGGCACCACGGTGGAGAAGCCCACCGTTACGGGGCCCAGGCGTCGGATGAAGCCTGCGTCCAGCATCCAAAGGTGGAAGTCCGGACTGGCTTGTCCCCTGGGGGCAAGCATGGCGGTGGGCATGGGCCTGCCCTCGGGGCTGGGCCAGGCGTCAAAGACCTGGGCGCTGAGGTCGACCCCCGCGGGGCGATCCAGGTAGTCCACCGCCAGGTCCCCGGCGGCCAGGGAGACGCCAAGCCAGAAGCCCTCGTCCAGGAGGGCCAGGGCGGCCGGGTTGGCCACCACTGCGCCGTGGCTGTCCAGGGCCAGGGGAGAGAGGGGCGCCAGGGAGGAGGGGGCGCCAAAGATGTCCTGGGTGCCGGCGGCCCTGGCAGGCAGAGGGGCAGCCCCAAGGAGGACCAGCAGCAGCAGACCGGGCACGGCGGTGGTTTGCTTGACGCGCATGGGCGAAGTGTCACGGCAGGCCAGGTTTATGTCAACGATTCCTGCAGAAAGCGTTTGAAGGCTGCGGGGGTGTTGCTATCATCCCAGGGCAAAGAGGAGGTCTCCATGTCCCACCCTGAGTTCATCAAGCATGAGGAACTGTTCAGCGTGGCTCCCCTGAAGAGCTTTCGGCACACCCAGGGGGTGTCCTTCGACATCCTCCCGATGGAGTTCCTGCCCGCTTTTGCCAGCGTGGACCGGGTCCTGCACCAGTCCGGGGCCGTGTCCCCGGGACCCGTGGGGGAGGTGGCCAGGCCCTGGTACATGCACCCCTACCAGGAGGACCACCTGCTGGTGATGCACGGGCGCCGCACCGTGGAGTTGTACACCCGGCAGCATGGCCGAATCGAGACCCTGGAGGTCTCCGCGGAACGGGTGCTGCTGAACGGCAAGGTGTTCTTCGACGGGGCGGGCTTCGTCATCTGGCGCACGGGGGTCTTTCATCGGATCAAGAGCGACGAGGTGCTGGGGTCCGCGTCCCTGAACTTCGCCGTGCGGCACCCGGGCTTCGACATCATGACCAACTTCAACATCTACGACCTGGACCCCGCCACCGGGAAGTTCCAGACCCTGCGCAAGGGCCACCTGGACCAGTTCGGGCACTAAACGCCCGTCCGTCAATCGAGATCCAGGTGAAAAGATGACGGGCGTTTACCCTGAGCGAGCTAAGCGAGTCGAAGGGTGGCCCTCGGTGTGTGGTCTGCCGTTTAGTCAGCCCGCTCCTTTACAGGCGCGGTTCGGACGGGGGTTCGTGGGGTTCTATGCCTTGGTGTTTCAGGGCCAGGAGGAAGTCGCGCTCGCGGATGATGAGGGTGGTGGAGCCCTTTCTGCGGCGCTCCAGGACCCGGCGGAGCTTGGTGCTGAGGCGCTCGACCTTGGCCTCTGAAAAGAGGCTCTCGCCCACCACCAGATAGTCCAGCCTGCGTCCCACGGCCTGGGAGATGAAGCCCCCGAGGCGCATCACCGCCCGGCGGCCCGCGGAGCGGGTGACCATACTGAAGCGCCCCGTGAACATGAAGCTGCGGCCCAGGAACACCAAGGCCACGGGGTCCGCCTCGTCCACCACATCCTCGGGGGCCAGGGTGATGGGCAGCCCATCTATGGTCATTTCCTCCAGGGGGCGCTGGTCCAGGCTCTCGTCCCGGGTGTCCTCAAACACCACTTCGTCTGCAGCCAGCTGGGAGGGCCGTGGCTTCTGGAAGCGCAGTCGGGCGTTGGCCACCTGGGCGGCAATCTGGGGGTCGAAGGGGAAGCCCTCCAGGGAGGGCCAGGGGCTGGGCCAACAGGTCCAGTCAAGCTGCTGGCTCTTGGCCGTCTGGTTGTAGGCCAGTTCGGCCATGGGCAGCAAGACCACCACATCCTCCAGGCAGTAGCGCACCAGGGTGTTGAGGCTGGCCTGGCGGCGATGGTGCCGGTAGTCCCGCCACAGGAGCACCGCCGAGTAGCCGTCCAGATCCTTGATGCCGTCGCCCCGCTCGAAGCCCAGGGTCACCTGCAACTTCTTGAGGCCGCCGCCCAGGCCCAGCTTCTTGAACACCGGAAAGAGGTCCAGGTGGTAACGGGGATCGGGGAGGCCGGGCAGGGCCGCGCGGATGCAGGGCATGTCGAAGCTGCGCCCGTTGAACGAGATGAGCACATCTGTTTGCCGGAAAAGCTCAAAGAGGCCATCGGCCCAGCCCGGCTTGTTGTTGACGAAGGCCACGGGCTGGAAGTTCGTGGGGTGGCCGCAGACGCCGATGACCGTGATCTGGGTCTTGCCTGGGGCGCTGCCCGTGGTCTCGATGTCCAGGGCCAGCCA
>CAZMEC010000173.1:0-2010 GCA_964565265.1 uncultured Myxococcales bacterium
CCGCGGCGCTCCAGCAGGCCGGTCTTGACCTCCATGACCTCCACGGGGGTCTTCTCCCGGGCCTTGGCGGGGGTGACCTTGGGGCCCTTGGGGGGGCAGCCACAAAGCAGCACAGACAGGGTGGCGAGGGTAAGCATCAAAAGGGGACGACTCATCTCGGGCTCCTTCCCACAAGGGGGACCGGAATAACGCGGCGCATAATAGGCCCGCTTAAACGACTGTTCAACAAAAATCTTACTGGAGGGCTCCAAGGAGGATTCGGGCGCGGTGCAATTCCTGGGGCTCCAGGCCGCTTCCCAGGCTGAGTTGCTGGGCCTGGAGCAGCAATTCCTCCAGGGCCGCGCGGGCCTGGACTCGCTGTCCCAGGGCCGCGAGACATCGGGCCCCCAGGAGGGTCTGGCGGGGGGTCAGGTCCGGCCCCAGGACAGGCGGTACGGCTGGGTCGCAGATCATCGTGTCGGGGTGTCTCGGGGGGGCCTGGGGGGCCGCGAGGCAGGCCCGAAGGCGGGCCAGGGTCTGGGGGGCGCCGGGCTGGTCCAGGGCCAGGAAGACCTCCGCCACGCCATCCAGCAGGACGGGCGCGAAAAGCTCGGGGTCGAAGTCGTACAGAGGGAAGGGGGCGGGGTGGATCAGCACCTCAAAGGGGGCCTTGGCGTGGGCCGCCTCCAGGGCCGGGCCTCGGGTGGAGACCCGATCCAGGGCGGCCAGGGTCTGGGCCTCCGCGGGGCTGAAGTTCCCCCGGCCGTCGGAGAAGACCGTGGTGCCAGGGCCCAGGGCATACAGCAGGTAGCCGCCCCAGGGGGCGTGATTGAAGACCCGCCCCGTGACCCCGCAGCCCCGCAGGAGGCTCGCGGCGTTTTCGGGGAAGGCGCCGGGCATGAGGGCCACGGGCGCCGAGGCCAGGGCCCGAGCGGGCCCCCCGGAGAGGGTGAAGACCTGGTGGTGGAGGCCAAAGGCGAACAGGCCCAGGGCCAGGAGGGCAAGGCCAAGGCCGGATCCGCTTGCTGACGCGCGCGGCTGGGCCGGCCCACCGGTTGTTCGATCGTAGCCGCGCACGGAGTAAGCGGATCGTCCGGCCAGATACCCCAGCGCGGGCACCAGCGCCGGCAGCCACAGGAACCGCACATGGCGAATGGCCAGGTAGCAAAGGGGCAGGGTCAGCAGGGCGGGCAGCAGGAGGCGCGCCCAGGGCCGGGGCGCGGGGTTGGCCCGCAGCCACAGGCCCAGGGCCAACAGAGGCCACAGGACAATGCCCAGGGCGCAGGTCACCTGGAAGGCCCCGGCGGCGTGGTGTCGCAGGAAGGTGGGGGCGTCCATCCACTCGGGGATGAAGGCCCGGCTGGCATCCAGCATGGAGAAAGCCTGGACCACGCCGCTCAGGAAACCGGGGGCCAGGGGGAGGCCCAGCAGGGCCAGGGCCTCCAGGGAGGACTGGCGCAGGGCCACGGCGCGGGTCAGGCCAGGCTCGCTTGGGTGAAGGACCCGGGCGGCGAAGCGCGCCCCCAACAGGACCGGCAGCAACAGCACCCCGCCGGCGTGGAGGCTGGCCCAAAGGAGGGCCACCAGGCCCAGGGTCAGGGTGCGCCAAAGACCCAAAAAGCCGGGGCGGAACAGCCAGGGCAGGACCGCCACCGTGAACAGCAGGTTGAAGGCGTCGGGGCGCTCGCGGACGCGGTCCCCAAAGCCGATCAGCAGCACGGCCACGGCCAGGAGGGCGGCGAGGTGGCCGGCCCGCCGCGCCACGAAACCGTACAGCAACCCGAAGGCGGCGGCGGTGACACCCACATGGAGGAGGTGCAGGGCCTGGAGCCCCCCCGGCCCCCCCAATACATAGAGCAGCACCTCGTAGGCCCACTGGAAGCTGTGCCAGGGGCGGGCGGGGTCGGTGTAGGTGAAGATGTCGGTGGTGGGCAGGGCCAGGTGCTGGACCATCCAGCGGCCCGCCTCCAGGTGCCAGAAGAGGTCAATGTCCCACATGGGGCGCCAGAAGGCGGCGGCCAGGAGGAGGGA
>CAZMEC010000173.1:2110-3399 GCA_964565265.1 uncultured Myxococcales bacterium
AGGTAGGCGTCCACGGAGCGGTCCCAGGTGGCCTCGGCGTCTTTGGAGAAGTAGCAGGCCGGGAGCTGGCCCTTGGCGCGGTGGTAGGCCAGGCAGTCACAGCACAGGCCCTTGCGGGGGCAACCCGGGTAGCTGCAGTTGCAGGCCTTCAGGTTTTTTTGGGAATTTGGGCAGGCCATGAAAAAAAGTCCTTCTCGAAAAGCTGCCTCCTTCGAAACAGCAATCAGGAGGAAGCCATGGCTGGATTACTTCACGCAGGGGCCGTTGGTGACGCCGGGGGTGCCCTTCTCGCCACAGGCCAGGAGGTTGGTGGACAGGCACCAGTTGGCCTTGTCTGCGGCCTCGAGGGCGGTGGGGAAGCTGCCCTCGGTCATGGCGACCTGGGCGGAGGCCTTGGCGCCATCTTTGGTGGCGGGCAGGGGGAAGCCCGTGACCTCGCCCACCTTGCCGAAGGTGAAGGTCAGCACGGTGTTGGCGCCGCAGACCAAGGTGAGGGTGTCGCCGCCGGTGGAGTTGAGGTCGGGCTTGCTGCCGTAGAAGTAGGTCTTGGTGGTGCCCAGGTTGATGCCCGAGGAGGCCAGGGCCTGGATGAAGACCAGGAAGTCCTTGCCGGGGATGAAGGTGCCGGCGGCCACGGTGCCGGCGGTGGCGGAGGCGTCGGTGAGGGTGCAACCGGACAGGTCCAGCTTGTCAGCGCTGAGGTTGATGAGCTCGAACCAGTCCTTGCCGCCGCCGCAGAGGGTGGCGTTGGTCATTACTTCGGTGACGGCCAGGTCCCCCGCCACGGGGGCGCGGGCGCAGACGGCCTGAAGGACCGTCTCCAGGCAGTTGAAGTTCTCGGGGCAGCTGCCGCAGGAGCCACCCTTGCCGTCCGAGCCGCAGTCGCGGTTGGCGCAGGCCTCGCCCACCACGCACTGGCCATTGTCGCAGATGAGGTCGCCGGTGCAGGTGCAGGGGGTGCCGCAGCCGTCATCCATGCCGCAGGTGTCGAGGACGCAGGACGGCGTGCAGGGGGTGGTGCAAAGGCCCTCGGTGCAGTCCTCGCCGGGCTCGCAGCCGCAGGTGCCGCCGCAGCCGTCGGAGCCGCCGCACTTGCCATCTTCGCACACGGGGGTGCAGTCGCAGGAGGGGTTGGCCACGCCGGGGCTGGCCAGATCGGTGCCGCAGGCGGCGGTCACGCCAGTGGTGGGGTGCCACAGGGTGGGGTTGTACCAGTCCGAGGTGGGGGTGGCCTTCTCGACGCAGAGGGCCAGGGAGGCGCCGGCCACGGTGTTGGGCAGGGCCCCCGC
>CAZMEC010000173.1:3499-6953 GCA_964565265.1 uncultured Myxococcales bacterium
GTTGTACAGCTCGAACCAGTCGGCGGAGGCGCAGGCGCCGGTGGAGCGGGACATGATCTCCACGGGGACGACCTCATCCTTGGCCGGGGAGGCGGTGGAGGCGCAGATGGCCTTGCCGCCAAGGGTGGCGCAGGCAAAACCCTCGGCGCAGGTGCCGCAGGAGCCGCCGCAGCCGTCGTCGCCGCAGGCCTTGTCGGTGCAGGAGGCGACCACGGGGCAGACGCAGGTGCCGGTGTCGCAGTTCAGGGTGCCGGGGCAGCCGCACACGCCGCCGCAGCCGTCGTTGTTGCCGCAGGAAGCGCCGTCGCAGGTCTTGACGCAGCTGCATTTGTCGTTGGGCAGGCCCGGGGTGCCCTTGTCGCCGCAGACGGAGACGGGGCCGGGTGACAGCAGCCAGTTGGCGGGCAGCAGCACATTGGCGGCGGTGGGGGCGTCGGCGCCGATCTTCTCGGGGCAGAACTGGATGGAGGCACCCGCAGCGGTGGCGGGAAGGGCGTCCACGCCGCCGAAGGTCACGCGGAAGATCTCCACGGGGGTGCCGCCGGCGTCGGGGCAGGACAGCCAAAGCTGTTCGGTGCCGGAGGCGTTCAGGTTGGGCTTGCTGCTGACCAGGGCCTCCGCCACGCCGGGGAGGTCGCCACCGGCGATGACCACGCGGGCCCCCGCAGGGATGATGACAGGCACCTGGATCTTGGCGGCGCCGGAGGCCGAGGCGTCCCCCACCGAGCAGCCCTGCAGGTTCAGGTTCCGGGCGCTCAGGTTCCACAACTCAAACCAATCGTAGCCGCCGCAGCCTACGCCCGTGACGGAGCTGATCTCGCTGGGCACCACTTCGCCCGCGGCGGGGGTGGCGGCGCAAAGGTTCAGGTCGCCCACAGCCGCGCAGGCATAGCCCTCATCGCAGGTGCCGCAGGAGCCGCCGCAGCCATCGTCGCCGCACTGCTTGCCGGTGCAGTCAGCCTCCACCGGGCAGACGCAGGCCAGTTCCAGGCATTCGCTGGCGCCGCCACAGCCGCAGGTGCCGCCGCAGCCGTCCGGGCCATCGCAGGAGATGAGGTCGCAGAGGGTGTCGCAGTCGCAGTCAGGGTTGGGGGTGCCGGGGGTGCCCAGGTCGCCGCAGCCAAAGTCGCCGGCGCCACCCACCAACCAGTTGGCGGGGTCCAGCATGGCGGCCGCGTCAGCGCCGTCGGCGAGGCGGTCAAAGCAGAGCTGGGCGGACTTGCCCTTGGGGGCCAGGGGCAGGGCGTCGGTGCCGCCGTACTTGAGGTTGAAGATCTCCACCTGGACACCCTCGCCGTCGGGGCAGGTCATGAACAGGCGGTCGCCGGTGTTGTTCAAGGTGGGCTTGCCGCCGAAGATGTATTCGCCATCGACCCCGGCCAGATCGGCGGAGGCCAGCAGCAGCAGGCCTTCAGCGGGCACCACGGCGTCAGTGATGGTGTGGCGGCTGGTGGAGTCGTCGCCCAGGATGCAGCCCTTCAAGGAGAGGTTGCGGTCGGAGAGGTTGTACAGCTCGAACCAGTCAGCGGCCGCGCAGCCGTCGCCGCCCGCGGGCATCAGCTCCACGGGGACCAGTTCGCCGGGCAGGGGGATGCCCACGCAGGCGGCGGTGGCGTCATTGGAAGCGCAGGCCTCGCCCTCGCCACAGGTGCCGCAGGAGCCGCCGCAGCCGTCGTCGCCGCATTCGCGGTTGGTGCAGTCGGGGGTGACGCTGCACACGCAGGTGCCGTCCTGGCATTCGGAGCTGCCGCCGCAACCGCAGATGGCGCCGCAGCCGTCGTCCGCGCCGCAGGTGCCGGCCACGCAGGTGGGGTCGCAGTCGTACAGGATGTTGGCCTTGCCGGGGGAGCCCAGCACCGTGCCGCAGCCCATGAGGCCACGGGGGGTGACCTTCCAGTAGGCGGGGTCGTGGAGGACCTCGGGGGTCAGGTCCGCGCCCGTGCCCAGGGCCCCGTCAATGAGATCCTGGAAGACGCCGATGGAGGCGCCCTCGACGCAGGCGGGCAGCTTGCCCTCGCCGCCGCCGTAGACGACCTCGAAGATGACCTGATAGTTGGCGGTGTCGCCCAGGTCCTCGCGGGTGGGGGGGCAGGACAGCTTGAGGGTGTCGCCGGTCTTGTTCAGGCTGGGCTTGGCGCCAAAGACAAAGGTGGACTCGACGCCGGGGATGGCGTTCTTGGACAGCAGGGCGTAGCCGCCGTTCTCAGATGAAGGGGGCAGCCGCACGGGGGACACGATGGTGAGGGTGCCGGTGGCGGTGGCGTCGGCCAGGATGCAGCCCTCAAGGCTGAAGGCCTCGTCGGCCAGGTTGCGCAGTTCCAGCCAGGTCTGATCGGCGCAGGAGGCGCCGGGGTTGGAGAGGATCTCGGTGACGGCCAGATCGCCCGGCTGGGGGGGGTTGCCCTCGAAGCGGACCTCAGGGGCGGCCCCGGGGGTGCCCAGGTCGGTGGAGCCCGGGATGGCGGCCTTCCAGGCGTTGCTCCAGGCGCCGCAGGTCACGGGGCTGGCTTCCACATCGTCGCAGGCGAAGAAGTCGGGGTGGAGCTCCAAGGAGATGCCCTCGGTGGCGGGGGGAAGGGTGGGGGTCTCGGCCAGACAGTCCGTGGTGGCGCCGACCTTCACCTTGAAGACCTCGTTGCCTTGCAGGTCGCGGATGGTCAGGGCGAAGTCCGCGCTGGGGAGGGCGAAGCTTTTTGGATACATGTAGGTGGGCAGGGCGGCGGTGAGGTTCAGCCCCTCGGTGTCGTCCTCCTGCTGGTCCAGGATGATGTAGCCGCCGGCGGCCACGGTCACCGGGTCCTGGCCCTTGAAGACCATGGTCTGGGTGCTCTTGCCGGTGGGCTGGATGAACAGCCTGAAGTCCCGCAGGTCCAGGTCGTTGCCCGTGCTGTTGTAAAGCTCGATCCACTCGTAGCCCGTCTTCTTGGGGTTCTTGGGGTCGGCCATGAACTCGGTGATCATGAGGGCGCAAAGCTCAGTGTTGGTGACATCCCCGTCGCCGCCGCCGCCGGGGTCTCCACCGCAGGACGCGCCGAACAGCACAACCGAAAGCAATGCCAGCATCTTCCCAAACTTACGCATACGCACCTCCACGCTTTGATTGGCCACAAAAGCCAAGGCCGCAACATACCGAAACCGCAGGCACAAAAAAAGCACAAAAACCGCCACCGAGGGGGTGCCCCATCCGAACCCCGACCGCCAGGGAGGGGGCTGCTCTATCCGAACCCCGACCGCAAGGGAGGGGGTGTCCCTCAAGCACTCCCCGGCCGCCCTACTGTTTCGTTCCACCGCGCCAACCGGGAAGCCCTTTCTTCGCTGGACCAGCCGCCCCGCCGGTGCTAAAAATCTCTCCGATGCCGGAGTGGTGGAACGGTAGACACCGGGGACTTAAAATCCCCTGGCCTCCACGGCCGTGCGGGTTCAAGTCCCGCCTCTGGCACTTGCAGAATAGCGG
>CAZMEC010000174.1:0-6913 GCA_964565265.1 uncultured Myxococcales bacterium
ACACAGAGATCACCGACGCCATGCAGCGCGTCCGGGACCGCGTGAACCGGGCCCGCCCGGACATGCCTCAGGACATCGAGGAGCCTGAGATCCGCGAGATCTCCAGCTCGGACTGGCCCATCGTCACCGTGAACATCTCCGGCGACGCCCCCCTGGTGCGCCTCAAGAACCTGGCCGACGATCTGGCCGACGAGATGGAAAAGATAGACGGCGTCCTGGAGGCCGATGTGGTGGGCGGCCTGACCCGCGAAATCCGCCTCGAGGTCAACCCCCACCTGCTGAGGGCAGCGGGCATCTCCTTGCAGGATGTGACCACGGCCCTTGCCGCCGAGAATGTCAACATCCCCGGGGGTCACATTGATCAGGGCAAGCTGCGCTACACCCTGCGCATCGACAAAGAGCTCAAGGACCCCTTGGAGCTGGAAAACTATGTGGTGGGCTTCAAGTCAGGGCGCCCCGTGCGGGTCCTGGAGATCGGGCGGGTGGTGGACGACTTCAAGGAAGTCAGCACCATGTCGCGCTATCTGGGCAAGCCCGGCGTCTCCATCTCCATCAAGAAGAACCCCGGGGCCAACATCATCAAGGTGGTGGCCCAGGTCAAGCGCCTCATGGAGCAGGCCCAGCCCTCCCTGCCCAAGGGCACCACCGTGGCCTACCTGAATGATCAAGCCGACCGCATCGGCAAGATGGTCAACGAACTGGAGAACAACATCATCGCCGCGCTGCTGCTGGTGCTGCTGGTGCTGTTCCTGTTCATCGGCGGCCGCAACGCCGTGTTCGTGGCGGTGGCCATTCCCTTGAGCATGCTCATCTCCTTCATGATCCTGGCCTCCATGGATGTGACCTTGAACTTCGTGGTGCTGTTCTCCCTGGTGCTGGCCCTGGGCATGCTGGTGGACAACGCCATCGTGGTGGTGGAGAACATCTACCGTCACTACACCGTGGAAAAGAAGACCGCCTTGCAGGCCGCCGAGGATGGCACCGCCGAGGTCTACTGGGCCGTCTTCTCCTCGACCCTCACCACCGTCGCGGTCTTCGTGCCCCTGCTGGCCTGGCCCGGCATCATGGGCAAGTTCATGGGCTACCTGCCCCTCACCCTCATCGTCACCCTGTCGGCCTCGTTCTTCGTGGCCGTCATCATCAACCCCGTCATTGCGGCCAGCTTCATGCCCCCCGCGCCCACCAAGAAGAGCCGCACCCAGCTCATCACAGCTTGGCTGGGCGACAAATACGAGGAACTGCTGCTGTTCTGTATCCACCATGGCGCCATCTTCGTGGGCTCCATCGTGGTCTTCTTTGTGCTGTCCATCATGGCCCTGGTGGCCCACAAGCCCATGGTCGAGTTCTTCCCCTCCACCACCCCCGAGACCGTGGCCATCGACCTGGAGGCCCAGCAGGGCTCCAACATCTTCCACACGGACCGCCTGGCCCGGCAGCTTGAGGAGATGATCAAGCCCGAGACCAATGTGAAGCACTTCGTCATGGATGTGGGCGCCGCAGGCAACAAGCTCTTTGGTAGCACCAGCCCCATCAACGCCCGGGCCACCATCGACTTCCTGGACCGGACCGACTGGAAGGAGAACCCCCTCCTCACCATCGAACGGCTCCGCGCCCGGACCCAGGCCATCGCCGGCGCCAAGGTCGAGATTGCCAAGCAGAAGATGGGCCCGCCCTCCGGGGCCCCCGTGAATATTGAGATTGCTGGGGATGACTTCGCCTTGCTCTCCAATGTGGCCGACGAGATCCAGGCCAAGATCAAGGGCACCAAGGGCCTCACCGACCTGTCCGACGACTACGCCGAAGGCCGCCCCGAGTTGGGCCTGGTCATCGACCCGGTCATCTCCCGGCAGCTTGTGGAGAACCCCTTGCAGGCCGTGGCCGGCACCGTGCGCACCGCCATCTTCGGCACCAAGGCCACCCAGTACCGCATCGGCGAGAACGAGTACGATGTGACCGTCCGCCTCCAGGACTCCTACCGCCTGCGTCAGGAAGATGTGATGTCCCTGACCGTGGCCGGCAAGGAGGGCAAGCAGATCCCCATCTCCCAGATCGCCCGCATCGACAGCGGCCTGGGCACCACCAGCATCCGCCACCTGGGGGGCAAGCGCGTCGTCACCGTCTCCGGCGAGGCTGAGGGCCGCCCCGGCGCCGAGATCCTCATGGATGTCCAAAAAGTTCTGAAGGACTACAAGCCCCGGGGCGCGGACCTGTCCTACACCGGCGAAAACAAGGAGATGGCCAAGTCCCAGGCCTTCATGGCCAAGAGCCTCCTCATCGGCATCTTCCTCATTGCCATCATCCTCCTCACCCAGTTCAACTCCTTCGCCCAGGTCTCCATCATCCTCTTCACGGTGCTGCTGTCCCTCATCGGCGTGTTCTGGGGCATCATCATCACTGGCATGAACTTCTCGGTCATGATGACGGGCCTTGGCATCATCAGCCTCGCCGGGGTGGTGGTGAACAACGGCATTGTGCTCATTGACTTCATCAACCAGCAACGGGCCAAGGGCCGCCCCTTGAAGGAGGCCGTGGTGGAGTCCGGGCGCCTGCGCACCCGCCCCGTGCTGCTGACCGCCGGCACCACGGTGCTGGGCCTCGTGCCCATGGCCCAGGGCATCGACATCGACTTCAAGACCATGCACATCGAGACGGGCACCAGCTCCATGGAGTTCTGGGGACCCATGGCGGTATCGGTCATCTACGGCCTGACCTTCGCCACCATCCTCACGCTGCTCATGGTCCCCGCCCTCTACTACCTGACTGAGAAGACCAAGTGCCGCCTGGCCGACTACTTCGGGCGCCACCCCCGGGTCAAGACCGCCCTCGCCCTGGGGGGCCTCCTCTTCTTGGTCCTGGTGGCCGTTCGCCTGATCTCGGGCATCAGCGCCATGATGAACAGCTAGGAGCAGCCCATGAAGAACATCCTAACCCTGCTCACCGTCTGGGTCGCTTTGCTGGCCACCGCGCCGGCCCACGCCCAGTCCTCCTATTCGGCCCTCCCTGAGCTGACCCTGGCCGACAGCCTCCAGGCCGCCCGCAAGTACCATCCCATCCTCAAGGCCTCCACCGAGAAGGTCGCCCAGGCCAAGAGTCAGGTGAACCTGGCCTGGACCTTCCTCTTCCCCTTCGTCAACACCACCGGCACCTACCGCCGGGCGGACAAGGAGATCGCGGTGAATATGGGGGGCCTGGGGGATTTGGCGGCCCTGGCGGCCCTCAACTGCCCCGCCTGGGACCCCACCACCATGGGCCCGGCCCCGGCCCTGTGCAGCGCCCCCGCCGGCGGCAGCAGCAGCTCCAGCGGCCCCATCGTCATGCAGGAGTACAACAACTTCGACGCCACCCTCACGGTGGGCATAGACATCTTGAACGCCCGGGCCTTCCCCGCCATCCCCTTGATGAAGCGCAGCCTGGAGGCGGCGGTCCTGGACAGCGCCCTGTCGGAGGACAACCTCCTGTTTTCGGTGATTCAGCTCTACTACACCATCTCCATGGCCCAGGCCTCAGAGGACCTGGCCGCCGAACAGCTTGAGATCACCAGCAAGCTGCTGGACCTGCTGCGCCTCCGGGAGGCCAACGGCACGGCCCTGCTAAACGAACGACTGCGCCTGGAGATGAGCCAGACCCAGGCCTCCCAGGCCCTGGAGTTGTCCCGCCTGTCCCTGCGGAATACGCGCCGGACCCTGGCCCTGATCCTGGGTCGCCAGGACCATGACTTCAAGGTGACCCCGCCGGCGGTGGAGTTTGTGGTGGACCAGGACGCCTCCCGGAGCGGCGAGCTTTCGGCCCGCAAGGACCTGCAGATCCTGGACAAGACCGTGGAGATGACGCGCCTGGGCGTCACCGATGTGTACCTGCGCTTCCTGCCCACCCTCAAGGGCGCCTGGAACTACAACGCCACCACCGCCACGGGCTTTGGCGGCGACAACACCAACTGGAACGCCACCGTCACCCTCACCTGGAGCATCTTTGACCGGGCCCAGCGCCTCATTGCCCTGGGGGACGCCAAGGCCAAGCTCAGGGAAGTGCAGTACCGGCGGGAGGCCGCGCTGCTGGCTGCCCGCACCGAGGTCAACGGCGCCCGGAACGAGCTGGAGTCCAGCCAGGTCACGGTGACCCAGGGCCGCAAACTGGAGGCCCTGGCCAGCGAGAACTTCCGGCTGGTGGAGAAGCAGTACGAGCTGGGCGTCGCGGATCAAACCGCAGTGTTGGATGCCAACCGCGAGTACCTGTCAGCCCGGATCCAGGTGCTGCTTGGGGACCTGCGGCAGACCCTGGCCCGGATCTCCTACCTCAAGGCCCTGGGGCGCCTGGACAGGGCCCTGGAGGCCCTCTAGACTCCCAGTTTTACTTTTCGGCACAAAGTTTGCTTACAGTATTTGCCAAGCCCCCTCTGCCGGTGCTATATTGCCGCCCAGTTGATGAGGCACGAACCATGCAACTGAAGCAGGAAATCAAGCTCCAGCAGAACCTCCAGATGACCCAAGAGCTACAGCAGGCCATCAAGCTGCTCCAACTCTCCACCCTGGAATTGCTGCAAGAGGTGACCACCCAGCTCCAGGAAAACCCGGCCCTCGAGACCGAAGAGGAGCAGGCAGAGACCCAGCCTGCGGCCAGCCCCACCGAGGAGCCCGAGACCAACCTTTACAGCGCGGCGGATGACTTCCGCCAGCCCAAGACCGGTAGCACCGAAGAGCCCGCCGCCCCGGAGCCCGACTCCGTCCCCTCCAGCAACGAGGAGATAGACTTCGACCGCCTGCTGGAAAAGTACTCGGAGTTCCGCCCCACGGACGAGCCCCGGGTCCAGCGGGACGACGACGAGATGCCCTCCTTTGAGGCCCGCACCAGCACCCCTGAGACCCTCAACGAACACCTCCTCTGGCAGCTTCAGATGGGCCAGTTCTCCCTGGACGAAGAGCTGCTCGCCCGGGAGATCATCGGCAACCTGGAGGACGACGGCTACCTGCGCCCCGAGGGCATTCAGGCGGTGCTGGACAGGACCGGGGCGACCCAGGAGAAGCTGGACCAGGTGCTGCCCCGGATTCAACGCCTGGACCCCGTGGGGATCGCCGCCCGGAACCTGCAGGAGTGTCTCCTGGTGCAGGCCCAGACCGCCTTCCCCCAGGACCTCCTGCTGCAGACCATCATCTCCAACCACCTGGATGAGCTGGTGGGTCGAGCGGTCTCCGGACTGGCCCAGAAGCTGGGCGTACCGACCCGGGAGATCAAGCGCGCCCTGGAGCTTGTGGCGGGGCTGGATCCCAGGCCTGCCAAGTCCTGGAACTACAGCGAGCCCGAGTACATCGTGCCGGACATGGAGGTCTTCAAGGACGGGGCTGGCAACATCGTCGTCGAGCTGAACGACAACGGCCTCCCCAGGCTGCGGGTCAGCGGCTTCTACCGCTCGATCAACACCCGGAAGCTGGATCGCGAAGCTCGGGACTTCATTCGAACCAAGATTCGGTCGGCGGAATGGCTGGTCAGCTCCATCATGCAGCGCCAGAACACCATGAAGAGAGTGGCCGAGGCCATCTTCCGGGCCCAGACCGAGTTCCTCGATCATGGCGAGTCCTACCTCAAGCCCTTGAAGCTCCAGGATGTGGCCCTGGAGGTGGAGATGCACGAGAGCACCATCAGCCGCGTGACCACCAACAAGTACGCCCAGACCCCCAGGGGAATCTTTGAGCTGAAATACTTCTTCGGATCCCGAATCAAGTCCGCCGATGGCGAGGACCTGGCTGGCACCGCCATCAAGTCCCGGATTCGCCAGTTGGTGTCCGCAGAAGACCGCAGCAACCCCTTGAGTGACCAGGCCATCGTGGAGATCCTGGCCCGGGAGGGCATTACCATTGCGCGGCGCACCGTGGCCAAGTATCGTCAGCAACTGGGCTTCCCTTCGTCCTCGGATAGGATCAAGGTGCTTTAGGCCCCACGCATGCGAGCATTGAATCACCCATGACCCACAAGACCGGCCCCCTCCAGATAGTGATTGTTTCAGGCATGTCCGGGGCTGGAAAATCCAGCGCCGCCAGCATCCTTGAGGATCTGGGCTACTTCGCCGTGGACAACCTCCCGGCGGAGCTCACCGACACCCTCACGGCCTTCTTCGAGCGGGACCCTGAGTTGCAACGCGTGGCCCTGGTCCTGGACAGCCGCGAGGCCGAGTTCCCCAGCACGGTCCTCCACGCCATGCAGGTCTGTAAGGCCCGGGGACACCAAGTGCGGCTGTTGCTGTTCACGGCGGACCGGGAGGAGTTGCTCAAGCGCTACGCGGAGACCCGGCGGCGGCACCCCCTGGTCAAGAAGGACTCGCCCCTCATCTCGCTGGCCATTGACAAGGAGGCGACCCTTTGCAACCAGCTTCGGGACAAGGCCGACCTGGTGATTGACTCCACCCACATGAATGTCCACGACCTGCGCTTCGCCATCCAGGAGTTCCTTGGCGCAGTGGACGAGACCTTCAACCTCAATGTCCTGTCCTTTGGCTTCAAGCACGGCCTGCCGGGGGATGCGTCCTATGTGTTTGACCTTCGCTTCCTGCCCAACCCCTACTTCCAACCGGCCCTCAGTCGGATGAACGGCTGCGATGCCCCGGTCCGTGACTGGCTCTTTGCGCGCCCCGAGTACGCCCGGACCATGGAGACCCTGCTGCCCTTCCTGGAGTTGGCCGTGCCCTCCAACCGCCAGGAAGGCAAGCCCGTCCTCACAGTGGCCTTTGGCTGTACGGGTGGGCGACACCGCTCAGTGGTGGCAGCGGAGCAGGTGGCGGCCCATTTCCAGCGGCTCCTTGGGGAGGCTCAGGTCAGGCTGATTCACAGGGACTTGGACAGGGAGTAGGCGGGACCTTGGGGTGCGGGCTCAGGTGAGGTCGCGGTACATGACCTCGGCGATGCGGTAGGAGCTGTTCTCCAGG
>CAZMEC010000175.1:0-1690 GCA_964565265.1 uncultured Myxococcales bacterium
TGGTACCGAGGAACCATCTCGGCGCTGCTCAAACACCCTGAAATGGAACACCACCAGGCCGCCGCCGTCGTGCTGCATTCGCTGCAAGGCCACTACTGTTCCCATGACGGCAATAACCTTCAGGCCAGGGAATTGCTTTCCAAGGCGATGGACCTGGGCCAGGAACTCTGGGACAAAGAAGATGCATACCTGTCTCTTGAGACCCTCGGGGAGGTCGCCAATAGGCGGGCGGTGAACCTCCGGGACCTGTTCTTGTGCGACGAGGCCGAAGCCCTGTGCCGCGCCTGGGTCTCTCGCCTCGCCGACCATCGAGGCGAGGTGCTGTTGCATTTCCAGGGCACCTGGGGCCAGACCCTCACGGCCCTGGCTGCCTGCTTGGACCCGGCGGTGGACGCTGACCGCATCAAGGCGAGCCTGGACCAATCCATCAAACTGCACCGCAAACTCAAGTCGGTGGCCCTGTCCGAAGAAGACCGCTCCAGACAACGCTGCTACCTTGTCGTGGCCCTGGATCTTGCCGGCCGTTTCCCGGAGGCCGAACTGGAGTTGGCCGAGTTGCTGCCAGACTGCCTCTTCCCCGGGGGCCAAAACCTGGCGGGTTCATCCCTGGCCTTCGCGGTGCCCCGCTTGGCCTTCCACAGGCTGTGCCAAGCCAGTCCTGATAAGTGGTTTCAGGATTGGGAGCGAATCCAGTTGGCTACCCAAGGTGGCCTGGATATTGGGCAAAAACGGTCCTGGCCCTGGCTGAACACCCTTGTGCTGCATGCTCGTCTATTGACCCTTGCCGGCCGTCTGGACGAGGCCCTGGCCGCCCTGGCCCCGGATTCCAATGCGGCGACGCTGCTCTGCAAGCGCCCCACTACACTCTTCACCGCCCTCTTCCAAACCGCCCGCCTGGACTTGGCCGCCGCCCTGGCCCCCCACAATCAACCACTGGCCCAGGACTTGGCGGGGGAGGCGTTGCCCCCCATCCGCCGCGCCCTGGCCCCCGAGTCCCCTCTGGCCACCCTGCTTGATCGAATCCACACCAGCCCCGCAGGCGACCTCGCGCAATGGCAGGCCCAGCTTCACCGGCTGGTGCGGGCGGTGGTGTTCTAGGGACCACGGGCGCAATTCAGACCTGCCAAGGCGGATTCTCTAGATCACCGAATCCCATGTTTGCTGGAATTCCCTTCCCTCCCCGTCCCATTCCTGCTATCAGTCAAAGAACCCGGTCGGCTGGAAATGCCTTGCTGGCCGATTGGCGTGGCAACGCCTTTTTGACTTGGAGTCAGGACGGATGATGGACGAGAAGACCTTTGCCATGGTGCTGGGCCGCATGATTGTCCTGCACCGGCAGAACCTGGGCTGGAGTCAGGCCACCTTGGCCGAGGTGCTGGGCACCACGCAAAGCATGGTGTCGCGCATGGAGCGGGGCGAGAGCAGCCCAGACCCGTTGCTGCTCAAGGCCCTGGCGGAGTGGTTCGAGGTCAATGTGGACGAGTTGTTCGAAAGGGTGGAGCTAAGCACTGGCAAGGCCCAGGAGTTGGCGCGGCAGGTGTCCCGCAGCGGGGCCGGCAAGGGTAGCAAGGACACTGACTGGCTCAAAGTAGCCGCGGGCATCATTGGCGCCGCCGGGGCGGTGTCGCTGGTCGCCGTGGCCGTAGCGGCCATTTTGGACGAGAAGAAGAAGTAGGAGGTCCCCCATGGA
>CAZMEC010000175.1:1790-6878 GCA_964565265.1 uncultured Myxococcales bacterium
GTGGAGGAGTGCTTGGAGGGCCTGATGGAGGCCAAGCTGGCGCCTCCGGCGGCGGACCGGGTGGACTTTGGGGCCCATGTGCTTAGGCACTTCGGGGCGGGCATCGCCCGGCACTTCATGATCCCTTACAACACCAAGCTTTGGGGCGTGCCGCCGGGGCAGATTGGCAGCGACTGGTGCCAGCGCTTCGTGCCCGTGCCGGACTGGCGCACGATTGTGCGTGGGGCTTTTAGAAGCAACCCGGCGCTGGGGTACAACGCGGCGTTCTCGTACCCGGGGCACGGCGGCATCGGGGCCTTCTCGGGGGCCTTGGCGGCGGTGGCAGGGAAGGTGGCGGACCTGCGGTACAACCACGAGGTGGCCCAGGTGGACCTGGGGCGGCGGGTGCTGCGGTGCAACGGCGGCAGCGAATTTGGGTTTGAGAATCTGGTCAGCACCATGCCCCTGCCCGTGCTGGTCCAGCGCTGTGTGGACGCTCCGGCGGCGGTGCGGGAGGCGGCGGCGGCCCTGCGCTGCACCAGCCTGCGGTATGTGGACTTGGGCATCAAGGGGCCGGCCCTGGCGGGGCAGCACTGGGTCTATGTGCCCGAGGAGAAGTGGGCCATCTACCGGCTGGGCTGCTACAGCAACGCCATCCCGGGCATGGCGCCGGCGGGGTGCAGCTCGCTGTATGTGGAGATCCGCAACGACCGCCGGGTGGGCAACGCCGAGGTGGTGGCGCACACGCTGGAGGTCTTGAGCGAGATTGGCCCTCGGGTCACCCAAAATGAGGTGGAGGTCCTGCGTTTTGGTACCATCCCCCACGCTTATGTGATATACGACCACGCGTATGGCGCGGCGCGCCAGGTGGTGCTGGACTGGCTGGCCTCTCAGGGCGTGCAGTCCATCGGCCGCTATGGCAGCTGGGTGTACAACTCCATGGAGGACGCCCTGCTGGAAGGGCGCCGGGCCGCCCAGGTTGTAAAGGAGTCCAAATGAGCAGCGACAAGGCCACCCCCCAGGCCCCCCAAGTAACCATCGTCATCCCGGTCTACAACGAGGAGAGCATCCTGTACGCCTCGGTGGTCGAGCTGATTGAGAAGCTCAAGACCTTCCAGACCACCTACGAGATCCTGCTGTCCGAGAACGGCAGCAAGGACCGCACGCGGGAGATAGGCCACAGCCTGGAGCGCGAGTACCCTCAGGTGCGCCTGCTGACCAGCGACGAGCCCAACTACGGCAAGGCCCTGCGCGCCGGCATCGAGGACGCCCGGGGGCGCTTCGTCATCTGCGACGAGATCGACATCTGCGACACGGGCTTCCACAAGCGCGCGCTGGAGGCCCTGACCTTCGACCAGGCGGACATGGTGGTGGGCAGCAAGCTGCACCGCGAGAGCAAGGACAAGCGCCCCATGTCGCGGCACGCCGCCACCATGATCATCACCGGGATGCTGCGGGTGCTGGTGGGCTTCAAGGGGACGGACACGCACGGCCTCAAGGCGTTCAACAAGGAGCGCGTGTTGCCCGTGGTGCAGCGCTGCATCGTGGACAAGGACCTGTTCGCCAGCGAGCTGGTCATCAGGGCCGAACGGATGGAGCTGCGCGTGCTGGAGCTGCCCGTGGACCTGGAGGAGAAGCGCGTCACCTCCATCAAGCTGGTCAAGCGCGTCCCCAATGTGCTGAAGAACCTGGCCAAGCTGTTCTGGGCCATCCGGATCAAGGGTTGAGCATGGGGCGGGTCCTCTGCGTCAGCGTGGATGTGGACTCGCCGGCCCTGTACCTGCGCCTGTATGGCGTGCACCCCGACGAAGAGTTGCAGCAGAACCTGGCCACTGAGGCCTATGCCCTGGGGGTCCAGCGCTTTGTAGAGCTGTTCGAGGAGTTGGGCCTCAAGGGGACCTTCTTCCTGGTGGGGGAGGATCTGGCTTCCAAGGGGGCTGCGGGGGTCGCCAAGGCCCTGGTGGCCGCGGGGCACGAGGCCGCCAACCACAGCCAGACCCACCCCTACGACCTGATCCACCTGCCGCCGGAGCGCCTGGCGGACGAGCTGCGCCTGTGCCACCAGCGCATCGGGGCCCTGACGGGCAAGGCCCCCGCGGGCTTTCGGGCGCCGGGGTACAACACCAGCCCGCTGCTGCTGCAAAAGCTTGCGGACCTGGGGTACCTGTATGACGCGTCGCCTTTGCCCTCCTGGCCCTACCTGGCGGCCAAGTACGCGGTGATGGCGGGGCTGCGGCTGCGGGGCAAGAAGAGCAGCAGCATCGTGGGGAACCCGCTGATGGGTTTTGCCCCCCGCCAGCCGTCAGTCACCTCCCAAAATCTAGTAAAAATCCCCTGCACCGTGACGCCGGGGCTGAGGCTGCCGGTCATCGGCACCACCCTGGTCAGTGGGCCGATGGCGCTGCGAAGGCACCTGCTGGCCAGCGCCGCGACCCAGGACTTCGTAAGCCTGGAGTTCCACGCCATGGACCTGATGTCCGTGGGCGAGGACCTGCTGCCCGGAGAGCTGGCCCGCCAAAAGGACCTGACCATCCCCTGGCCGCAGAAACGCGACAGCCTGCGCCAGGCCCTGGTCAAGCTGCTGGAAGACCACGAAGCCCTGACCCTTGAGCAATACGCCCGGGGGCGTTAGGCGGCGAACAGAATCCACACCATGATGCCCACAATCAAGAGCGGCGAGACGAAGCGCACGGTGAACTGCCAGTAGCGGAAGAAGGGGCCGGTGCCCAGCTCTTCGGTCTTGTGGTGGCGGGCCAGGATCCAGCCGGCGAAGAGGGCGGTGAAGAGGCCTCCCAGGGGCAGGGCCCAGTTGGCGCAGAGGTAGTCAGCCAGATCAAAGAAGGTCTTCCCGAACAGCGTGTAGTCCGCCAGCAGGTTGAAGGACAGGGCGGAGGGGATGCCCAATAGGGTGATGGCGCCGCCCAGGACCAGGACGGCCTTGCGGCGGGGCCAGCCCCGGCGGTCGATGAAGTGGGAGACCACGACCTCCAGCAGGGAGATCGTGGAGGTGATGGCGGCCAGCACCACCAGCAGGTAGAAGATGACCACCGTGACGCTGCCCCCGGGCAGCTTGGCAAACAGGATGGGGATGGCGGTGAAGATGTTGGAGATGCCGCTGCCCTCCATGGTGGTGTTGAAGCTGAACAGGATGGAGAAGATGACCACCGAGGCCATGAGGGCCACCAGGGTGTCGATGATGGCGATGGAGAAGGCGGAGGTGATGACCAGCTCGCGCTTCTCCACATAGGAGCCGTAGGTGATGATGGCGCCCATGCCCAGGGACAGGGAGAAGAAGGCCTGGCCCATGGCGTCCAGGACGGTGGACATGCCAAAGTTGGTGAAGTCCGGGCGGAACAGGTAGGCCAGGGCCTGGCCACCGCCGGGGAGGGTTAGGGCCAGGGCCAGGAGGCCCAGGAGCATGAGGAGCAGGGCGGGCATCATGATCTTGCTCATGCGCTCGATGCCGGCGGACACGCCGCCCGCCACGATGAGCATGGTGACCCCCATGATCACCACCAGCCAGCCCACCTGCTTGCCGGGGTTCGCGAGGAAAGCAGAGAACAGGGTATTGGCGCCCTCGGGGGTGATGCTGCCGAAGGTGCCCGAGGCGGCCTGAAAGAGGTACTCGCCGGTCCAACCCGCCACCACGCTGTAGTAGGAGAGCAGCACGAAGCCCGTGGTGACCCCCAGGATGCCCACCCAATGCCAGCGCTTGCCGAGGGCCAAAGCCTTGAAGGCCCCCACGGGCCCCTGGCGGGAGCGCCGGCCAAGGATGATCTCGGCCAGCATGACGGGGATGCCCAGCAGCAGCACGGCCGCGATGTAGGACAGGACAAAGGCGCCGGCGCCGGTGCCCTCCGCGCCCGTCCCACCGCCCGTGCGGTAGCACAGATAGGGGAACTTCCAAAGGTTGCCCAGTCCCACCGCCGAACCGGCGGCCGCCAGGATGAAGCCCAGCGCCCCGCCAAAGGAGCCCCGTTCGTTTCCAGTTGCCATGGTGCCTCCCGCGATTTCGTGCGCCAAAGTATGCAAGGGGGCCGGGGGGGCGGCAAGAAAATGCTGGAAGACGAGGATCCGCTTACTGCGTGCGCGGCTTGGACGGAGGGGGGCAGGGGCAGGGATCCGCTTACTGCGTGCGCGGCTGGGACGGATGGGGTATGGTCCTGGCCTCGGAGGTGTGCCATGGGAATGTCCTACATCGAAGCCATGAATCAGCGGGTGAGCGTGCGGACCTACAGCCAGGAGCCCGTCCCCCAGGGGCTGTTGGACGAGGCCGAGCGCATCGTGAAGAGCCCCGTGCGGGGGCCCCTGGGGCTGCGCTGCCGCTTCAGCTTGGTGGACGCCCTGCACAGCCGGAATGTGCTGGGGGTCAAGCTGGGCACCTACGGCTTCATCAGCGGCGCGCCCCGGTTCCTGGTGGGCTGCGTCCAGAAGGCGCCGCGGGCAGAGCTGGACTTCGGCTATGTGATGGAGGAGCTGATCCTGCGCCTCACCAACCTGGGCCTGGGCACCTGCTGGGTGGGCGGCACCTTCGACGGCACGGCCTTCGGGGTGGTGATGAATGTCTCACCCCAGGAGCTGCTGCCCGCCGTGAGCCCCTTGGGGTTTGCGGCCGCCAGGCCCACTCTTCGAGAGCGCCTGGGCCAGAAGATCTTCGCCAGCCGCTCCCGCAAGCCCTGGTCCGACCTGTTCTTCAAGGCGGACAGCCTCCACCAGCTGACCCAGGAGGAGGCGGGCCCCCTGGCCCCCCTGCTGGACTGCGTGCGAATGGCCCCCTCGGCGGTGAACCGCCAGCCCTGGCGGGTGGTGCTGGAGGGGGACTGCTGCCACTTCTTCCTGGAACGGACCATCCCCGCCCAGCGCTACCGGGCGGACATGCAGTTGCTGGATCTGGGGATTGCCCTGGCCCACTTTCGGCTGGCCGCCGAGGAGCTGGGCCTGGAGACCATGGTGCTGCAAAAATCCCCCCAGGCCCCCCAGGGAAAGAAATGGGAGCCGGTGGTGACGGTGCAGGTGAAGCTGGCGCCCACTGTGGACTAGGGGGGGAAGGGGACATTGGGAACCGTGGCCCTCATCCGGCGCTTCGCGCCACCTTCCCCCTGGGGGGGA
>CAZMEC010000176.1:0-6853 GCA_964565265.1 uncultured Myxococcales bacterium
TCTCCCTCACCAAGGGCCGCCGCTTCCTGAACCACATGGAAGAGAACTTCCCCGGTGGGGAGGCCATCCCCGCTGCCTCCAAGCGCCTCTTTGAGGAGACCGTCAACAAGTACCTCGACGAGCTCAAGACCCTGGATGTAATCGGCGTGGAAGACTCCCAGGCCTGAACCGCCCGCGTAAGCAAGCGGGGCTGGGTTCCCTTTGGCCTATTGGAGCTTCCCATGGATCAACTAGACAAGACTCACCGCCTGGGCATCTCCGTGATCGTCCTTTGCTGCTCCCTCATCTTTGCGGTGGGCGTGGGTTTCCTCTTCTACCGCAGCGACAGCCCCCCCATCTCCTTTCGGGTCCTGGGGGACCCCCGCCCCCTGGCGGGCGCCTCCACCGCCTTCCGGATCAGCGCCTGGAACAGCAAGCTGCGCAGCACCCTGCCCGTTCAGGTCAGCCGCGCCACCCTTCGCTCTCCGGCGGGGGCCGCGGGGGTGGAGGGCCAGATCCAGCCCAGCCTGCCCGAGCTTGGCACCCTGCTGCGCTTCTCCCTCCTGGACCTGCCGCCGGGGGAAGCCCTGCTGGAGCTGGAGCTTGCCACCGAGGGCCAGGACCCCCGCCTCCTCTCCCTGCCCCTGCGCCTGATGGATGCGGGCCTTCGGCCTGACCGCTGGCTGCGCGCCGCCCAGGCCCACGAACTGGCCCTGGAAGACCGCCCCCTGTGGCTGCGCCCCCCCGGCGGGGTCATCCTGGGGGATCGCTCAAGCCCCGTCCTCCTGCGCCTGCTGGAGGCGGCCCCAAAGGAGACCCTCTATTGGTCCCTGGACGAGTCGGCCCCCCAGGCCCTTCCCCTGGAGCAGGGTCTGGGCCTGCTCAAGTTGGAGATCAACCGCCCCCTGCACCAGCTTCGCCTGGCCTTCGACCCGGGGCTTGCCAACGCTGCCCAGATTGGCCTGGCCCCCCTGGGGGTGACGGCCCTGGAGCTCAGCTCCCCGGGGGTCAGCGCGGCGCCGGACGCCAAGCTCTCGCTGACCGTGATCAGCCAGGCCCTGGCCCCCACCCTGGCCTGCGCCCACTGGAGGGACGGCCGCCTGTTGGACTCCTTTGACCTGGACACCAGCAGCGGCACCGCCCGCCGGACCCTCCCCGCCAGCCAGGCGGGGGTGCACCGGGTGGCCTGCGCCGACCGCCTGGGCAGCCAGGACCCCTGGACCGGTGAGGCGTTCTTTCTGGTGGCCCAAGACGACCCCCGGGACCTGGGCCGGGAGCTGGCGCGACTCCTCAAGGAGCCTCTCCTGGAGGAGGGCTCCTCGGGCCCCGCTGAGGCCTGGTTGACCTGGCTTGTGACCATGCTGGAGACCCGCGCCCCGGGGCTGGAGTTGCTGGCCGACACCCTCCCCGGTGATACCCTGGCCCAGCGCAGCTCCTTCGGGCGCTTTCGGGGCTTCCTGACCCTGGCCCTGGGCCTGCTTGGGCTGGGGCTGCTGGGCTTTGGGGTGTGGGTGGTGCTGGCCCAGCACCGGAGCCTCCTGCGAAGCCCTGGGGAGGGGGCCCTGGACCCGGACAGCCCGGAGGCCCTGGAGGCCAACCTGGGCCGGCGCCAGGCGTTGCTGCCCTTCTTCATGGTCCTCCTGGCGGCGCTGCTGAACCTGGCCGCCATGGTCTACCTGTTCTTGAGAATCCTTTGAGGTGCTCCAGGCTTCTTGACGAGGCTCCCGCTGGGGCCCTATGATCCGGCCCGTCAGCAACCGTAAAGGAGCCACCGATGCAGTTTGACTACCTTGTCTCCAATGTAAGCCGCAGCTACGCCGACGGCCTCAAGAAGCGCTTCGACGCCAGCTTTGCCCAGGAGGTCCAGGTTCGCGCCGAGTTGCTGTGCAACCTGGGCTGGACCCTGGAAGAGACCAGAAAGCAGATCAAGGCCGGGGTGGCCTGGGAGTTTGACGGCTTCTGGAATCGCCCCGCCCCCCGCCTGACCAGGGCCGTGGACGAACAGACCCTCCTGGTCTACCAGCGCCAGGGCTACCAAGCCCCCAAGGCCGCCCCAAAGGCCGCCCCAAAGGCCGCCCCAAAGGCCGCCCCCAAGGCTGCTCAGAAGGCTGCTCAGAAGGCCGCCCCCAAGGCCCCCGCCAAGAAGCCCGCCGGCAAGAAGAAGTAGGCCCTCTCTCTTATCACTGCTTGGGTGGATCGTCCTTCTTGGGCTCCACCGTCTCCTCCCCGGAGGCGGCCTTGCGGAAGTTCTTCATGGCCTTGCCCATGGCGTCGGCCAGCTTGGGCAGATTGCTGGGACCAAAGACTATCAGCACGGCCACCAGGATGAGCAGCAGCTCGCTGGTGCCAAGACTGAACAGGGCAGGGTGCAGCATATTGGTAAGGACTGGCATGGTTGGCTCCGTGGTTCAGGTTTTTATGGTGGCGCCGTCGGGCACCGGGGCCGAACCTGGCGGCACCTTGGCGTCCGGGTGGACGATCACATTACCCCCCAGGCTCACCCCCGCACCGATGCTGGCGCCCTTGCCAATCACGGTGATGCCGGTGGACAGGTTGGCCGGGGTCTCCTCATTGGGGACGGCCACTGGCTCGGAGGTGCCGACGCAGGCGTGGGCTCCCACCTGGACATGCATATCCACCACCGAGCGCAGCACCGTGGCGCCGGCCTCGATCCGGGTCTTGTGCATGACCACCGAGTCCCGAATGACGGCCCCCTCGGCCACCGAGACCCCGGGGGACAGCACGGAGTGCTCAACGGTGCCAAAGACCCGACAGCCGGGCGACAGCAACGAGCGCACGACCTTGGCCCCGGGGGCAATGTAGGCCGGGGGCATGGCGTGGATGTTCTCGTAGTTCAGATTGGTCCGGGTCCGCCAGCGGGAGGGGTTGAGCTCCGCGCTGCCCTCCAGCAGGTCCATGTTGGCCTGCCAATAGGAGTCGATGGTGCCCACATCCTTCCAGTAGCCCTTGAAGCGGTGGATGTAGAGCTTCTTGCCTGCCTCCAGGAGGGCCGGGATCACATGGGCCCCGAAGTCGTTGCCGCCCTGGCGGTGGTTGGCCTCCAGGGAGTCGGCCAGGACCTCGGCGCCGAACACATAGATGCCCATGGAGGCCAGGTTGCTCTTGGCCTGGGCGGGCTTCTCCTGGAAGCCGGTGATGCGGCCCTCCTGGTCCGTGAGGATGATCCCGAAGCGGTTGGTCTCCTCCCAGGGGACCTCCATGGCGGCGATGGTCAGGTCGGCGCCCCGGCGCTTGTGCTCTTCCAGCATCAGGCGGTAGTCCATCTGGTAGATGTGATCCCCCGAGAGGATCAGCACATTGTCCGGCTTGTAGCGCCGCATGATGTAGAGGTTCTGATACACCGCATCGGCGGTCCCCGAGTACCAGTCGAAGTCTCCCCGTCCCTGGTAGGGCGGCAGCACCTTGAGGCGGGCGGCGTGCCCGTCCAGGTCCCAGGGCTCCCCGGCCCCCAGATGCTTCATCAGGGAGGCGGGCCGGTATTGGGTCAGGACCCCCACCATGCGGAGGCCCGAGTTCATCACATTGGACAGGGCGAAGTCGATGATGCGATAGAGGCCCCCAAAGGGCACCGCGGGCTTGGCCCTGTGGGCCGCCAGGATGTCCAGGCGGCTGCCCCTGCCACCGGCCAGCAGCATGACCAGGGTTGACCGGCTCATTCGTCACCTCCCTTCAGGTAGCTGCCGTGCTCCGGGAAGATCCGCTTCTTGAAGACGCTGCGGGGTTCTATCTGGCAGTTGCCTCCGATGACCGAGCCACCGGGAATGAAGGTGTCCTTGCCGATCACCGTGACGCCGCAGCGGTGGGCCTGGGGCATGGCCACATTGGGCGTACACTCGCCGGAGTTGCCCACCTTGCAGGAGGGGCCGAACTCCACATATTTGTCTGCCATCACCTTGTCCAGCACCGTCCCCGCGCCCACCCGGACATTCTGCATCAAGATGGAGTCCCGCACCTCGGCGCCCTCCTCCACCACCACGCCCGGGGACAGCACCGAGTTCAGCACCCGTCCGTGGATGGTGCAGCCCGCGGCGATGCGCGAGTTGTAGACCTGGGAGCTGGCCGAGAAGAAGCAGGGTCCAGCCCCGCCGGTGCCGCTTTCTTCCACATTGGTCCAGACCCGGCACTCGTCCAGGGCCTGCCAGATGCGCAGCATGTTCATGCTGTCGTGGTAGTACTCGTCCAGGGTCCGCGCCCACATCCAGGTGCCGTCGTAGACATAGGCCCGGACCAACTCCTTCTCCACCATGCGGGGGATGATGTCGGTGCCGAAATGGAACAACTGCCCGGGCCCCGGGGCGCCGTTCAGGTACTGCTCCAGCTTGGAGCGCCGAAACACATAGATGGTCAATGAACCGTAGTCCCCTTGCGGGTGCTCGGGCTTCTCCTCGTAGGCCGTGATGCGGTTGTCGGCGCTGACCTTGGCCACCCCGAAGCGACCCTTCATCCGGTCCCTTGGAAACTGCTTGACCACCATGGTCAGGGCGGCGCCGCTGCGGATGTGGTCGTTGAGCAAGGGCCGAAAGTCCATCTCGTAGACATGGTCGCCGGACAGCACCATCACGGTGTGGCTGTCTTCAAGGAAGTCCCGGTTCTGGTTCACAGCGTCGGCGTTGCCCGCATACCAGCCGAAGGAGTTGTCGGCCTGGTAGGGAGGCAGAATGGCCAACTCCCGGCCCTTGCCGTGGAGGCCCCAGGCCTCGCCCACGCCCACATGATCCATCAGGGAGGCGGGATTGTACTGGGACAGCACACCCACCCGCAGGATGCCGGACCGCGCCAGATTGGACAGCGGGAAATCGATGATTCGGTAGGTGCCGGCGAAGGGCACCGCGGCCTTGGCCCGGCGCATGGTCAAGACACCAAGCTCTTCCACCCGCCCGCCGGCCAGAACCAATGCTGTTACATGTTCCATGGGGTCTTCCTCCGGTCGAAAAAACCTACTACAACGAAAAGCCCGTGACCAGCGAAACGATGAGGTCCCTGAAGAGGGGCCCAACTTTTGCCCTTTATCGCTTTGACAGCGAAACGCGGCGCGCCTATATTCTTGCCCCTGTTGAAGGAACGCTCGGCCGGCCCACCGGCCTTCAAGGAGGAACTGGATTATGAAGATGTTCAAGGTCCTGTCTGCTGCCCTCGTCCTTGCCCTGGCTCTGTCCTGCTCCGGCAAGAAGGAAGAGAAGGCCAAGGCCCCCAAGGCCGAGGCTCCCAAGACCGAAGCCCCCGCCCCCGAGGCCCCCCAGGGCGGCGACCAGGATGCCCTGGAGGCCCCCGCCCCCGAGGCCCCCGAAGCTACCGAGGCCAAGGCCCCCGATCCCGCCCTCCCGGAGATGAAGAATGTCATCGTGGCCCGGGTGAATGGCGAGTCCGTGAACGCCACCGAGCACTTCAAGCGCCTGGCCAAGGTCTCCAAGGCCAAGAAGGCCAGCTTCGATGGCAAGGAACTGACCAAGAGCACCGTGGACCGCATGATCAGCGACCTGCTCCTCCAGAACGAGCTGACCAAGCTCTCCGAGCCCGTCTCCGACCAGGAACTGGCCGAGGCCCTGGGCATGGACATGGCCCGCTTCAAGCACAGCCGGGCCCGCATGGAGTCCCGCATCGAGAGCGAGCGCCAGAAGATCGCCGTCACCAAGCTGCTCAAGGTCCGGGGCCTCCTGGCCGACCCCTCTGACGAGGATCTCCAGGCAGAGTTCAACAAGCGCCGCATGATCCGCCTCAATGTGGTGAACTTCCGGGTGCCCCTCAAGGCCACCGCCGAGGAGGAGGCTGCGGCCAAGGCCAAGGCCGAGGAATTCCTGGGCGCCGTGAAGGGTGGAGGGGACTTCAAAGAGAGCGCCAAGACCATGACCGACGAGAAGCTGGGCCGCCGCGCCGTGCGCCCCATGATCGTCCGGGACGGCGAGCCCCGGCACAAGGAGATGTGGGACCTGGCCGTGACCCTGGAGGAGAACGGCCTGGGCGGCCCCGTCCGCACCCAGTTCGGCTGGGCCGCCTTCCAGGTGGTCAAGAAGATCGAGCCCCGCTACGGCTTTGATGAGATGAAGGATCGCCTGCGCAAGACCGTGGTCTCCCAGAAGAGCATCCAGGCCAAGAAGCGCCTCCTGAGCGAGCTGCGCAAAGAAGCCAAGATTGAATACCTGGTCGAGTTCCCCAAGGCCGAACGCCCCGAGTTCCTGGGCGCCCGGGCCAAGGCCAATGTGGGCCGCGTCCAGCCCCTCAAGGTGGACAACCACCGGCTCCTGATGGAGAAGAACCCCGGCCTGGTGCCCAGCGCCGCCGTCCTGGCCCCCAGCGCCGCCACGGCCCCCGAGGGCGCCCCCGAGGCCCCCGCCGAGGCTGCCCCCGCTCCTGAAGCCGCTCCTGAAGCTGCTCCCGAGGCGGCCCCCGCCCCCGAGGCCGCTCCTGAAGCTGCCCCCGAGGCGGCCCCCCGGTAGGCTCTGGAAGTACCCCCACCTCCCCCCTTTTGTCGGAGGCCCCCAATGCAGACTGACCTGGTTCTTCTTGGTGACGAGGCCCTGGCCCAAGGGGCCCTGGACGCTGGCCTCTCCGGTTGTTATGGCTACCCCGGCACCCCCTCCACGGAGGTCTTCGAGTACGCCCTGGCCAAGGCCCAGGAGTATGGCCTCCACGCGCGCTGGTCGGCCAACGAGAAGGTGGCCTACGAGGAGGCCCTGGGCATGTCCTTCGGTGGCCGCCGCGTGATGGTGACCATGAAGCATGTGGGCCTCAATGTGGCCGCCGACCCCTTCATGAACTCGGCCCTCACCGGCGCCCGGGGCGGCTTCCTGCTCCTGGTGGCGGACGACCCGGGCATGCACAGCTCCCAGAACGAGCAGGACTCCCGGGTGCTGGC
>CAZMEC010000177.1:0-6775 GCA_964565265.1 uncultured Myxococcales bacterium
CCTGGTGATTGGACGAATCAGTCCCACTTCGGAGGTTGACAATGGGAAGAGCCGAGCCGTCAGTCAGGTGGGTCCGAACCTTCTGGTCACTCCTCTTCGTCAGCCTCACCGCTATTCTGGTTTCTTGGGGACTTTGGTACTCCGGTGCCCAGTCCAACTCCATTCATCAGCGTGGCCTCCAGGAGATCCAGGTCATCGGCCAGCTCAAGGCGGATCAGATTGCCCAGTGGCGTCGCGAACGGCTGGCCTTCGCAGCGAGGTCCGGGGCCAGCCCCTTCTTCGCGCGCGCGGTGGCGCAGTATCTGAAGGCGCCCCAGGACCCCGGCCTGAAGGCGGACATGCTTCGTCGCCTCACGGTGGAGCTGAAAGGGGGCTACTCCAATGCCCTGCTGGTGGGCCTCCAGGGCGAGGTCCTGCTGGCCGCAAGGGACGAGCCGGGTCCCCAGAGGATGGCCACCATCCTGACCCTGCGGGCCGCCCTGGAGGAAGACCTCCCGCGGCTCTCGGAGTTGTACTTTGGGGTGGATGGCGGTGAAACCATAGACGCCATAAGCCCCATCCATGACGGCCTGCTGCGCCCTCCGGCGGTGCTGGTGCTGCGCAGCCGGCCCAGGGACTCACTCTACCCCATCATCAATACCTGGCCCACGCCTTCGCTCAGCGGCGAGACCCTGTTGGCCCAACGACAGGGGCAGGAGATTGTGTTCTTGAATGATCTCCGATTCCGGCCCAACACCGCCCTGCGTTTGCGGTTGCCCCTGACCCAGACCTCCAGTCCGGCGGTGCAGGCCGTGCTTGGGCGCCAAGGCAGTCTGGAGGGGCTGGGCTATCGGGGCGTTCGAGTGCTGGCTTTTCTGTCCCCCGTGGCGGGCTCGGACTGGTTCCTGGTGGCCCAGATTGACACGGCTGAGTTCGCGGCCCCCCGCCTCGTCCAGCAACGCTTCATCTGGGGCATGGTGGCTTTGGCCACGCTGCTGGCCCTGGCGGTGGCAGCCATAGGCTACAGGAGGAACCGGGACGCCCGCATCCAGCAGGCCCTGTATCAGCAGGTCTCCGCCAGCGAGGCCAGGCTTCTAGCCGTCGTGGGCAACCTTCCCTTGGTGCTGTTTGCCCTGGATGAAGCCTGGCGCTTCGTCCTTTCGGATGGCAAAGGCCTGGACCGCCTTGGCCTGCGGCCGGGCCAGGTGGTGGGGCTGGATGCCCGGGAGGTGTACGCGGGTGTGCCCCCGATCCTGGAGAACCTGGGCCGCGCCTTCCAGGGCCACCACTGCCACGGGGTGGTGGATGTGGGCCAACTGCTGTTCGAGTCCTGGTACAGCCCTTTGTTGGACAGCGCCGGGCGGGTGACCAGGGTGCTCGGGGTGGCTGTGGATGTGACGGACCGCGAAAGGGCCCAGGCGGAACTTCGCCAGCACCGCGAACACCTGGAGGAATTGGTGGCCCAGCGCACCAGCGAGTTGTTCCAAGCCCGGGAGGCCGCCGAGGCCGCGAATCGGGCCAAGAGCATCTTCCTGGCCAACATGTCCCACGAGATCCGCACCCCCATGAATGCCATCATCGGGTTCACCCAACTCATGCAACGAGACCCGGCCCTGACGCCTCACCAGGCGACCCATCTGGACACGATCTCGCGCAGCGGCGACCATCTGCTGGCCCTGATCAACGATGTCCTGGAGATGTCCAAGGTGGAGGCGGGGAGGGCGGTGGTCAACTCCGGGCCCGTGGACCTGCCCGGGCTGATTGGGGACCTGGAGGCCATGTTCCGGCTGCGCGCCGAGGCCAAGAAGCTGCAGTTCCTGGCGGAACTGGACGCCAGCGTGCCCCCGGTGATCGTGTCCGACGAGAACAAGCTGAGACAGGTCTTCATCAACCTCCTCAGCAATGCCATGAAGTTCACCCAGCGGGGCGGAGTGGCTCTGCGGGTCCGGGTGGTGGAGGGGGCCGGGGGGGACCTTTGGCTTCAGGCCGAGGTTGAGGATACCGGCCCCGGGATTGAGGCCCAGGAACTGGAGCGGCTCTTTCAGCCCTTCGAGCAGGCCCAGGGCAGCGCGGGCCAGGCCGGCGGTACGGGCCTGGGGCTGGCCATCAGCAGGCAGTTTGCGCGGATCCTTGGCGGGGACATCTCGGTGGAGAGCAGGCCCGGGGTGGGCAGCCTCTTCAAGCTGGAGGTCAAGGTTCAGGCGGGGGCTGCGGGGGCAGGCGCTGCCAAGGCTTCGCCGCGGAAGGTGCAGCGCCTGGCCGAGGGGCAGCCAAGCCCCCGGATCCTGGTGGTGGACGACCGCGAGGCCAACCGCACGGTCCTCAGGGAGTTGCTGGGTTCGGTGGGCTTCGAGGTGGCCGAGGCCGTGGACGGCCAGGAGGGGCTGCGGGTCTTCGAGGAGTTGACGCCCGGGCTGGTCCTGATGGACCTTCGGATGCCCGTGCTGGACGGTTACGAGGCGATTCAGAGACTCCGCGCCAAACAGGTCCGGTGCCCCATAGTCGCCATCTCGGCCAGTGCCTTCGGGGACGACCGGCGCCGGGCCCTGGCGGTGGGCGCAGACGAGTTCATCAGCAAGCCCTTCAGGGAGGCCGAGCTGTTTCAGAAGATCGGGGCCCTCTTGAAGCTGGAGTACTCCTATGTGGCGGAGAGCCAGGCTCCAACGGGGGAGGGCCCGGGCGGCCAACAGGAACCCAGCTTTTCCCAGGCGCTGGCGGCCCTGCCGGCGGCGCTGGTGGGGGATCTGTGGGACAGCGCCCTGAATGCCCAGGTGGAACGGATGCTGGGGCTGCTGGACCAAGTGCAGGAACACTCGCCGGCGGTGGCGCTTCGGCTGCGGGACCTGGCCGAGGGCTTCGAGTATGACGCCATCCTGGAACTGCTCGACGGCAAGGAGGTGCCCCTGTGAACCAGCCCCGACCAAGCAGCAAGGGCTCGGTCATGGTGGTGGACGATACCCTGGCCAACCTGCAGTTGTTGGCTGAGATGCTGAAGGACCACGGCTATGAGGCCCGCCCCGTGCCCTCCGGGAGGGTGGCCCTGCGGGCGGCGGCCCACGAGCCTCCGGACCTCATTCTGCTGGACATCAGCATGCCGGACCTGGATGGCTACGAGGTCTGCCGGCGCCTGAAGGCCGATCCCCGACTGGCCCCCATCCCGGTCATCTTCATCAGCGCCCACAACGAGACCCTGGACAAGACCCGGGCCTTCACCTGTGGGGGGGTGGACTATGTCACCAAGCCGGTGCAGTTCGACGAACTGCAGGCCCGGCTGGAGACCCACCTGAAGATCCGTCGCCTCCAAGCGGCCCTGGATCTGCACAACCAGGACCTGGAGCAGTTGGTACAGGCCCAGGTGAGGGAGATCTCGGAGTCCCAACTGGCCACCATCATGGCCCTGGCGCGCCTGGCGGAGAGCCGGGACCGGGACACGGGCCAGCACCTGCTGAGGGTTCAACGATACTGCAAGGTTCTGGCGTCCCAGTTGGCTGGGGAGGGGACCTTCGGCGACCAGATAGACCTCGACTTCATCCACAACATCTTCCACGCCAGCGTCCTCCACGACATCGGCAAGGTGGGCATTCCAGACGCCGTCCTGTTGAAGCCAGGGGAGCTCAGCCCCGCGGAGACGGAGATCATTCGGCGGCACACGGTGCTTGGGGCGGAGACCCTGGCCACGGTGGCAGCCAGCTACCCGAACAACAGGTTCCTCCGGATGGGGATGGAGATTGCCCGCTCCCACCACGAGCGCTGGGACGGCAGCGGCTATCCCGACGGCCTGGAGGGAGAAGAGATCCCCCTGTCCGCCAGGATTGTGGCGCTGGCGGACCGCTATGACGCCCTGCAACAGAGTCGCAGCTACAAGGAGGCCTTCGGCTCTGAGAGGTCCTACGAGATCCTTGTCAACGGCGATGGCAGGGTGATGCCAGGCCACACCGACCCCCGGGTATTGACAGCCTTCAAGGCTGTGGCTCCTGAGTTTGAGGCAATAGTTCAAGAGACCCATGACCACCAACCAGGGAGGAATCCATGAACGCGTTCGACCGGATTGTGCAGCGCAAGTTCCCCCCACCCACGGCGGCCCGGTTCCTGGCGGCCGCGGAGGCCCTCGCTGAGGGGTTTCCGGATCTGGACTCGCCCTCCATCTACCAGCACATGCTTGGCTGTCTGGGGCCCGACGAGCTGGCCGACGGGTACCTCGCAGCCTACCCTGGCTTCCGGTTCGTGGATCCCTTCGCCAGGGCGGAGGGACCCACCGTCTACTTCTTCCTGGAGCCGGCCCTGCGCCGGGCCTGCGCGGCGGCCAAGGTGGTCCCCTTGAGCTTCAACGCCACCCAGATCAACTTTGCGGCGGCCAGCCCGGCCCTGCCCGAGGGCCTCCTCGCGCAGTTGTGCAGCACCACCCCGTTCTCCGGGCTCCGGCCCAAGATCCTGGGGCTGACGCCGTCGGTTCATCTGGACATCTTCTGGGAATCGCTGGACTGGCTGGTCAGCCTTGGGGAGGGGGCTGGGGGGATGTACCCCATCAAAATTGATGGGCACTTCTTCTTCGTCCCCCCGGAGGAACCCAGGAAACTGGCTGCCTTGGAAGAGCAGATGCGCAGCTCGTTTGCGTCGGACCTGCGGCGCGCCTGTCTGCGCTATGGCTCCACCCGTTTGTCCCGGCGCCTCCTGCGGACCCTGTTGGTGCTGTTCCGCGTGGAGAACCACGGTGTGGACCTGAACAACCCCCACGAACCCTACAACATCTTCCTGTTCCAGCTAAGGCGCCTGGTGGGGCTGGGCTTCGCCTCCCAGATCCCCGTCAGCCCGCCCCTGTACAACCTCAGCGCCGTCCTCCGGGGCGATGGCCAGGGCTTGAGACAGGCCGCCCAGGTGCAGGAGATCTGCAAGAAGATCCAGGCCGAACTGGCAGACATCAAGTATGACAACATTGATATCCATGACTGGTTCGACAAGGTGGTCACCCGGCTCGACGACCTGGTGGTCTTCGGCTGCCCCTCCATGATCATCAACAAGGTCTTCGCCAACCGCTGCATCGAACAGGCCCCCGAGAACCTCACCTCGGTGGTCACCTGGAACATGACCCATGGTGGCGATGGGCCGCGCCGGGACTCCATGTTCTACCTGGACTCCATCTCCAAGGTCATGGAGGGCCTGTTTGGGCAGGGGCTCAACCGCTGCACGCTGCCCGAGTACCTGCAAGACACGGGGACCAAGCGGCGCACGGGGCGCTTCTTCGTGGGGGTCCAACACTGCCTGGAGAAGGACAACCTCCTGCTGGTGGAGCGGGGGGTGGGCCAGATCATGTCGGGAATGGCGGCCAACTCGGACGCCGTGGAGGCCTTCGCCATAGTGGGCAACTCGTCCAAGTTCATCCACAACGATGAGGGCAAGCCTGTGGACACGGTGGCCCAACTCAGCGGCCACTATCTGTGGGAGGCCCTCAGGGAGTACGAACTCATCCCCGCCAACGCCTTCACCCGCGTCATCAGAAGAAGAAAAACGAAAAGGTAGGGAAGGGAACCCACGGTCGCGCCCCCTCCCTTGCGGTCGGGGTTCGGAAGGGTGGCCTACTCGGCTTTGCAGGCCTCGGTTGGCTGGTTGATCTGTCCGCCCTGGCCGTCGGGGCCGTCGTTGGTGCCGGGCAGGCCGCCCTTGCCTCCCAGCCCGGCGTAGCCCTCCTGGGCGAAGTCATTGTTGGTGCAGGTGGGACTGGCGCTGCCCTGCCAGAGGATGCCGAAGGACACGCCCCCGGAGCCCCCACCGCCAGCGCCGCCGCTGCCGCCCTTGCCGCCGAGGCCGCCGGGGCCGCCGCCGCCCTCGTTGTCGGACTGGCTTCCCGGGCTTCCCGTCCCCGCCCCGCCGCCGGCCCCGGCTCCACCGCCGCTGCCGCCGGTGCCGCCATTGCCGCCGAAGCGGAAGTGGATCTGGTTGTCCAGAATCCGCGCGGTGCTTTCGTAGACCAGGATGCCAATGGAGCCGCCACCGCCGGCGCCGCCCTTGCCTCCAAGGCCAGGGCAACCACCGCCCCCGCCGCCGCCACCGGAACCACCATAGGACTTGCAGCAGAAGACGGTGCAGTTGCCGTCGCCGCCTCCTCCTCCACCGCCGCCCCCACCGCCACCCAGGGTGCCATCGGTGCCCGAAACGCCTGCGGAGGGCTGCCACAGGCCTTCGGAACTCAAGGTGCCCAGGCCCGTGCCCCCCGTACCCGGCAGGCCGTCAGTGCCCGCCTTCCCGGGGTCCCCAGGGCCACCACTGTTCTTGGCCCCACCTCCGGGGCCGCCCACCGCGCCGCCGTCCTGGGAGGGCAGGCCGCCATAGCCGCTGGAGTCGTTGCCGCCCCCCACGCCCCCGTTACCCCCCGAGTTGCTGCACTTTCCCGAGCCGCCTCCGCCGCCCCCGGGGCGACTGCAACTGGCGCAGCCCCAGGCCACGCCGTCGTACTCGCAGCCGATGCTGCCGTTCTGGCCCTTGCCGCCCTCCTGCCCTGAGAGGCCGTTGCCGCCCTCCAGGCCGTTGCCGCCGTTGCCGGCCAGCAGGACATTGTGGCTGATGGTCAGGGCCTCCGTGCAGTTGACAATTGCCAGGGCCACGGAGTTGCCACCGCTGGCGGCGTTGTTGGCGGCCTCCACGGTGAAGCCGTCGAAGGTGCCGGGGATGTTCAGGTTGCGGGCCAGCACCGTGACGATGCCGCCGGGGCCGTTGAGATCCCAATGGATGCGGGTCTTCTTGGTGGCGGGGCTGCGGGTCCAGTCCTCGGGGTCGAAGCCGCCGAAGAGGTGGACGCCGG
>CAZMEC010000178.1:0-6747 GCA_964565265.1 uncultured Myxococcales bacterium
TTCTTTGAGTTTTAACCTTGCGGCCGTACTCCCCAGGCGGTGCACTTAACGCGTTCGCTCCGGCACTGGAGGGGTCAATACCTCCAACACCAAGTGCACACCGTTTACAGCGTGGACTACCAGGGTATCTAATCCTGTTTGCTCCCCACGCTTTCGCGTCTCAGCGTCAGTATCGGTCCAGGTGGCCGCCTTCGCCACGGGTGTTCCTCCGAATATCTACGAATTCCACCTCTACACTCGGAATTCCGCCACCCCCTCCCGAACTCAAGTCAGGCAGTTTCGAATGCAGTTCCGGGGTTGAGCCCCGGGATTTCACATCCGACTTACCAAGCCGCCTACACGCGCTTTACGCCCAGTAATTCCGAACAACGCTAGCACACTCCGTATTACCGCGGCTGCTGGCACGGAGTTAGCCTGTGCTTTCTTGTAGGGTACCGTCAGCGGTTTCCCGGTTTCGTCCCCTACGACAGGGCTTTACGACCCTAAGGCCTTCATCGCCCACGCGGCGTCGCTGCGTCAGACTTTCGTCCATTGCGCAAGATTCCCCACTGCTGCCTCCCGTAGGAGTCTGGACCGTGTTCCAGTTCCAGTGTGGCTGGCCATCCTCTAAGACCAGCTACCCATCGAAGCCTTGGTGGGCCGTTACCTCACCAACTAGCTAATGGGACGCGAGCTCATCTAAAGGCGAATTGCTCCTTTAACCTCTGGGACCGTGGTCCCCGTGGTCTTATGCGGTATTAGCGACCCTTTCGGGTCGTTATCCCCCACCTATAGGTAGATTACTCACGTGTTACTCACCCGTGCGCCACTTTACTCATCCCCGAAGGGACTTTCTCGTTCGACTTGCATGTGTTAAGCGCGCCGCCAGCGTTCGTTCTGAGCCAGGATCAAACTCTCCATTGAAAATTTTTGGGCATCACCCTTGCGGATGATGTTGATCACAAGCATCGTTTATATGACCCGAAGGTCAATGAAACGCTAACATAATTCAGCGTAAAACAATGTCTTTCAGTTTTCAAAGAGCAAGCAGCGCCATCTCTGGCGCCCCGGGAGAGTAGCTCTTCCGGCTTCGGCATGTCAAGCGATTTTTTTCGCTTGTCTGTCGAATCAGCTTTTCAAGGCTTTTCGGTTTGACCCGAAAGCGAGGCGGAAGGTACCAAGCCTTTTCGATTCGGTCAAGAAGTATTTTTCAACCTCTTCACTTTTTTCGTTCTGGCCTGAATGACCTGGTGTGCCTCTCGGCAGGACCGTTCCTCGGATTCGGACTTCGTCGTTTCCTAGAAGCCTTGCTGGTTTTCACTGTCCGCCGTAGCGAACGGGGCGGTTTATATTTCAAGGGCTCCGGGGAGTCAACTAAAAAGAACGGCGCCCTGTGCTTTATTCGGATTGGGGGCTGGTGAAGCTCAGGGCCTTGCCTGGGGCCTGGGGGCGCTGGCGGGGGGCTGGGGGGGCTCAGGGCTGGATGGGACAGGCCTCGGGACTGGAGGCAAGCGCCTGGATTCGTTGAAGATCGTCCGGTCTGCCGAAGAGCAGGATGCGGTCCCCGGGCTGGAGGATCTCGGCGGCCTTGTGGCCGGAGACCAGGCTGTTGGCGCGGATGATCCCAAGGATCGTGGCGCCGAAGCTGCGGCGGAAATCGAGATCAGAAAGGGAGGCGCCGGACCAACGGCAGCCAAGGGGCACCTGCACCTCCATCACGGCGAAGGGGTCGGCCTTGTCTCTCACCAGGCTATCCCTGACCTGGTTCAGCAGCTCCTCTGCCAGGGCCAGCTCGGGGGGCGGCCCCACCAGCACCACCCGGTCCCCCGGCATGAGGAGGAACTCCGGGCCGGGGGCCTGATGGACCTGCCCCGCCCGCCCCACGGCCACCACGGAGACGCCCGTGTGCTGCCTCAAGGGGATGTCCCGCAGCGTCTTGCCTGCGTAGCGGGCGCCCGTCTTGAGGCGCAGCTCCCTGAAGGCCAGGGGCCAGTCCGTATCGGGCATCACCCCGACGGCGTGGGCCAGGGCGTCGGCGGCCTGCTCGGCGGCGTCGTGGAAGGGGCGCAGCACCACCTGGACGCCCGCCCCGTGGAGCGCCTCCGAGTCCGCATCGCTGCCCGCTGCCAGGGCCACCTTGCCCTTGAAGCCGGCCTGCCGCAGGAAGCCCAGCAGCGCCAGGTTCAAGGGGAGGCTGCGAAACGATCCCACCACCCACTCGGTGCCCTCCAGGGGCAGGTGCTCGTGCAGTTCCGGGTCTCCCGCGTCTCCGTAGATCACGGGCAGGCCACGCTGGCGCCAGCCCTCGATGACGGCCGGATCAAAGTCCACCCCCGCGACCCCCCGGCCCCGTTCCAGCAAAGCCTCGGCGATCCCGCTGCCATAGTCCCCCAGGCCCAGGATCAGGAACTCGGGCGCGTCCCCCCCGGGGCCACTCTGACCGGGCTCCCCAATGAGCCGGCGGCGCTGGAATATCTTAATGTAAGGGGCGACCCGCTCGTAGAGGGGGCCGGAGTTGAGGATCAGGTAGGAGGAGACCAGGAGCGTGAGGACCGTCACCATGGTCACCAGGCCCAGGATGCTGCGATCAACCTGACCGGCGGAGACCGCCGCTGCCACCAGGATCAGGGAGAACTCGCTGGTCTGGGCCAGGGAGGTGCCCGCCAGGAAGCCCACACGGCGCCCGTAGCCCAGGAGGCCAGTGAAGATCATCACGGCCAGGGGCTTGACCACCAGCACGGCCCCGGAGAGCAGCAGCGCCGGCGCCAGCCAGGCCTCGGCGCTGACCAGATCCAGGCGCGCCCCCAGGTTGATGAAGAAGAACAGCAGCAGGAAGTCCCGCAGGGCCGCGAGGCGCGCGCTGATGGCATCGCGGTAGGGCGTGGAGGCCAGGGCCACGCCCGCCAGGAAGGCCCCCACCTCGGTGCTGAAGCCCAGGAACTCAGCCAGGCCCCCCATGAAGACGGCCCAGGAGATGGAGAACACCAGCAACATCTCCTGGGAGTTGGCAAGCCGTCGCAGCAGGGCCGGCAGGCCGTAGCGGGTCAGCAGGCCAAGCCCCAGCAGCAGCCCCAGCCCCCGGGCCGCGACCTGTAGGGAGATCATGAAGGTGGACTCCTGCCCCCCCGCGGCCTTCCCAGCCATGGTGGACAGGGCCACCAGGGCCAGGACGGCGGCGATGTCCTGCACGATGAGGATGCCCACCGTGACCCGGCCGTAGAGGGAGTCGATCTCGCCCTTGTCGGACAACAGTTTGACCACAATGATGGTGCTGGAGAAGGCCAGCGCCACGCCCACCACAGCGGCCTCGCGCAGGTCCAGCCCCAGGGCCAGGGCCACGCCGCCGCCCAGGACCGTGGTCAGGATCATCTGGGCGCTGCCCGCCAGCAGCGCAGTGACGCCCGTGCTCTTGATGAGGCCCAGGTCCAGCTTGAGCCCCACGATGAACAGCAGCAGGGCGATGCCCATGCGGGCCAGCAGTTCGATCTCTTCGTAGCTCTTGATGAGCCCGATCCCAAAGGGCCCCGCCAGCACCCCCGCCACCAGGAAGGAGACCACCAACGGTTGTTTCAGGAAGCGGCCCAGGATACCCACGAGGCTGGCCAGGACAAGGATCGCAGAGAACTCAAGGAAGGGGCCGTGGGGCAAGGGATTCCTCCGGAGCTGGGGGCCCTGCTGTCAGGCCCTGGGGTGGTGACGGCGGTACTCCTCTTTGAGGTGAGAGAGCTCCACATGGGTATAGATCTCGGTGGTGCTGATGTCCACATGGCCCAGGAGCAGCTGCACCACCCGAAGATCGGCGCCGCCGGCCAGCAGATGACTGGCAAAGCAGTGGCGCAGGGTGTGGGGATGAAGATCGCTGGGCAGCCCGGCCAGCAGCCCATACTTCTTGAGCAGCTTCCAGAAGCCCTGGCGGGTCATGGGATTGCCCCGGCGGGTGACGAAGAGGGCGCGGGCCCCCCGGGGAGAGATCCGCCGGGCGGCCTGGAGGATCTCCCGGCGGGAGCTTGCAAGGTAAAGCTCCACGGCATTCAGAGCCTCCTCCCCCACGGGCACCAGGCGCTGTTTATCCCCCTTGCCCCGCACCCGGACTATGGCCCGGTCCAGATCCAACTCCGAGGCCTCCAGGCCTACCAGCTCGCTGACCCGAAGCCCGCAGGCGTAGGCCAACTCCAGCATGGCCCGATCCCGGCAACCCTCCGGCGTGGCGCGGTCGGGCCTGTCCAGCAGGTGGAGGACCTCCGCCTGGCTGAGGGTCTGGGGCAGGGGCCGGGGGATCCGGGCACCCTCCACCAGATCGGTGGGGTCCACCACCGCCAACTCCCGGTCCAACATCCACCTGTAGAAGGTCCGCAGGGTGGAGAGCTTTCGCGCCCGCGATCGTGGCCCCACCCCGTGCTCCCGGAGGGCCGCCAGGAAGGAGACCACATCCTCGCTCTCGCAGGCCGCCGGATCCTTGTCCAATAGCTGCAGGTGGCCCAGATACTGCACCAGATCGATGCGATAGGCCTCCAGAGTCCGGGGAGAGAGGCCCCGTTCGAGGCGAAGGTGTCGGCTGAAGGCGTCTAGCAGCGTTGTCATGGGGCGCATTCTGGCAGAAGCGCCGGAAAAGCAAAAGGGGGTGGTTGACGGATCTTGGTCATTCCTTCATAAACGGGGGATGATTCCAACCACGAGGGCCTGCCATGAAGACCGCCACCCTTTTGTTTGCCCTGCTGGCCGCGATCCTGCTTGCCGGCTGTGTTGTCACCGAGGAAGAGCCGGGGGCCATCCCCGAGGTGGTCCTGACCGCCTCCGACGGGGCCCAGGCCAGCTTCCCGCCGGCCACTGACGATCCGGCGGCGCCCGCCCCCGGTGGGTCCTTCGAAAAGATCGCCGAGGCCACGGGCACTGTGGTGGAGGACCTGAAGAATGTCTCCGCCACCTACCAGTTGAACCTGGACGACTCCGCGGACCTGGCGGGGAATCTGTGGTTCAGCGTCCCCCTGGCGGCGGGCCTCCTGCCCGAGGGCGTCAGTGGCGCGGCCCTGCAGCCCATGATGGACGCCGGCGATGGGACCTGGGTGCCCGTGGGCAGTCTGGTCTATCACGACAGTGCCAGCAACACCCTGGCCTTTGCGGTGAACCTGCGGGGCAAGGTGGTCTACAACATCCCCGAGGACAGGAAGCTGGGCCTGGAAGAAAAGGCCCTGCCCCTGGAGCCGGGCCCGGTGGTCCGCAAGTTCCGCGTGGACACCTGGCTGTGGACCTCGGCCCTGCGCAGCAACCGTGAGGGCAGCGCCTTCCAGATCACCTGGTACCCCGCGGAGGCCGGTGCCAAGGTCGCCGTCAAGTCCGACGCCGCCTGGGGCAACCCCTCGGGCACGGCCACGGACCCCGCGGTGCCCAACATGGTGGAGGACCTGGACGCGGCGCTGAACATGATCTACTCGGGCCTGCTGAACTTTTCAGGGCCCGGGGGCCAGCTCTTCGCGCCCCTCTCGCTCCCCCAGCAGGCCTACATCACCTACACCGGCGACGGCGCCGGCGAGAGCGCCCTGGGCGGGCCCTTGAAGGTCTCCAACACCCGCATCGAGGGGCTGCACGACCTCATCGGCGTGGCTGCCCACGAACTGGTCCATGTCTTCCAGGGGCAGTACTACACGGGCGGCACCACGGGGAACCTGCTGAACACCGTCTTCAGCTCCAACCGCTGGTTCATAGAGGCCTGCGCCAACTACCTGCCCGCAGCCGTGCTGAACTACACCGACCAGGAGAAGCTGACCTTCTGGACCAAGGACGGCGACTCCGAGTACCTTGCCAATGGCCTCACCCAGCCGGACGACAACAACATGTACACCGCCGCCCACTTCCTGAACTACCTGGTGGGGCTCTACGGCGACAACCTCCTGGGCAGCGTCATGGGCAGCTCCTCCAAGGCCACCGTCGCCCTCTCCTCCGCCCTGAAGGACGCCGGGGTCACGGGGGGCCTGGGGCAGGCCTATTCCAACTACGGGTACTGGATGGTCACCCACCGGGACGAGATGGCGGGCATGAACCGGGGCATCCTGAACAAGCTGCACGCCTTCAACACCAAGTTCGCGCCGATGCCGCGCCTGAAGGACGATCGCAACTACCTGGCCCTCACCCGCCCCCTGGCGCCCCTGGCCATGAGCTACCTGGAGGTCATGGCCGCCAACAAGAAGGAGGGCCTGCTGGTGGCGACCCTCAAGGCGGACAAATCCAGCGGCCTGGATTCCTTTACCTGGGGCTTCTACGGGAACTCCACGGCGGCCTTCGAGGGCAAGCTGCCCGTTGATGACCCGTCCAAGGCCAGCCTGACCTTCAAGGACTGCGGCCAGGGCAGGGACTGCAACGGCCTGACCCGCCTGCTGGTCTCCACCACCTCCGTCAGCACGGCCAACATCACCGACAGCTTCTACCTGCTGTTCGTCCCCGACGGCATCCAGGCCCAGGAGGGCAAGGTCACCTGGAGCGCCGCCTCCGTGGGCACCATCCCCGCCGAGTTCATCTCCGGCTACAATGTCTTTCGGGACCTGGGCGGCACCTACGAGCGCCTGGGCAGCGCGGCCTACCTGGCCGGGGGCGAGCAGACCTACGCCAACATCAGCCTCAAGGCCACGGACACCCTCCTGGTCCAGGTGGAGGACCGGTTCGGCAATGTCTGGCCTGAGGTTGAGGAGGCCGCCGAGGTGGAGCTCTGGATCTCCTGTCGGGCCACCCCGGAGGACTTCATGGTCTTTGGCTGCGTCCGCTATCTGGGGCCCG
>CAZMEC010000179.1:0-6745 GCA_964565265.1 uncultured Myxococcales bacterium
CCTACAAAGCAGGTGCACGCTGGCCCCCCGCGCCGCCAGGGCGAGGGCCGTCTCAAACCCCAGTCCGGAGTTGGCCCCGGTGACCAGGCAGACCCGACCTCGGAGATCCTGGGCGGTGTCGGCAGGTGAGAAAAGCCTGGAGCGCAGGTGAAACCCGGGCCTCCCAAAGGAGAAGGCCACAGTCTTGTCCAGCAGCCAGGAGGCACTTGTAACCATGAGGGGGGTCAGCCCCCGGGGGGCCTGGTGGTCCGTCATGTCCACTCCCGTTCCTGTTCTTCAAGGGAAACCGGGGCCGATTATGGGGGTTCGCCGACCAATCTTCAATGGGGGATTGGCGGTTGACAGGCCCGGGAGTGGGGATGCTACACTGCCCCGACCGGAAAGAGGGCCCCCGGGTTTGGTGACCCCTCGATGGTCATGGAGGTGACGGAATGAAGGCACTCCAAGTCTGGTTGGTGTTGATGGCCCTGCTGCTGCTGCCCCAGGGCTGCAAGAAGGACCGGGTCCAGCCCCGGCCGCAGGATGTGGTGAAGGCCGCCGCCGCCGCCTTTACAGAGTCCAATCCAGCGGAAATATACGCATTGCTTCCAACGAGTTATAGGGCTGATGTCAAAGCTCAATATGACCGGTTTGTGGGGGGCGTGGACGGGGAGGTCTGGAACAACTTCGGGCGGGCCCTGGACCTCCTCATGGGGGGCCTGGAGAAGCACAAAGCGCGGTTGGCAGACGGCAGCCTGCCGCTGCCCCAGGGCGTGAAGAAGGAAGACCTGACGAAGGCCATGGTGGAACTCCAGGGCCTGTGGAAGGTCCTCCGGGAGGAGAAGCTGCACACCCACGAGGGGGCTGCGGCCCTTGAACTTGAGGCCTTCCTCGAGAAGCATGGCCCGGCGGTCATGAAGGGGGTGCGGGAGTTGGTCCGGCTGGGCGTCATCAAGCTGGATCTGAAGGTCCTGGAGGAGTCCGTGCGGACCCTTCGGATAGAGCCCGGCGAACTGGGCGACCTGCGGGCCACCGTGACGCTGTACTACGGCAAGCCCGTGAAGGTGAGAATTGGCGGCAAGGGTGAAGAGGCCGAGGCCGCAGCAGAGGCGCCGGAAGGCAGCGAACCCAAGGTGAAGGCTGGGGAGGGCAAGCCTGTTACGGCCAAGGCCCCCGCGGCCCCCGAAGCCCCCGTGCCACCCACCGGTGGCATCCTGATCCCCGTGGCGCCCCCCGTCGAGGATGTGGTTGACGGCGACGCCGCTGAGGTGCAGCCCGAGGAGGAACTCTTCGAGGAGAAGCAGCTTGGGGTGCAGGTGGTGTTTGTGAGAGTGGATGGCTACTGGGTGCCGGAGGCCCTTGCTGAGGCCTGGGGACCCAAGCTGGAGAAGTTCTCCGAGGACCTGGATGGAAGTCTCAGCGAGTATTCGGCCCAGCGCGACGAGTGGCTGGCCATCTCCCGAAAGGCCGTGGACGCCGCTGCGCGCTTCGTCGAGACGGGGGATTTCATGGTGCTGCTGGGCGTGCTGCCCCGCTGATGCTGAAGATGGATCTTGCCCGTGAAAACTAGCGCCAGATTGTGCTTGCTGCTGTTCCTGCTGTTGCTGCCCGGACGCCTTTGGGCTGCTGCCTTTGACACCTTCGGAGTGGAATCGCGGGTCCAGGCTCTGGGCCTCACGGGGGTGGTGTGCACGCAGTCCGCAGGGGCGCTTTACTACAACCCGGCGGCCATGGCCTTCCTGCCCAAAAGCACCATCATGCTGGAGTTCAGCCACGGGGCCTCGGAGGTCGGCGTCAAGCTGGCGCCCCGGCCCCAGGGGTATGACCCCGAGACCTACGACACGCGCCTGGAAAAACGCCAGGACAGCACCAAGCTGCCGTCGCTGTTCGGGATCACCATCGGCACCACCAACAATTTTGGTCTTTCCTGGCTTACCGGTGGCCTGCTGTTCTTCCTGCCCGCCAGCGGGGTGGGGTCCCAGCGGACCTGGTTCGTGGACGAACGCGAGCAGTACTTCAGCAACCGGGTGCGGATGGAACTGGTCGGGGAGCGGCAGCAGACCCAGCTCTTCTACGGGGGCCTGGCGGTGAAGCCCATGGACTATCTGGCGCTGGGGTTCTCGGTGTCCCTCATGCCCATGTCCAAGACCACGAACGACGCCTATTCGCCCAACCCCACGGACCCCTCGGACCTGGACCTCAACCTGTCCGTCCGGCAGGAGGCGGGGCTGGCCCTCACGGGGTCGGTCATGCTGGTGCCCTACGACTGGATGAAGCTGGCGGTGGTGTATCGCCAGTCCCAGTATTACGGGCTGTCCGGGTCCAATGTGGTGCAGGTGAAGGGCAGCGAAGGGACCGAGGATTACCCCCTTTACCAGCCCATGGATGTGGCCATCCATTACAGCCCGTCGACGCTTAGCATAGGGGCCTCCGGGGAGTTCGGGCGCCTGGGCATCTATGGTGACGCCACCTGGGTCCAGTGGAGCAGTTACCGCAGCAGCCACAACGAGCCCCTGGACTTCGACGACATCTGGGAGCTGGGGCTGGGGTTCGAGTTGCTGAATGGGCGCGAGGTGGTGCGCCTGGGGGGCCGTTGGGTGCCCTCGCCGGTGCCGGCCCAGACGGGGCGAAGCAACCTGGCGGATAACGATCGTTGGCTGCTGACCCTGGGCTGGGGGCGGGCCATCACCATGTTGGGGACGGAGGCGCAGTTGGACCTGCACCTCCAGACCCACCTGCTGCCCCAGCGCACCAACACGAAGTCGGGGGACTGGGCGGCAAGCTGCGAGGACGGGCTGCTGGGGCCAATCTGCGACGAGGAACCGGAGACTCCGGGCCTCCAGACGGGGAACCCGGGCTTTCCGGGCTTCAGCTCCGGGGGCTTCATCGTGCAGGGTGGAGGTACACTGACATGGCTGTTCTGATGCCATCCCTTGGGATGCGCCGGCTTGCGACTCTGGGCCTGTGGGCGGCGCTGGCGCTGGGGCTGGGGGCCTGCACCGTGCAGCGGCCGGCGGACCTGGAGGTCTATCCGTCCCTGGACCTAGCCACGGACACCCAGGGGCTGGCGGAACTGGGCGGCGGGGCGGGGTCGGCCACCAACCTTGAGGGCATCTGGTACCTGAGGGCGGAGACGGCCAACTGCGTCAATGCCTCCGGGGCCATCCTGGAGACCCTCAATCGGAACTGGTATCTGGTCAGCCTGCGGCGCCTGGACTACCCGGTTCGGGCCGGCGTGGAGGCCCTGTACGAGGCCACCATTCACCAGTGCCGCATCGACATGACGCCGGTCATCCTGAACATCACGCCCTTCATCCCCAACAAGGTGCTGGACGCCCAGGGGGCCCAGACCTTCCACTTCGTCCAGACGGCCTCGGAGGGCAAGGCCCTGTTGACCAGCACCCCCATGGTCGAGCAGTGGGGCGTGGAACTGGCCGACCCCCTGGGCGAGACGATCCCCACCAGCGCGGACGACCCGCGGGTGGTAGACGAGGACGGCGACGGCAACCCGGGCATCACCATGATCCTGGGGGATGGCTTCTGCGAAATGCACATGGTCCAGCGGACGGTGAACCTCTACGCCGGCGAGGCCGTCAGCCTGTCGCTGGTCAAGGGGACCCTGGCCTCGGAGGTCTCCAAGAACATCCTCGGGGGCACCCAGGCTCTTTGCCTGACCAAGAACAGCCTGGCCGGCAACCCCGCCAGGAACCAATTCATGCTGATCCGCGCCGATGGCAACGGGGAGTACCCGCTGTTCGATGGGGACGGGGACGGGCAGCCCACCTGCCTGGACCTGCGGCTGGACGCCCTGGCCGACGCGGTGAAAGCTCAGGTGGGCTTTGTGGACCTCCAGAAGGACCACGCCAACTGCAAGGGAATCGAGTTCAACCAATGAATGAGGGCTTCAAGGCTGCCTACGAATATGACCTCCCGGAGGAACTCATCGCCCAGGAACCGGCCCAGCGGCGCGACCAGAGTCGCCTGCTGCTGCTGCCCCGGAGCCTGGGCGTGCCCTCCCACCACCAGTTCAGCGAGTTGCCCGACCTGCTGTCCGGCGACGAATTGCTGGTGGTCAACGACACCCGGGTGGTGCCGGCCCGGCTTTGGGGGCGCAAGCCCAGCGGAGGGCGGGTTGAGTTGCTGCTCCTGGGGCCCTTCCACGGGACCCGGACGGAGGCCCTGCTGAAGGCCTCCAAGGCCACGGGCCCGGGGACAATCCTGGAGCTGGGCCTGGACCAGACGGTGGCTCGGGTGCGGGTGGAGGGGGAGCTGGGGGAGGGGCGCCACGCTTTGGAGTTGCTGGACTCCTACCCCAACTGGCTGGCCCTGGCCCTGGCCCACGGGGCCATGCCCCTGCCGCCCTACATCAAGCGGGCCAAGCCCGAGGACGAGGACCGGACCCGCTACCAGACCCTGTTTGCGGCCAGGGACGGAGCGGTGGCTGCGCCCACGGCGGGACTTCACTTCACGCCCCCGGTGCTGGCGGCCCTGGAGGCCCGAGGCGTGCAGAAGGTGGCGCTGACGCTGCATGTGGGGTTGGGTACCTTCCTGCCCCTGCGGGTGGAGGACCTGGCCCAGCATCAGATGCACAGCGAGCACTACGAGGTGTCCGAGGAGTGCGCCCGCGCTGTGAACGAGGCGCGGCGGCAGGGCAGGCCCGTGCTGGCCGTGGGGACCACCGTGGTGCGGGCGCTGGAGAGCGCCGCCGGCGAAGACGGAGTGCTGCGGGCGGGGGCGGCGGAGACCCGGATCTTCCTGCGGCCTCCCTGCAACTTCAAGGTTGTGGACGCCCTGCTGACCAACTTCCATCTGCCCGAGTCCACGCTGCTGATGCTGGTGTCGGCCTTCGCGGGTCGGGAGAGGGTCCTGGCGGCCTATGGGGAGGCAGTCTCCAACCGCTATCGCTTCTTTTCCTACGGCGACTGCATGTTGATCCGCTGACCAGGAGGTGCCATGGAGACCAACCCTGAGCTGACCATCATCCTGCCGGCCTACAATGAGGGGGCGGTGCTGGGCAAGACCGTGGAGCGCCTCCGGGCCGTGCTGTCCGGGGTGGTCCCGGACCTGGAGATCCTGGTGGTGGATGACGCCTCTTCGGATGGGACGGCCGAGGTCTGTCAGGGGCTGGCGCTGTCGCCGGATTTTCGCTGCCTGCGTTTGCCTGTAAGACAGGGCAAGGAGGCGAGCCTGCGGCTGGGGCTGCGGGCCGCGCGGGGGCGCCTGGTGGCGGTGATGGACGCGGACCTGCAGCACACTCCGGAGACCCTGGTGGCCATGCTGGAGCGCCTGAGGCAGGGGGATGTGCAGGTGGTTCACGGCGTCAAGCGGGCCCAGCCCATGCCTTCGTTTGTGGACCAGTGCCGGGCCTGGTTTCACGGGCGGCACCGGGTGGACGGGCGGGAGGTCCAGGGGGACTTCAAGATCCTGGGGCCGGAGGCCCTGGCGGGGCTTTTGAAGGGCACCCGGCGCCTGTTCTTCAGGAACGCCGTGGAGGAACTGAACCTGCCCTCCGCGACGGTCAGTTTCTCGGTGCCGGCGCGGCCTGCGGGGACCACCAAGTGGGGGTTCCTGCGGCTGGTCGGCTATGCCCTTGGGTTGGTGGCCGACGCAAGTCCGGTGCCACTGTTGGTGGCTGGATTGGCGGGCCTGGGCCTGGCCCTGGTGCCCGCGGTTGGGGTGGCCCTGGCGGTGGCCTCACTGCCCCTGTTGCCTTGGTGGCTGGCGCCTCTGTTGTTGGCGATTTTCCTTAGTGACGGGGTCACGCTGCTGGTGGTGGGGATGAAGGTCTATCGGCAGAGGCTGGTGCGGGCAATCAATCCTGGCCAAGGACCTTCTTCGGGTCCCGGGCCTTCTGCAGGCGCGACACCACATTCAAGGTAGTCCGGCGGGGCACCAACCGCGACAGCGTCAGGGCCGTGCGCACATCCCGCCCGGGGATGATGATCCGCTTTCCCGACATCACGCCGTCAAAGGCCGCCCGAGCCACAAAGGTGGGGGTGGCGGCCCGCCGGAAGATGTGCAGCTTGCTGACCCCAGCCCGCTGTTTGAAGGCCGTCTCCACGGGGCCCGGGCAGAGGGCCGAGATGGTGATGGCGCTGCCCTCCATTTCCTTGGACAGAGCCTCGGTGAAGTGCAGGACGAAGGCCTTGCTGGCGTAGTAGACGGCCATGAAGGGGCCGGGGACGAAGGCGGCGGCGGAGGCCACATTGAGAAGGCGCCCGCTGCCCCGCGCGGCCATGTCCCGAAGGGCCAGCTTGCTGATGATGGTGAGGGCCTCGATGTTCAGGCGAAGCATGCTGACCTCATTGGCGAGGTCCGTCTCGGTGAAGGCGCCCCAGGTGCCAAAGCCGGCATTATTCACCACCACATCCGGGACGCCCGCCAGCGCCACCGCCCGGTGGTAGACCTTCTCGGGTACGCCAGGCTGCCCCAGGTCCCCAGGGACCGTGTGGACCTGCACGCCATGAAGGGCACTAAGCTCCGCCGCCAGGGAATCCAGAAGATCCCCCCGCCGCGCCGAGATGACCAGGGAGAACCCCGAGGCCGCAGCGATCCGCGCCAACTCCATCCCAATGCCACTGGAGGCCCCAGTGATGAACATCGTGCCCGCTGATCCCATGCCACACCTCTTCCACAGCAATTGCCGGGCAATGGTACAACAGCCCGCGCCAGGGGGCGAGAAAATGAACGAAGGGGGCCGGTTCCCTGCCCCTGGGGGGGAGGGTTTGCGCCAGTTCCCTCCCCCTGGGGGGAGGGTTAGGGAGAG
>CAZMEC010000180.1:0-6728 GCA_964565265.1 uncultured Myxococcales bacterium
GGGGAAGGGAATTTGGAAGGGGACATTCGCGCCACCTTCCCCCACGGGGGGAAGGTTATTTGGAAGGGGTCATTCGGCCTACCCCAGCAGCTTGGCGGCGGCTTGCTTCAGGTTTTCCAGGCGGGCCTTGGCCCTGGCTCGGTCCTCCTCCAGGGCCTTGGGTTGGGTCTCCAGGACCACTCCCACATAGGCCTTGACCTTGGGCTCCGTGCCGGAGGGTCTTACGGAGACCCAGGACCCGTCCTCCAGGTAGAAGGACAGCAGGTCCTGCTTGGGCAGGGCCGTGAAGGGCTCCACCCTCCCCTCCCGGCGCAGCTCCCCGGTCAGCACATCTCGGACCGCCACCACGGGCACTCCGGCGATGGTCTCCGGGCTGTGCTCCCGCAGGCCGCCCAGCACGGAGGCCATCTTCGCTGGCCCCTCCACGCCCTCGTAGAAGCGCTCCGCGGCGTCCTCCAGGCACAGCCCGCACTCCGTGAAGATGTCGTCCAGGTACTCCAGCAGCGTCTTGCCCCTCAGGGCACTGCGCGCCGCCGCCTCGGACAGCAGCAGGATGGAGGTCATGCCGTCCTTGTCCCGGCTGTCCCCGAAGGTCACCCCGAAGGCCTCCTCAAAGGCCAGCACGAAGTCCCCCCCGGCGGCCACCAACTCCTGGGTCACATTGCCCATCCACTTGAAGCCCGTCAGGGTCTCCGTGAAGCGCGCCCCGAAGTGCTCGCAGATGCGCCGCGCCAGGGGCGTGGACACCACCGAGCTGACCGCAAACTCCCGGCCCGTCCAGCCCGTCTCCCGCCGGTACTCCAGCAGGTAGTGCAGCATGATGCAGCCAATCTGGTTCCCCGACAGCAGCTTGTATTCCCCGTCCCGGGCCCGCACCGCCACGCCGATCCGATCGCCGTCGCCGTCCGTGGCCAGCACCAGATCCACCCCGCCCTTCCGGGCCTGCTCCAGGGCCCGCTTCCAGGCCACCGGCAGCTCCGGGTTGGGGGCCGGCAGCCCGGCAAACGCGGGGTCCGGGTCCCGCTCCTCGGGCACCACCTGGAAGTCCGCAAAGCCCGCCCGCTGGAAGATGTCCCGCACGAAGCGATACCCCGTCCCGCCCAGCGGCGTGTACAGCACCTTGAGCCCCGTCACTCCCCGGGGCGTGGCGGTCTTCACGGCCCAGTCCACATAGGCGTCCACCAGTGCCTCCCCCAGGTCCACCAGCAGCCCCCGCCGCCGGGCCTCGGCCAGCTCCATCCGGGCCGGCGCCTGCCCCCAGTCATCCCCCATCCGCTGGGCGATCTGCTGGTCCACGGGGGACACGATCTGGGCGCCGTTGGTCCAGTAGACCTTCACGCCGTTGTACTTGGGAGGGTTGTGGCTGGAGGTCACCATGACCCCCGCAAAGGCCCCCAGCCTGGTCGCCGCGAAGGGCACCAGGGGCGTGGGCGTGAGGGCCGAAAACAGCTTCACCGGCAGCCCGGCAGCGCACAGCACCTCGGCGCACACGGCCGCAAACTCCTCCGAGCCCTGGCGGCAGTCGTAGCCCACCACCACGCCCCCCGTCCGGGCCTCGGGGTACAGCTCCAACAGGCAGCGGGCCAGCCCCCCCGCGGCCCGCGCCACGGTGTACTCGTTCATCCGCAGGCTCCCCAGGCCCAGCACGCCCCGCAGCCCGGCGGTGCCAAACTCCAGCTCGCCCTCGAAGCGCTCGGCCAGCTCGCCCTCCGCGCCGGCCTCCAGCCACTGCCCCACCTGGGCCCTGGTGGCCTGGTCGAAATGCTTCGCCTCGGCCCAGGTCCGGGCCTTGTCCATAAATCCCTTCGCAGCCATCTTCCACTCCTCCCCGCGGGCCCCGCCAGGGCGCTACCCGCGCAACCGGGCCAGCAACGGCCTTCCAAATCCCAGCGCCGTGGTCAATACCAGGGACACCACTGAGGCCCCCAGCCAGAACGCAAACAGCGCATCAAAGTCATAGGGGACCCCGTGGCCCCCTCCTTCCAGCAACATCCCTGAGATCAGGTCCTGGATGGCCGCCCCCCCGTAGGAGAAGCACCCCACCAGCCCCATGGCCGCCCCCGCCGCCTTGGCGGGCACCAGGTCCACGGCCCACAGGCCCCCGAGGAACACGATGAGGCCCCCCATGTTGAACCCGAACAGCACCATCGCCGCCCCATCCAGCCACACCACCCCCGGGGGCAGCCACCACACCAGCAGCAGCGACGCCACCTGCCCCGCCCCCATCAGAAAACAGGGCCACTGGCGCCGGGCCGCAAAGAACCGATCGGACACAAAGCCCCCCGCCATCCCCCCCAGCAGCCCCGCCATGGGACACAGCCCCATGACCACGCCGGCGGAGGCCAGATCGTAGCCCTTGGCCTCCTGCAGGAACAGCACGCCCCAGTTGTTCAGGCCGTAGCGCGCCACATACATGTTGGCGGAGGCCAGCCCCAGCAGCCACACCGCCGGCGACCTCAGCGCCACCCGCTGCATGGCCGCCACCGACCCCTGGGGCTTGGCCTTGGCGCTGGGGTCCTGCTTGTAGTCCTCCACCGCGGGCAGCCCCAGCGTCCGGGGCCGGTCATGCACAAACTTCAGCAGCAGCAGGGCCGCCACCGCGCACACCACGGCGGGCCCAAAGAACCCCAGGCGCCACCCAAAGCCCGCCACCAGCAGAGAGGTGAACACGAAGGTCAGCCCCTCCCCGATGGAGTGGGAGCAGCTCCACACCCCGTAGCGCGTGCCCATCTCCTTGGGCGAGAACCACTGGGACAGGGCCACCACGCTGGGCGCCGACCCCGCCGACAGGAACCAGCCGTTCAGCCCCCACAGCCCCAGCAGCACCAGAAACGAGGTATTGAACCCCAGGATCAGGTTGACCGCCGCCGCCCCCAGCAACGAGAAGCCCATGAAGCGCCCGATCCAGGCCCGGTCTGCCAGGATGCCGTTCATAAGCTTGCCCACCGCATACACCGCCAGCAGGGCCGAGCCCGCGGCGCCAAGCTCGGTGGGCGTAAAGATTCCCTCGTCCAGCAGCGGCTTCTTGATGACCGACAGGTTCACCCTCGCCACATAGAAGAAGCCGTAGCCAAACATCACCCCAAGAAAGACCTGCCAGCGCCGCCAGTTGTACTCCCGGTGGAGCTGGGCCTCGCCAAGGTCTCGCAGGGGGGCGTCGGGGCCGCTTTGGAAATAGGACAGGAGTTTCAAAGCCCGGTGACCCTGCCTTCGTTGTCGATGGACATGCCCAGGTAGGCGGGCTCGGCGGGCAGGCCCGGCATGCGCATGATGTCCCCCGTGATGGGCACGATGAAGCCCGCCCCGGCGGCGATCTCGATGCGCCGCACGGTCACCACGAAGTCCTTGGGCCGCCCCAGCAGGTCCGGGTTGTCCGACAGGCTCTTGGGGGTCTTGGCCATGCACACGGCCAGGTTCCCGTAGCCCAGCTTCTTGACGCTCTTGAGGTCCCGGCGGCCGTCCGCCGTGTAGTCCACATGCTCGGCCCCGTAGAGCACCTTGGCGATGCGCTCGATCTTGACCTCGGGCTCCTCTTCAAACTCGTACAGGGGCTTCAGGGGAAGCTGGCAGTGGCACAGGGTGTCCACCACCGTCTGGGCCAGGTCCACCGTCCCCTCGCTGCCCAGCTCGAAGCCCTTGGAGATGGCCATGGGGGCCGCCAGCTCCTGGCAGCGCTGGCGCACCACTTCAAGCTCCTCCTGGGTGTCCCCCGCGAAGTGGTTCAGGGCCACCACCACGGGCACCTGGAAGCGGCGAATGCTCTCCACATGCTTGTCCAGGTTGGCCAGGCCCCGCCTCACCGCCTCGGCGTTGGGGGTCCCCAGGTCCTTCTTCTTCACGCCCCCGTGCATCTTCAAGGCCCGCACCGTGGCCACCAGCACGCAGGCCTCGGGCGCGAAGCCCCCCGCCCGGCAGGTGATGTCGAAGAACTTCTCGGCCCCCAGATCGAAGCCAAAGCCCGCCTCCGTCACCACATAGTCCGCGTGGGCCAGGGCCAGCTTGGTGGCCAGGATGCTGTTGCTGCCGTGGGCGATGTTGGCGAAGGGCCCGCCGTGGATGAAGGCCGGCGTGCCCTCCAGGGTCTGCACCAGATTGGGGTGCAGGGCGTCCTTGAGGACCACCGCCAGGGCCCCTGAGATCTTCAGGGACGCGGCGGTCACGGGCTCGTCGTCGTAGGTCAGCCCCAGCAGGATCCGGTCCAGGCGCTGGCGCAACTCGTCGAAGCTGTTGGAGAGGCACAGGATGGCCATGATCTCGCTGGCCGCGGTGATGTCGAAGTGGCCCTCCCGGGGCACCCCCATGTCGTCCCCGCCCAGGCCCACGATGACCCGCCGCAGGCTGCGATCGTTCACATCCAGCACCCGGGGGAAGATGACCCGCCGCGGGTCCAGCCCCTGGATCTGCCGCCGCTGGATGGCATTGTCCAGGGCCGCCGCCAGCAGGTTGTGGGCCGCCGTGATGGCGTGAAAGTCGCCGGTGAAGTGGAAGTTGATGTCCTCCATGGGCACCACCTGCGCGTGGCCGCCCCCCGTAGCCCCCCCCTTCATGCCAAACAGCGGCCCCATGGAGGGCTCACGCAGCGCCACCGCCGCCCGCTTGCCCAGGCGCGTCAGCCCGTCCGCCAGCCCGATGGAGGTGGTGGTCTTGCCCTCCCCCGCGGGGGTTGGCGTGATGGCCGACACCAGGATCAGCTGCCCCTCCCGGCGCTGGCTCTTGCCCAGGGCCCGCAGGTGCACCTTGGCCTTGTCGTGGCCGTAGGTGATGAGGTCCTCCGGGGCCAGCCCCAGACGGTTTGCGATCTCCGCCATGGGGCGCAACTTGGCCTCCCTGGCGATCTCGATGTCTGACCGGAATCCCATGCCTCACCTCCGCGTGCTGGTTGGAAGGGCGCCCAGGGGGCCGCCGGGGATCTCTACTGGCCCGGGGCGGGCAACTGCTCAGGCAGCTTGTAGACGGGCGGCGGATAATCCTTGGCAGGATCAAGCACCTCCGAATAGGGGCCTGCCCAGTAGGCCTCGAAGATCTTGGCAAGCATGGGCACGACCTTGTCGTCTTTGAAGATGAGTTCGATATTGCGGGTGCCCAGGAAGTAGTCGCCGCTCCAGTTGGAGGTCCCCAGCCAGGCCACCTTGCCGTCCACCACCATGTACTTGGAGTGGTCCACCCGGGTGTGATCAATCCAGCCACCGCTGAAGGGGGGGATGGTGTTGTACTTGACCTCCACGCCGGCCTTGACCAGATCCTTGAGGAAGTCAATGCGGGGGGGTTTCTTGCTCCAGTCGGCGATGTTCATGCGCACCTTTACGCCCCTGGCCACAGCCCGGCGCAAGGCGTCGTCCAGATCGGTCCAGCGGCGCCCGTCCTGCATCTCCACGGAGTAGGACATGACCTGCATTTCAATGTTCTCAGTGGCGTCATCCAGCAGGGAGATGATGGAGGGGTAGGCGGGCGCGACGCCCTGGGGATTCAAGGCCTGGGGGCTGGCCAGCAGCATGAGGAACTCGATGCCCTTGCCGGATCCGGAGGCCCAGTAGGGGATGATGGAGCTGGGGTCCTGGTCGTCCGGGACCCCGTCGTGATCCTGGTCCCAGATGTCCTCCCGCCAGGTCTTCTCGCCGTTGTGGGCCCAGCGGTAGTCCGCCTCGAAGATGCGCCCCAGGACCGTGGCGATGTTGCGGCTTTCAATGTGCAGGCCCAACTCGTGGATGTGCTTCAGGGCCTTCCAGTCGAAGTTCTGGCTGCCCACGAAGACGGACTTGCGATCCACAATGAAGTACTTGGCGTGGAGGATGCCCCCGCCGCCCTCCACCTTGGTGATGTCGAAGAGGACCACGGAGATGTTCTTCTCGGCCCGAAAGCGCTCCAGGGCGCGCTTGCTCATCTCCGCCATGGAGGCCTCGGTGACGATCCGCACCTGGACCCCGCGCCGGGCCGCCGCCACCACCGCATCCACCACCGGGGCCATGGGCTCGCCCTCTTGGTCGTTGATGTAGAACTGGCCGATGTCCAGGCTGGACCGCGCCTTGCCCAGCATCTCCAGCCAGACCTCCTGGGTGTTGCGCACCTCGGGCCAGTCCAGCCCCTCGGTCTCCACGGGGATGCTCTCTACCAGTTCGATGCTGACATCCAGCCCCGGCTCCGGGTCCTTCCAGTTGGGGGTGCCGTCCTGGTCCACATCACCCTTGGTGCAGTGTTTTCCCTTGCAGGTCTTGGTCTTGGCCTTGGCCAGGCCCGGGCCAGGGGCGCCCAGGGCCAGGACAAGGAGCGCGGTGACAATGGGGGCAATGCTCATGGTCTCTCCATTCAAGAAGGACAAGCAACGCCGTGATTCTGTTTTTTTTTCGACGGCGAAGCAAGCCTGAAAACACCCAAAACTGGCCTATTAGTTCCCTCCCCGGCCCTTCCTTGTTACAATCCCCCCCCATTGGAGGAGCAAAACATGAAGATGACAGTCTGGTCAGTCCTGGCGGTGTTGGCGGTGTTTTCCTGCAACGAGTCCAAAGAGCTAGGCGTCGATCTGGTGCCCCAGGACAGCTCCGGCGGCGACGCGGCCCTGGACACTCTGGCGGACCTGGGCGACGCCCCCGGGGACACCCTGGCGGACCTCAGCGGGGACGCCCTGGACACCATCGAATACGCGGATGTGGCCCAGTACGGCTTTGAGCTGCGGGTCCCCGGCACCCAAAGCCTCGAATGCACCGCCGGCGAGGACCTGCCCCCGGAGGTCT
>CAZMEC010000181.1:0-6720 GCA_964565265.1 uncultured Myxococcales bacterium
GTCAACAGGAGCCTTCCATGTCCATGTTCCCCCGCACCCGTTTCCCCATCCTGTTCCTTGGCCTGGGCCTGCTGGGCCTCTTGGCGCTCCCCGCCTGCGGTGACGACGGTGCCGCCGGGCCGGGCATTGACACCGAGACCGAGTACTTCCGGGCCGAGTTGTTCCCTACCACCAAGGTGGTGGAGCCTGAGACCGCCGACCAGCTCTTGGCCCTGGAGGCCGACGGCACGCTTGTGTTTGCGGCGGACAGCGCCTTTGCCGCAGGTTTGGCCGTGAACGATGTGGTCGCCATGGGCATCACTGACGCCACGCCCAAGGGCTTTGTGGGGCTGGTCAAGGCCGTGGCTCCTGGCGTGGACTCGGTGCGCGTCGCCACCGCCAAGTGCCCCATCACCTGGGCCTTCAAAAGCCTGGACATGCGGGTCCACGGGGCCGCCAACTTCCAGGACCTCGCGGCCGCCCCCGGGGCCCCCGGCGCCCCCACCACCCCAGGTCTGGAGACGGTCCTGCGTCCCCTGGGCACGGGCAAATTGAGCGTGGACTTCTACGCCTTCAACGGCGACCAGGACCCCAATACGCCGGAGGATCAGGTCCATGTCCAGGGCTCGTTGGAGGGCCACCTGGACTACTGGTACGGCATGAAGATTGATTGGCCCGATGTCATCGACTGGCCCCCGGATGTGGCCCCCGAGGTCACCCTGGGCATGGATGTCAGCGCCGGCGAGGCCGTGGACCTGCGCGTGGACGGCATGGCCTCCAAGGCCTTCAGCCGCAGCGAAAGCCTGATGAAGGTCCCCCTGAAGCCCTTTAGCGTCTGGTTCCTGGTCTTCTTCCCCGAGCTGGAGGTCAAGGCCACCATCAAGGGCGGCGCCCGGGGGGCCTACTCCATCCAGGTCAGCCAGTCCGCCGAGGCGGGCTTTGGCGCCCACCTCAGCACCGAGGACGGCGCCGAGTTCATCCCCCCCCACGCGGACCTGGACTTCCCCGCCCCCACCGTGACCTCCTCCGAATCCGCTCAAGTCAGCGTCGAGGTGGGCCCCGAGGTCCACCTGCGCCTCTTCGACATCGCCGGCCCCTACGCCGGCGCCACGGGCTTCCTGGAGCTGAACGCCAACTCCGACGCCAGCCCCTGCTGGGGACTTGTGGGCGGCCTGCGCGGCCTCATCGGCTTCGACATCGAAATCCTGGGCTTCGACATCTTCAACTGGAACAAGGACTTCGACATCGCCAGCGACGGCCTGGCCAACGGCGAATGCGTCCACGACCCCGACCTGGACGAGGCCACGGACCTGGTGGACCCCACCTTCACTCCCTGGGCCGAACTGGTTCTGGACTCCGTGGGCGTCGTAGGCGGCTCGGACGGCTTCATGCAGGCCCTCCCCACCGTGGACGGCCACTTTGTCCTGGCGGGCGACGGCCTGCGCCAGCTCCTCAAGGTCAACCGCGACGGCGCCATCCTCTCAGCCTTCGAGCTCTACGAAGTGGACGGCCCCTTCCCCATCCCCATGGACGCGACGCAGGTCGTCGAGCTGCCCGACACGGGCCTGCTGGTGGCTCTGTCCGACCCCCTCATGCTGCTGCGCCTCTCCCCCGCTGGCGTCCCCCTGTGGTCCCTCAAGCTCCAGGTCCCCTTCCAGCCCCCCTACGGCTTCACCGCCTCCGCCCTGGGCGCCGACGGCAACCTCTACCTGGCCGCCCCCCTGGTCACCGAGGACTCGGGCGACAAGGATGTCCTCATCCTCAAGCTCTCGCCCGACGGCAAGGTGCTGTGGTCCAAGCGCTGGGGCCTCCCCACCCGCCACGAGTACCCCACCCTGCTGGTCCTCCACCCCCTGGGCCTCACCGTGGGCGGCCCCGCCGTGGACTTCCAAAGCAACGCCTCCGCCCCCTCCTTCTTCCTGGACCTGGACTTCGACGGCGCCACCCGCTGGACCCGCGAGCTGTCCGGCTGCAGCAGCTACGACGACTTCGCCGTCCGCGCCGGCGTCCTGTCCACCAACCTGGAGGTCGTCGCCACTGGCGCCCTGCGCTCCACCGCCCCCCGGGCCATCCTGCTGAAGATCAAACCGGACGGCACCCTGGCCTGGACCAACGGCGCTCAAGCCAACTTCCTGGGCATCATCCCCAACAGCATCCTTCAGCTCAGCGACGGCAGCTTCCTGGTGGGCGGCGTCTGGTGGACCGCCGGCATTGACGACATCTTCCTGGCCCGCAGCGACAGCGTGGGGCGCCTGCTTTGGCTGAAACGCTACACCGACGAGACCGGCGACTCGGGCACCGCCCTGGCCCTCACCGGCGAGGGTGGCGCCCTCATGGCCGCCTACTCCAGCGCCGGCGACGCCCACCACAGCCTCTGGCTCCAGCGCCTCCCCGTCACCACCGGCGACCTGACCTACGCCACCTCCGGCGCCTCCCTGGCCACCGAGACCTGGCTGGATGTGGACGAGCCCTGCCTCAACTGGGCCCCCTCCACTGTCCCCGACCCCACCGACCACGCCCTGACCTTCCAGTCCCAGGCCATAGAGGTCCGCCCCGTCTCTCCCACCATCCGAACGCTTTAGGATTTTTTCTAAAGGACGATTCCCGCCACGCAGGCGGTCATCAGGCACGCCGCCGTCCCCGCCAGCAGCCCCCGCAGCCCCAGCCGCGCCAGGTCGCCGCGCCGCTCCGGCGCCAGGGCCCCTATGCCCCCCACCTGGATGGCGATGGAACTGAAGTTGGCAAAGCCGCACAGGGAATAGGTCGCCAGGGTCTTGGCCCGCTCCGACAGGGCCCCCGCATCCAGCAGCTTCTGCATGTCCAGGTAGGCCACCACCTCGTTGGTCACCAGGCGCTTGCCCAGCAGGATGCCCACCTCGCCGCAGTCCTCCCAGGGCACGCCCGTCAGCCAGGCCACCGGCGCGAAGGCCTTGCCAAAGGCCCACTCCAGGGACAACTGCGGGAACCCCGCCAGCCCCCCCAGGCCCCCCACGATGCCATTGACCACCGCGATCAGCGCGATGAAGGCAATCAGCATGGCGCCCACATTGAGGGCCAGCTTGAGGCCATCCGTCGCCCCTGTGGCCGCCGCGTCAATCAGGTTGCAGGCCTCGGACTTCATCTCCACCTGCACCTTGCCCCGGGTCGTGGGCGTCTCCAGCTCGGGCAGTAGCAGCTTGGCGCACACCAGGGCCGCGGGCGCCGACATGACCGACGCCGCCAGCAGGTGCCCCGCGTCAATCCCCATCAAGACATAGGCCCCCAGCAGGCTGCCCGACACGGTGGCCATGCCCGCCGACATCAGCGCCAGGATCTCCGACCGCGTCATGCGCGAAAGGTAGGGCCGGATGAACAGCGGCGCCTCGGTCTGCCCCGCGAAGATGTTGGCCGCCGCCGCCAGGGACTCGGCCCCCGAGGTGCCCATCAGCCGCACCATCACCCAGGCCAGCCCGCGCACCAGCGCCTGCAAGATCCCCAGGTGATACAGGATGCCCATCAGCGCCCCGATGACGATGACCGAGGGCAGCACCATGGTGGCGAACGAGAAGCCCACCCGGTCCTGCTCCATGAGGCCGCCGAACACGAACGCCGACCCCACCTTGGAGTAGTCCAGCAGCGCCACCACAAAGTCCCGCGCCCCCCCGAAGAACCAAAGCCCCGGGGAGGTCCGCAGGACCAGCAAGGCAATCAGGAATTGCAGCAGAACGCCGCTGATGACGGTCTTCCACAGGATGGATCGGCGCGCCCCGCTGAGGGCGAACAACGCCGCCAGAATCACCAGGAGGCCAAGGGCAGGGATTAGCCTGTACACGGCGAGGGAGGGTCCGACTTACTCTTCGTCGTCACAGTCGCAGGGGCAGCCGTCTTCCAGCTCTTCGGGAGTGGCAGCGCGGATGGCGATGATCTCCACATCGAAGTGCAGGGTCAGGCCCGCCAGGGGGTGGTTCCAGTCCAGCACCACCTCGGTGTCGGTCACATCGTTGACCCAGGCCACGGCCTCGTCGTCTTCGTCCTCGGTCTCGCCGTCGAAGTAGATGGGCATGCCCACTTCAAGCTCGTCTTCCATGCCCTCGAACTCGGACCGCGGCACCACCTCAAGGTCGATCTCTTCCTTGGGGCCGTAGCCTTCGTCGGGGGTCACCACGACCTTGAACTTGTCCCCGACCTTGTGGCCTTCCATGGCCTTCTCAAGCCCCACAACCACATTCTGGTGGCCGTGCAGGTAGGACATGGGGGAGTCGTCTTCGCGGCTGGTGTCCAGCATCGTACCCTCGGGGTCGCGCAGCTCGTAGTGGAACTCGACGACCAGATCTTTTTTGATTTTGTTTTCGGAAGCCATTGGGAATCCATTTCAGGGGGATGATTGATCTGTCCCCTCGCTGGTCCGTAGGTACCCCCTCCACACGCCGGACCCTTCTGCAAAGGTTCGTCAATACTAAAAGGCCGCCAATAAAAGGCAAGCGAATCTTGGCAAAGGCGATCCCCAAATCGGGGTTCCTTCGAAACATTGGGGGAACTTCAACCATGTGACGGAGGTAAAGAAATGGAACGACGAAACCAGACCCCCAGGGCCACCCTCTTGCTGCTGACCTTCGCCGTCTGCACGGCCTGCGTCCTCGGCGTCATCTATGCCGCGGGCTGCGCCGGAGGCGAGGGTTCCACGGTGGCCGACGACTCCTGCCGCCGGGACTGCGACTGGCGCTACTGCGGCGACGACGACGGCTGCGGCGGCACCTGCGGCTGCCTCTCCGGGGCCACCTGCGTGGCGGGCGCCTGCCTTACCCTGGACGCCGTGAGCGCCGACGAGGTCAGCCCCGACGCGGACTCCCCCGACGATCTGTGCCTCGGCGTCACCTGCGCCCAGGGCGGCGTCTGCTGCTTTGGCCAATGCTGCACCCGGGGCCAGGCCTGCCTCCCCGGCGGCGTCTGCGGCCCCCCCTGCGTCCCCGACTGCAGCGGCCGCACCTGCGGCGGCGACGGCTGCGGCGGCGACTGCGGCGACTGCGCCCCCAACTGCCTGTGCTTCGACGGCACCTGTCAATGCCACACCACCTGCCCCGGCGACGCCCTCTGCGGGGACCAGTGCTGCGGCGACCAGCAGACCTGTTGCCTGGACCGCGAGTGCTGCGACGCCGATCAGTCCTGCGTCTGGGGCCCGGAGGCCGGTATCTTCTTCTGTTGCAGCCCCCGCTGCACGGGCCGAAACTGCGGCCCCGACTTCTGCGGCGGCACCTGCGGCACCTGCCCCGCCGGCCAGTCCTGCGTCGCCGGCCTCTGCGGCGGCAAGCCCCTTGGCCCCGTGGTCAAGTGCGGCGACGGCACCTGCAGCCCCAGCGAGACCTGTGCCACCTGCAAGGCCGACTGCGGCTGCGACGCCAACGGTAGCTGCGTGGCCGGGGTCTGCCTCAACTGCCCCGAGATCTGCACCAAGGCGGGCGCCCAATGCGGCCTCCTCCAGGGCTGCAACTGCGGCGCCTGCAACGGCCTCTGCGACGACTGCGTGAACAACAAATGCGTGGAGGACTGCGCCTGCCGCTGCGCCAAGGCCGACGCCTCCTGCGGCTCCGTGGGGGACTGCAACTGCGGCAAGTGCTCAGGGACCTGCAAATACTGCAAGGCCGGAGACTGCGTCCAGGATTGCAAGTGCCGTTGCAAGAACGCCGGGGCCACCTGCGGGACCATCCCCGGAGGCTGTAGTTGTGGGGGCTGCGGGGAGTGCGAGGCCTGCGCGGAGGGGGGCTGCAAGCTGGACTGCAAAGCCAGCAACTGCCCCTGCCGCGGGCGCCTCGACTTCATCAAGGCCAGCCTCCAGGGAGACCTGTTCGGGGATGACGAGCTGGATGTCAGCGTCACCTTCCGCAACTCCGGCCGCTGCTCCTCCTCCTACCGGGTGGTGCTGCTGACCAAAGGAGGCGCCAAGGTGGACACCGAGCCCGATGTGGGCTGGAGGCCCCTGAGCGCCGGCCAGAGCGCCATGGTGACCCTCAGCACGGCCTACGACTGGGACTACTCCGCGGAGGATCTCAAGGCCGGCTTTGAGGTCCGCCTGCTTTGCGGCCAGGGGGCCACGGCGGACAGCGTCACTCTGTAGCGGGATTGTGGGGGATCAGACGGTGCGGCGGTGCAGGTCGAGGAACTCGTCCAGGGGCTCGACCTCGGCGATGCGGGCGGCCAGGGACCGGATGGCAAACATGCGCTGCTCTTCGGTGTCCCGGTCCATGTCCCAGGGCATGTCAATGACGGACACGCCCTGCTGGCGCAGGATGGACGACATGTTGGCGATCTGCTTGTCCAGATCCACCAGATACTTCAGATCGATGGTGGACTCACAAAGGCGCCCCTCCCGGGCGGACATCCGGCGGGAGATGCGATCATGGGCGATGTCCGGCGCCACCAGCAACCGAATGCACAGGGTGGGCAGCATGACGGACGCGGTCATGGCGTGGTAGATGCGCTGGTAGGTGTTGAACTCCCGCTGGGACATGGCCCCCATCTGAAGCTGCAGCCGCGCAAAGCAGGTATCCCCGAAGTAGGAGCGGTCCAGCACCGCGTGGCCCTTGCCGTTGATCACATGCCACTGGGCCTGGAGCTGCTGGGCGTAGCGGGCCTGCAAGAGATGGACCTGCATGGTCAGGGCCCAGCGCTTGGGGTCCTGGTAGAAGTCTGCAAGATAGGGGTTGGCCTCATCCTTCTCGTCGGGCTCCATCAGGAGCAGCGTGTTGGGCCCCAGGGCCCGGGCCA
>CAZMEC010000182.1:0-6717 GCA_964565265.1 uncultured Myxococcales bacterium
CCGTCCGTGTCCGTGTCCGCCACAGCGCAGCCGCAGATGCCCTCGGCTGCCTTGCCCGGGTCGTCGGGGCACTCGTCCACGCAATCCAGGAACCCATCCTCATCAGCGTCCAGCAGGTCGTCCTGACCGCAGCCGCAGACCCCCGGACGGAACTTGAGGAGGTCCTCGGGGCAGAGGTCCACGCAGTCCGGCAGGAGGTCTCCGTCAGTGTCCGTCTCCGGGGCCGCGCAGCCACAGAAACCAGGGCTGGCCTTGTTGGCGTCCGCAGGGCAACCATCCTTGCAGTCGGGGGTCAGGTCGCTGTCCGTGTCCGTATCCGCCACGCCGCAGCCGCAGACGCCGGCGGCGGTCTTCTGGGCGTCGTCGTCGCAGCCATCCAGGCAGTCCGCGCTGCCGTCCTGGTCGGTGTCCGTTTCCAGGGCGCCACAGCCGCACTGACCCGCCACGGTCTTGAAGGGATCAGCGGGGCAGGCATCCAGACAATCGGCGGTCAGGTCGCTGTCCGTATCTGTGTCAGCCACGCCACAACCGCAGGCCCCCGCGGCTGTCTTGTCCTCGTCCTCGGGACAGGCGTCCTGGCAGTCCAGGGTGCCATCCTCATCGAAGTCGTCATCGGCCTTGTTGCAGCCGCAGACCCCGGGTTTGGTCTTCAGGGCACTGGAGGGGCAGGCATCCACGCAGTCAGCCGTGCCGTCCCGGTCCGTGTCCGTGTCCGCCAAGCCGCAACCGCAGGCGCCGACAACCACCTTCTTGAGGTCCTCGGGGCAGTCGTCCTTGCAGTCCGGCGTCCCGTCCGTGTCCGTGTCCGTGTCCGCCACGCCGCAGCCGCAGAGGCCCGGGGCGATCTTCTTGGAATCCCCGCCGCAGAGGTCCAGACAGTCGGGGGTCTTGTCCTGGTCGGTGTCTTTTTCAAGGGCGTTGCAGCCGCAGAACCCCGGGGCCAGCTTGGAGGCATCCGCGGGGCAGCCATCCAGACAGTCGGGGACCTTGTCCTTGTCCGTGTCCGTATCCAGGTTGCCGCAGCCGCAGACGCCCGCTGCCGTCTTGGCCTCGTCCGTGGGGCAGCCGTCGTTGCAGTTCAGGGTGCCGTCCAGGTCGTCGTCTCCGGCCGCCAGGGGGTCGCAGCCGCAAACCGAGGCCTCCACCAGGGCAGGGTTCTCGGGGCAGCCATCCAGGCAGTCCGCCGTACCATCCGTGTCGCCGTCGCCGGTCTCTTCCTTGCCGCAACCGCAGAGGCCGGGCTGGTCCTTCTGGGCGTCCCCCGGGCAGCCGTCGTCACAGTCGAAGACCCCATCCTTGTCCGCATCCTTGTCAACCACGCCGCAGCCGCAGTGCCCGGCCTCGGTCTTCAAGGGGTCGCCGGGGCAATCTTCCACGCAGTCCAGGGTCAGGTCGCCGTCGAAGTCCACATCCAGGATCTCGCAGCCACAGGCGCCCTCCCTGGTCTTCATGGCATTGTCCGGGCACTCGTCCAGGCAGTTCGGGGCGCCGTCGCCGTCCAGGTCGTCGTCCGCCACGCCGCAGCCGCAGACGCCGCCAAACAGCTTCAGCAGATCCTCGGGGCAGCCATCCTTGCAGTCGGGCATGAGGTCCCCATCCGTGTCGGTCTCCAGGTTGCCGCAGCCGCAGACGCCAGGATGCACCTTCTCGGGATCTGCAGGGCAGGTGTCGAAGCAGTCCGGCTTGCCGTCCTCGTCGCTGTCATCCTCGGTGGCCCAGCAACCGCACACCAGGGTCTTGGACTTCCCCGGGTCCGTGGGGCACTCGTCCAGGCAGTCCGCCACGCCATCATAGTCCTTGTCCTTGTCCACCACGCCGCAGCCGCACTGGCCGGCCTCAATCTTCAACTTGTCTGCGGGGCAGCCATCCACGCAGTCCTTGGTGCCATCCTTGTCGCCGTCCACATCCTCAAACCCGCAGCCGCAGATGCCGGGGTGGACCTTGGCCGGATGCCAGGGGCACTCATCGTTGCAATCGGGGGTCTTGTCCAGGTCGGCGTCCCGGTCGCTGACGCCGCAGCCGCAGACCCCAGGCTTGGCCTTCTCCGGGTCCTCGGGGCACAGGTCCTTGCAATCCATGGTGCCGTCGTCGTCGGTATCGGTGTCCGGTACCCCGCAACCGCAAATGCCGGGGCGGTCCTTGTCCGGGTCCTCGGGGCATTGGTCCCCGGGGATATCGGTCTGGGCCGTATCGACCCCGGTCTCCCCGTCAGGAGCTTCGGTGTCCTGGGGCGCGAGATCGCCGGTGCCCAGGTCCTCCAAGGGGGTATCCAGGCCAGCACCGTCGCCCAGGCCATCCCCGGGAGTCTGGTCCAGGCTGTCCTCGCGGGGTTGGTCCGTGTCAAGCCCGATGGCCCCGTCCAGGACCTCGAAGGAGTCCTTCCCCCCGTCCCCATCCGTCGGGGCCCCACAGGAGCCAACCAAAGCCAACAAGAGGACCAACAACCAGCGACCAGTGTTTCTGTTCACGACTCCCTCCAAAGGGCAAGCTACAGCGTGTCCGATACGGGCAAAAAACTAACAGGCCAGACCAAGATTTGCAACGAACTCGTGGATCGTGTTGGGGTTGACAGGAACCGACCCCAGGAGGCCTGACCCCGGGGGTCTACCAGGAGCCGTGGGAACCGTGGCTGCCGTGGGAACCGTGGCTGCCGTGGGAGGCGTGGGAACCGTGGGAACCGTGGGAACCGTGACTGCCGTGGGAACCATGGGAGCCGTGACTGCCGTGGCTGCCGTGACTGCCGTGGCTGCCGTGCCCGGGCTGCCCTTCCCCGGGGCCTGGCTCTGCCCCTTCGGCGGTGCCCGGATCCCCTGCCGACATCCCCGCCAGCAGCAGGAAGCCCGCCAGCCTGGCGGCCTGGCGACGAGTGATCTTGCCCTCCTCACTGCTGAGAAAGGCCCCGATCTTCTTCTTCATGGGCGGTAGCAGATTCTTCGTCATGGTTTCACCCGCTGCAGGCAAGCCCGCCATCGTGGGAAAAGTAAATATCACGATCCCGCATTGTAGTCCACTTCCGGAAGACCTCAAGCTGCGCCGGACTGGCCTGCTCCAGGGTCTCAAACAGCAGGGTCAGGATACCCCGGTTGATCTGGCAACGCTGGCTGCTGCTGTGGATGCCGAAGATGCTGCCCTGCTCCTTGAAGGAGTACACGGGGCAGACCCCGCAGTAATTCACGAAGGCGCAATCCGAACAGCCCGGCAGGCCCTCCAGGCAGGAGGCCAGGGCGAGGCTGCGGACGCTGTCGTGGGCCAGGAGGCGCCCGTAGTCATCCCCCCGCTTCAGGTCCCCCATGCAGAAGAGGTCCTCGCCCATCTCGGACATCATGCGGCCCTCGTCACAGGTGAAGACCCGCCCGTCGTAGTTGTAGGCGATCTGGCCGATGCCGGCGCCGCAGGGAGACCGCAGGTCCAGGAAGTTGGGGTCCCGCCCACCCAGAATCTTGGTCAGGAAGATGGCCGCCGTCCGCTCCAGGATCTCCACCCCTTGGGCGTTCAGCTCCAGCATGTAGTGGAAGACCTCCCGGTACAGGGCCAGGAACTCGGCGGCGCTGTAGGTGGCCCCGAAGTCCACCGCGTGACCAAAGGGGTTCAGGGGCCTCAGAAACAGGGCCTTGCGCCCCAGCCGCACATATTCATCCACCAGGTCCCGGCCCCTCCCCAGGGTATCCCGGGTGCAGGTGGGCAGGGCCTCCACATGGTACAGATCCGGGTCCAGGCCCTTGGCCGCGTAGCCCTCATCCAGCCGCCGCAGCCACTGCACCGCCGCCCCGTGGCTGCCCCCGTGGAAGCGCCGGTGGAGGTTGTGCAGGTCCTCCGGCCCGTCAATGGAGGTGCAGACCTGGAGGTTGTGGTCGAGGATGAACTGCAGCTTCTCGTCATCCATGGCGCTGAGATTGCTGACCAGGGAGAAGGCCAGCTTCTTGCCATGCAGCGGCGCCAGGCGGATGCCCTCCTCCACAAGGAAGCGAAGAGTGTCGAAGGCCAGCAGGGGTTCGCCGCCCTGGAACTCTATCACAGGGGAGCGCGAGGGGCAGGCCATGACCGAATTCAGGAGGGCCTGGGCGGTGGCCCGATCCATGTCAAACCCGCTGGCCCCCTGGGCCCGGCGGGAGGCGTGGCAGTAGGAGCAGACCTGGTTGCAGCGGAGGGTCAGGATGGCGATGTGCAGCACGGGCCCCTGGGGCAGGAAGGAGTAGCGATTCTTGCAGCAGTCCGTGAGCAGGGGCTTGAGCTCTGCTTCGGCCTTGAGGAAGCCCCCGGTCTCCAGGCGCCGGCCGGCCTCCGACTGGGGGTCCAGGCCAGCCCCGAAGAGGCCCTGGAAGTCCTCCCTGGGGAGGAAGACGAAGGGCCCATGGTCGGCGCACAGCAGCACCCGCTGCCCCACGGTCTCGAAGCGAAAGGGGACCAGTTGTTGGTGGGTCAGCTTGGGCATGGGCTTCAGACGCCCCTCATTTCCACGGAGAGGGCCAGGACCCGGTTGGCCAGCTCGGCCAGCAGGAGCTCGGCGTCTGCCAGGGTGGCGGGGAGTTCCAGGGCAGTGGCGCCTTCCAGGGTCTGGAGCTGGGCCCCGGCGGAGGGGTCCAGGGCGAGGACCGCGGCCTCCACAGCCCCGGGCTGATAGACCGCGTGGGAGAACACCAGGCGCAGGGTGGCGGGGGCCTCACTCATGGCTTCTCCCCGCCGTACTTGTCCTCCCAGGACATGGCAATGCCCAGGGGGTCGGCTTCCCAGTTCTCCACCGGGGCATCGCCCCCCGCAGCCCCCCGCAAAGCAGCCTCCAGGATGGTCTCCCGGATGGCCTGGAAGCGCGGCGCCAACAGCAGCCGGTAGGACTGGGAGAGAAGCTCGGCCTGGAAATCGCCCACGAGGGTTTCCCGGGCGGTGGCTGGCAGGTCGGGGCGAGCCGTCAGGTGGACCAGGACCCGGTCCTCAGGGGCGGTCTCCAGAAAGACATAGGCCCGATCCAGGAAGCCGTAGGCGGCGCCCAGGATGCACTCCAGGGGGTAGATGGCGAGGTCCACGGGAAAGCTTGCGGTCCGTTCCATGGCGGGATCCTCCGGGGCTAGAAGTCCACGATCAGGCCGGCGCGAAGCATCCAGGTGGCGGAGGCGGCGCTGCTGGTGTCCAGGCCCGCCAGGGGCAGCAGACCCAGGGCGCGCAGTTCCAGCCGGGCGCCACGGTAGCGCAGGCCCGCGGCGGCCGAGCCCTCCAGCCCAAGGGAGTTGCCCGAACCCGGAGTCTGGGCATCAGCGAAGGCGGCGGCGTAGAGGACCGAGGCCTGGGTGTAAAAGCCCCGCTGGCGGCTGCCCCAGAGGGCGCGCTCCAGACCTGCCCGCACCATGGCGGAGGAGGTGATGGTGCCCAGGACCCGAGAGTAGAGCAGGGAGTCGGGCAGGAAGGCGGGGTTCAGGAGATGGGCTGAGACGGTGGTGTTGGCAGCGATGCGGGACCCCTGCCAAGCGGAGTCGTCGGGGGTGGAGATGAGCCAGGAGTCCTGGACCCCAAAGGCATCCGCGTCGGAGTCGCCACTGGCCAGAGCGGTGAGGACCTCGGCCCGGGTGAGGGAGTCCTCCCAGGAGAGCCGGGCGGCGCCGCCCGCGGAGGCGAAGTCCTTGGAGCTGTCATTGAGGGAGAGGCGCTGGGTGGCGCTGATGTCCCCAAGCAGAGCGCTGCCCTCGGCCACCACCGCCAGGGTGCCGCCCCAGAGGCGGGTGGACCAGCCAATCCAGGCGTCCGGCGTGAAGAGGAAGGCGCTGCGGTAGAAGAGCTCCGTGCAGGCGAAGGGCAGGTTGCCGCCGGCGTCGGGCTTGCAGGCGGGGTCGCCGCTGATCTGCTGGGCCGCGGAGGAGAAGTCCTGCCAACGCAGGGAGGCCATGGCGCCCCAGGAGAGGCCGGGGCCGGCGGCGGGGGTGCCGTCGCGGGTGGAGGAGGCCTTGAAGCGGAACTGGTAGACCTCGTCCATGTCGCCCGAGTCGATATAGGCGCTGTAGGGGCGGGTGGAGGTGGCGGCGACCTGCTTGCCCTCCAGGGGGAAGTCCCAGGAGATGCTCAGGCGGATATCGTCCAGGGGCGCGGCAGAGAACTCAAACGAGTCAATGAAGGTGCCGTAGTCGGCGAAGTCCTCGCGGCCGTCGTTCTCCAGGATGCCCAGGCCCCAGTGTGAGGGAATGCGGCCCAGGCGGAGGGTCAACAGATTGAACAGCTCAAGCTGACCGTAGAGGGCCCGGACGGCGATGGAGTTGGAGTAGTCACCGTTGGCTCCGACGGTGGGCTGGGCGAAGGGGGCCACGATGCCCGTGCTGACCAACAGGGGATCGGCGGCGGGGCTGCCCCCGGCCACCCCCCCGGCGAGATCAAACCAACCGTTGACGCTGAGCATGTCGCCCAGGCCCAGGCGGGGCTTGACGCGCAGGCGGAAGTCACTGGATTCCCGCCAGGGATTGCCGGAAGACCCAGGATTGGCGCCGTTGTCGTAGGTCTGGATGGGGGTGCCGAACTGGCCGTCCTCGAGGGAGTCCAGGGGCAGCCCGGTGCTGACCTCCGTGCGCCAACGGAACTGACCGGAGAGCTGGAAGTCCACCAGGGTAGACCTGGGCACGAGGATGGAGGCCTCACGCCCCTCGGCGAGGGCCAGGGAGGGCAGAAAAACCAGCGAGACTAGGAAGACCGCAAGGGCCCGGGCGCAAATCATGGCGCGAATCCTAAAGCCTGCCTTCC
>CAZMEC010000183.1:0-6697 GCA_964565265.1 uncultured Myxococcales bacterium
AGTCCTCCCAGGAGCGGTAGCCCCCCAGGACCTTGCGGGCCTTGTAGTCCAGGTATTCGGGAAGCCAGGCGCCCGCCGTCGCGGCGAAGTCCTGCACTGCTGAGGCCAGGCCAGGGCCCAGGCGCCGCCAGGCCTGCCGAAACAGGTCGTCCCGGCTGCGCCGCACCCGCGGCCAGTCCACCGCCCCGCCATTGTCCAGGGACTGCAAACGCTTCAGGGCCGCCGTCAGTTCGGCATCCTCCTTGAAGCCGGGCAGGCGCTCCGGGGCGATGTAGACGGGGTCCAGGGCGAAGGCCGACAGGGCGGAGTAGGGGCAGGAATCCAGGCCCAGGTCGTTCAAGGGCAGAAGCTGCAACATCCCCACGCCCAGGCCCGGCAACTGGGGCAGCAGGTCCCCCAGGTCCTGGAAGTCGCCGCAGCCGGCGCTGCGGGCGCTGTGCAGGCACCAGACGGGGACGCAGAGCCCGGCGCGTCGCCCAAAACCAATCCGCCGCCAGTGGTCGGCGCTGGGAAGCAGGTCGAAGAATTCCATGGGGACCACCAAGCAGAAGGTCAGCAACGGGCGCATTGTCAGACCAGGGCCGGTGGCGGTCAAGCAAGGACTGCCGCCCACATGTCGTTGTTTGGGGTTGCGTCCTTGCGGGCGTTGCCATATAAAAGACGCGCTTGTATGCCGGGGACCGAGGTTGCCCGGCGGCTTTACCCGCTAAGGAGGGATCATGGCCCAGTCTTCGTTTGAACTTCGCACTTACACCTTCATTGATCAGCTTCAGCCGGCCCTGGCGCAGTTCATCGCCAAGGACAACCGGGTGTACGATCCCGCCGAATATGATGCCTCTCTGCTGCTGGAACTGGCCCCGGCCATGGAGATCCACCGGATGATCGACCTGGTCCTGAAGCGCACCAAGGTGCGCCTGGGCAGCGTGGTCACCGAGCGCGTCTACGGCATGCTGCTGATTCAGCACGCCGATCAGGGCGAAGTGCTTGAGGCGGGCCGCATCGTCATGGCCGAGACGGGCCTGTCCATCGCCAACCGCGCGGAGGCCAAGATCGTGGCCAACCACATCATCCGCGGCGTCGAGCAGGATCACGCCATCTCCTTCACCGGCACCTCCAAGGGCGACATGGTCCTGGCCGGCGAGAGCGTCCTCATCATGGAAAGCGCCCCCGCGGGCTACATGATGATCGCCTGCAACGAGGCGTTGAAGGCCGCCAATGTGAAGCTGAACACCATCAAGCCCTTCGGTGCCACCGGCCGGCTCATCCTCTCCGGCACCGAGTCCGAGATAGACAGCGCCTCCGAGGCCGCCAACTCCATCATGGAGCGCATGAACACCGAGCGGACCGCCATGGCTGCCTCCATCTCCAGGAAGTAAGACCATCCGTGACATTTTCCTTGACAGAGTGGGGGGGGACCAATATAAATCCGCCCTCACGACGAGCCGCTAGCTCAGTCGGTAGAGCAGCAGACTTTTAATCTGCGGGTCGAGGGTTCGATTCCCTCGCGGCTCACTCGGTAGGTCCCGTTCTTTGAAACTCGGGTTTTGGAGGTTGTTTTCCGTCCGTCCCCATCGTCCAGAGGCCCAGGACACCGGCCTTTCACGTCGGCGACAGGGGTTCGAATCCCCTTGGGGACGCTAGTTCAGTGCTCGGCGGGCGAATAGCTCAGTTGGAAGAGCATCGGCCTTACAAGCCGGGGGTCGCAGGTTCAAGCCCTGTTTCGCCCACGAAAAAAAGTTTCGCGTGGGCAAAAATATCTCTTGCGCAGGCGACGATTCCGGTTAAAGTTCCTCCTACCCGAAAGCGGGATTGAGTTGGGGTGGTAGTTAAGTCGGTTATAACGCCGGCCTGTCACGCCGGAGGCCGCGAGTTCAAGTCTCGTCCACCCCGCAACGAAGGGACCCTCACCTGAGGGTCCCTTTTTTTTGGCCTTTTTACCCGGTACACATTCATGCGTCTGCCCAACGAAGTACGCCAGCGCCTTGCCAAGCCTGAGACCTTTGGGCGCATCCGCACGCTCAAGGAAGCGGTCCCCCTCCTGGCCTCCCTGGCTGTGGAACTGACGGGGCGGCGGGCGCTGGTGCTGACCACCGCGGGGGACCGTTACTGGGCCCTGCTGGAGTCCTTGAAAGGGCTGCTGGGGACCCGGGTCGCCGGCATGGAACCTCGGGCCGCCTCGCCCTACCTGGCGGTGGAGGCGGACAGCCAGGGCGAGACCGAGCGCCTGGGGGCTTTGGCCCGGTTCCTGATGGAGCCCGGCGCCCACCGCGTCCTGGTGGCCCCCCTGGACGAGTACCTCCGCTTCCAACTTCCCCCCAAGGCCCTCGAGGCCCGCTGCCAGCTCATCATGGAAAAGGAAATCCTCGACCGGGTGGCCTTCACCAACCGCTTGTCCCAGGAGGGCTACCTGCGCAACACCCAGGTGGAGGAGCAGGGCAGCTTCGCCGTACGCGGCGGCATCATCGACATCTGGCCCGGGGGCGCGGCCCTGCCTGTGCGCCTCGATCTCTTCGGGGACGAGGTGGAGTCCATCCACATCTTCAATCCTGACACCCAGCTTGGCCTGGAGCGCGTGGAATACTGCATGTTGCCGCCGGCCCGGCTGCTGTCCCTGGACGAGCCCCAGACCACGCGCCTCAAGGCCGCGCTGCGGCGCCTGGCGGGCGAGCAGAACTTCCCGTCGCGCCAACTTGGCGAGCTGCTGCGCGCCATCGGCGACGGCCAGCGCACCCCCGAGCTGGAGATGCTGTACCCGGAGGCCTTCGAGGCCCTGGCCCCGCTGGACGCCTACCTGGACGGGGATGCCCTCCTGGTGCTGGATGACGGGCTGGACCTGGACAGGGAATACCGGCTGATTCAGGAGGAGGAGGAGCGGCTGTACCAGGACTCCCTGGCGGCCGGGTCCCTGGTGCTGCCACCGGCGCGGCTGCTGCGAAGCTTTGGCGACGGGCAGGCGCCCTGGAACGGGGTGCCGGGCCCCCGGGGGCAGGCCGTGCTGGATCTGTGCGGGATGGTGCTGGACGGGGGGGCGGCGGCGGAGTCCGGGGCCGAGTCCCTCCTGCTGGCCGCGGAGGATGTGGGGGCGGGGCGATCGGCGGCCTTGACGGCGGCCATCCGCGGCGCCCTCGCAGCTCCCCAAACGGTAGTAATGGTGTGCGAGAACCTGCAGACCATGGACCGCAGTCGGCGCATCCTGGGGGCCCACGGGCTGGGGGCCACGGCCCACGAGAAGGACTGGACGCCTCGGTGGCTGCTGGACCTGGGGGACGGGGGCAACCGGGTGCAGTTGGTGCTGGGCAACCTGGAGGCGGGGCTGGTGCTGCCCTCCTGGGGGCTGATGCTGGTCAGCGAGCGGGCCGTCTTCGGGCGCCAGGGGCGGCGGCGGCGGCGGGACGAGGAGCGGAACCCCTCGGAGGCGCTGAAGCTGCTGTCCTTCCTGCAGGAGGGGGACCTGGTGGTGCACCATGCCTACGGCGTGGCGCGCTATGCCGGGATGGAGCGGCGGGCGGCGGGGGGCAGCGAGGCCAGCTTCCTGGTGCTGGAGTACAAAGAAGGGGACCGGCTGTTCATCCCGGTGTATCAGGCGGACCGGATCCATCGGTACATCGGCGGGGGGGAGAGCAGTTCGCCTCCGCTGGACCGGCTGGGGGCGGGCACCAACTGGGACAAGAAGAAGGACAAGGCGCGGTCGGCGGCCAAAACGCTGGCGGTGGACCTGCTGAAGATCTACGCCCAGCGCAAGCAGCTTGAGGGCTACGCCTTCTCGGAGCCGGACGAGTACTTCGAGGAGTTCGAGGCGTCCTTCCCCTACGAGGAGACGGCGGACCAGCGCAAGGCCATCGAAGAGGTACTGGCTGACATGGAGAAGGCCGAGCCCATGGACCGGCTGGTCTGCGGGGATGTGGGCTTTGGCAAGACCGAGGTGGCCATCCGGGCGGCCTTCAAGGCGGTGCTGGAGGGCAAGCAGGTGGCGGTGCTGGTGCCCACGACGGTGCTGGCCCAGCAGCACAAGCAGACCTTCGCGGCGCGCATGGCGGGGTATCCGGTGCGGGTTGACAGCATCAGCCGCTTCAAGGATGCGGGCGAGCAGAAGCTGGTCATGAAGGAGGTGGCGGAGGGCAAGGTGGATGTGCTGGTGGGCACCCACAGCCTGCTGCGCAAGGGGTTGAAGTTCCGGGACCTGGGGCTGCTGATCATTGATGAGGAGCACAAGTTCGGGGTCAACCACAAGGAGAAGCTCAAGGAGATCTATCCCACCGTGGATGTGCTGTCGCTGACGGCCACGCCCATCCCGCGCACCATGCACATGGCGCTGTCGGGGATTCGGGACATCTCGGTGATCGCCAGCCCGCCCCAGGGGCGGCACGCCATTGACACGAAGGTCATCCGCTGGGACGACCGGACCATCGCGGATGCCATTCGGATGGAGCTGGACCGGGGGGGGCAGGTGTTCTTCCTGCACAACAATGTGAAGGACCTGGAGAGCCTGGCCGAACGCCTGACGACGGCGCTGCCGGACCTGAAGATCGGCGTGGCCCACGGGCAGATGAACGAGGGCGAACTGGAGAAGGCGATGGTGGACTTCGCCGAGGGGCGGGCCCAGTTGCTGCTGTGCACGACCATCATTGAGTCGGGGCTGGACCTGCCCGGCGTGAACACCTTGATCGTGAACAACGCGCACTGCTTCGGGTTGGCCCAGCTTTATCAGATCCGGGGCAGGGTGGGGCGGGGGACGCGGCAGGCCCATGCGTTCTTCGTGGTGCCGCCGCCCCATGCCATGACGGACGAGGCGCGCAAGCGGCTGGCGGCCTTGCAGCGGTACACGGCCCTGGGGTCAGGGTTCACGGTGGCCTCCATGGACCTGGAGATTCGCGGGGCCGGAGAACTGCTGGGGGCCAACCAGTCGGGGAACATGACGGCGGTGGGCTACGACCTGTTCGTGCGCATGGTGGAAGAGGAAGTGGGCAAGCTGCGCAGCGGCGAGAAGGCGGTGGAGGTGCGGGACCCGGAGATTCGGCTGCCCCTGCCCATGCTGGTGCCCGACGAATACATGGACGACAAGCACCTGCGGCTGATGGCCTACCGGCGCATCGCGGGGGCCCAGACGGCGGAGGACCTGACGGACCTGTACCGGGAGATGGAGAACCGCTTCGGGCCCGTGCCCAAGCAGTTGTTCAATCTGTTCTCGGTGGTGCGCCTCAAGCAGATCTGCCGGGCCAACGGGGTGGGGCTGCTGGAGTACGCGCCGCCCTGGGTGCGGCTGGATCTGTCCACGGCCAAGGAGGAGGTGCAGCTTGGGGCCACCCGCCTGGCGGTGAATCCTCCCTGCCCCCTGAAGGTCGAGGCCAACGGCATGGTGGAGCTGAAACCCGCGGGCGGCGGGGCCCCCCTGGACCAGGTGCGCCGAAGCCTGGTGCTGCTGGGCCTGGCGCAAGACGACGATGTGTACCTGAACCCAAAGTGAAAGTGGTGTTCCCCCTCAGTCCCCCACGAACAGCAGCGCGCTGCCCAGGTACTTGGTCTCAATGGCCTGGCCCTCGGGCAGGTGGCCCAGGGTCTTGACCAGCTTGGCCACGGAGAAGCGGATCAGCTCCTGCACCTCGGTGGGCTGGCCCACCAGCGCCTGTTCCATGCGGGCCACCAGGAAGGCGTCGGGCTTGCGCGCGCCCTCTGAATCATCCCAGGGCAGCAACAGATCCAGCAGATTCTGGAGTTCGGGGGGGCCCAGGGGGTCCACGCCCTCCCGGCCAATCATGAGGTTGGCCAGAGCCGTGGCGGCCAGGGTGGAGGCGGTGACGAAGGGCTGCTGTTTCTCGGGCACCAGGAGGCGCAGCTTGGCGGGGTCTATGTGGAGGGTGTCGAAGAGGAAGTCCAGGCGCACCTTGGCGTGGGCCAGGTAGCGCCGCATGGAGTCCAGGTCCCCGAGGGTGCAAAAGTCCCGGTAGGACAGGTCGGCCTCGCCCTTGATGCCGTCGAAGAACTGGGGGACGAAGCGGGCAAGCCCTGCGAGGGCCGGGCCCAGGGGCGGGTCGTCGAGGAGGCCAAAGCGCCCCCCGAGGGCGGCCTTGGTGCGCAGGGAGTTGGCGTCCCGGCGAAGGCCCAGGAGGAGGGAGTAACCGGTGCGGAACAGCAGCACCGGGTGGAGGCTCTCGAGGACCTGGGAGGCCTTTTGGCCAGCCTTGAGGGTGAGCTGTTCGAGGCCAAGGTTCATCAGGTCCTGGGCGCGGGTGGCGGCGTAGGTAAGCTCGGGGGCGTTGCTGAGGTCACCCTTGGATTCCACCACAAGGATGCGGTTCATCAGGTAGATGGTGGCCTGGCGCAGGGCCTCCCGGGTGGACTCGGGCAGGGCGCGCATGGTGGCGGCCAGGAGGCTCTCCTTGCGGGCCTCCAGGGCGGTCAGGGCGAGGACCGCATCCAGGTTGTCCGGCACCCGACCATCGAAGGTCTTGCCGGCCCGGGCCTGGAGCTCTCGGACGGCGTCCCCGGGGGCGTAGAGTTCGTAGATCTCCTGGGCCTCTTCGTAGGGCGGGAAGCCCAGGTCCTCCAGGCGCCCTTCGCGGATGCGCTGGGCCTCCTCCTCCAGGCTGGCGGGCAGTTCCCAGACGGCGGCTTTGAGCAGCAGGCGGGCCTTCTCATGGTCGAAGGTGTAGAGGATCTCCAGCAGGTTGCGGCACTGGACGGTGGCGTCCTCGTTGTC
>CAZMEC010000184.1:0-6672 GCA_964565265.1 uncultured Myxococcales bacterium
AGACGCCCAGGATGGCGTTGGCGCCCAGCTTGGACTTGTTCTCGGTGCCGTCCAGCTCGATCATGCGGGCATCCAGGCCAGCCTGATCCATGGCGTCCAGGCCCATCAGCTCGGGGGCGATGAGGTCGTTCACATTCTTGACGGCGGTGAGGACGCCCTTGCCCTTGTAGCGCTGGGGATCCTTGTCCCGCAGCTCCAGGGCCTCGCGGCTGCCGGTGGAGGCCCCGGAGGGCACCATGGCGCGGCCAAAGACGCCGTCCGACAGGTAGACCTCCACCTCCAGGGTGGGGTTCCCGCGGGAGTCGAGGATTTCCCGGGCATTGATGTCGATGATTTCGGTCATGGTGGGGTTCCTTTCTATTGGGCCAGGGCTGCCGCACAGCCACATTCGGCCTTGGCGGGCTGCTGGTCCGTGGTTTCGGGCTTCTTGCTCTTGGGCTGGAACTCGGGGGTCAACTTGAACAGCGTGAAGAAGTCATTCTCGAAGTGCAGCTTCTGGGCCTCAAAGCGGTCCAGGGCGGCGAAGGCCTCCTTGGCGGCGGGCTTCCCATCCTTGCGCAGCTTCTTGACCTCGTCGTTCACCTGGGAGGCGATGGAGGAGGAGGAGTTGGCGTTGCGGTTCTCCATGAAGACATAGAAGGGAGAGGGGCACAGGAGCTGGCCGCCGCCGCAGGAGGCCGGCAGCCTCCGAAGCTGGGGATTGATCTCTTCAATGTAGGGCCGCAGCTGCTTGTCCTTCTTCTCCAGGGGCAGGAGCTCGTTGTAGGAGTAGTAGGTCTCGCCCCGCCAGACGATGAGCCAGGAGGTGATGTTGTCCGGGCAGACGCGCTTCATGGTGGCGCCCAGGGACTTGGTGAAGCCCGAGAGGCCCAGGTGGTCCAGGAGGGGTCGATAGTCGTCCTCCAGGGTGTGCTTGAGGCGCGGGCCGCACTGGTCATAGTACTCCTCAAAGACATACTTCTGGGACCAGTGGGGGGACAGCAGGGGGAGGTAGTAGTTGAGGCCCCAGAGGGCCTGGAAGATGGCCGCCGCCGCCATGAAGCCCAGGCCCGCCCGGTGGAGGAAGCCGGGGGTCAACAGCAGCAGCAGGCCCACCCCGAAGAGCAGCATCACATAGATGGGGACCAGGTCCAGGGCCAGCCACTCGCGGCTGAGCAGCCAGCGGACACTGGGCGTGGTCTGGCGCCAGAACCAGGTGTTCTTCCAACTGGTGTCGCAGAAGCCGCCCTCCGTGCAGAGGTGAGCGCCCGCGCAGTCCGAGTCCGCCCGGCAGGAGGGGCCCAGCTCGCCCGAGGCGGAGGCTTCGGGGTCCGTGGGCAGGTGCTGGGGCAGCTTGCGATCATATTTATAGGTGAAGAGGTTGCGCATGGTCTGGGGCTCATGCTGGATGCCCAGGCCCACCGCCACGGTGATACCCAGGCCCAGCACCACGGCCAGGCGGAAGAAGCGATCCCGGGCGTCGGTGTAGTGGGCAAGCTTCACGCCGATGAGCATGGCCAGGGGGGGCAGGGCGGGGAAGATGTAGTGGTGGAACTTGGTGGAGGCCAGGGTGAAGAGCAGGTAGGCGAAGAAGCTCCACAGGAAGAGGAACAACTCGGGCAGCACAGCGGCGTCCCGGCGGCGGAACAGCCGGGGGATGATGAGGAGCGCGAGGGGCACCAGGGCCACCCAGGGGAAGAGGCCGTTGCCCAGCCAGCGCATGAAGTGCTCGAAGGTGCCGTTGTCGATCTCGTGGACGCCGGTGCCCAGGCGGTTGAAGTGATCGTGGATGAAGAAGCGGGCGTAGAAGCCGTTGCCGTGCTTGGCGAACATGGCCAGGTACCAGGGGAAGGCCGTGAGGCAGAAGGCCAGGAGGCCCTGGGGGATGTAGAGGGCCCGCAGGGTCCGCCAGTGCCCCGTCACCAGGAAGAAGAAGAAGAGGATGGCGCCGGGCAGCAGGAAGCCCAGCAGGCCCTTGCCCAGGGAGGCGAGGCCGCAGAAGACATAGAACATCAGGAGGTAGCCCCGGCGCAGGAGGGCGTCCCGGGCCTCAAAGGACAGGCCCCGGTCCCGGCGCCAGGCCAGGAAGGGGGGCAGCACGGCCCAGACCAGGAAGACCAGGGTGAAGAAGGAATAGATGAGGGCATGGTAGATGCCGTTGAGTTGGATGGTGGCGCCGATCCGTTGCAGCAGGGGCAGGTTGGCAAAGGTCTTCTCGGAGAAGAGGTCCGTCACCAGGATGCCGAACTGGGGCACCGTGGCCAGCAAAAAGATCCCCAGCAGCAGCATGATCTTGAGGAGGAAGCGCAGCATGCTGGGCCTCTCCCGGGGGCCAAAGACCGCCAGCATGAAGAAGAGCATGGCCACCGTCAGCATGGCCACGAAGGGCATGTCCGTCTGGGCCTGCCGCGCCAGGAAGAAGAACTGAGGGGCGGTGCCCAGGACCAGGGCCCCCAGGAGGCCCGCCTTGCGGTTCCAGATTCGGGACAGCACGAAATAGGTGAGGAACACCGCCAGGATGGCCATGAGGGCCATGGGCAGGCGGATGGCCCACTCATTCAGGCCCAGCACCCGGACGGCCAGGGCCTCGGTCCAGAAGATGAGCACGGGCTTGGAGAAGAAGGCCGAGCCCTGCTTGCCCTGGTCACCTATCTTGGCCCGGTAACCCCAGTAGGGGCTGACCCAGTCGTGGGTCTCCACCATGTTGCGGGTGACCTCGCCGTAGTGGGTCTCCCAGGGGTCCCAAAGGCCAAAGGCGCCCAGGTTGGGCAGGAAGATGCCCGCCGCCAGGGCCAGCACCAGCAGGCGCACGGCCCATTCCCGGCGAGGGCGGACATATTCCTTATCGGGACCAAGGGGCAAGAGGGGCCGGCCCCGATTTTCATCATGCATGGGTTCCCCCGGGGGAAAAACAACGCCGCGTTTATATACGCGAATGGGTGGGTTTACAAGACCGGGTTACTTTTTGCAGCAGGCCTCGAAGGCCCCCTCCGGGGGGATGCCGTAGTCGCAGTCGCAGCAGATGGTGTCGCAGTCGATGACATCCTGGGCGGGGGGCTGGCAGCAGGCCTGGTCCACAGCCTCGGGCAGGATGCCATACTCGCACTCGCAGCAGACGGCGTCGCAGTCGATGGCGTCCGTGGGGGCGGTGGCGTCGGGGGTGGTGGCGTCGGGGGTGGTGGCGTCGGGGCTGGTGGTGTCCGTGGGGGTCAGGGCGTCCGGGGCCTGGGTGTCGCCCGGCAGCATGTCGGGACTGATGCCGTACTCGGGGGCGGCGCAGCAGGCCTCGTAGGCCTCCGGGGAGGGGGGCATGCCGTAGTCGCACTCGCAGCAGATGGTGCTGCAGTCGAAGGTGTCGCGGGAGCTCAGGTCGGCGAGGGTGTCCTGGCGCCCGTCCACCGTCAGGTCCACCTGGGAGGAGTACTGGTCCGTGGCGTCGGTGGCATCCAGCGCCTTGGAGTCCGCGGCGGTGCAGCCCGCAGCGGTGAGGCACAGGACGGCGGCGGCGGAGGCGGCGGTGGCCTTCACGGTGGCGGCCAGGGAGGGCCGGGCCTGGTAGCGCCAGGCGCAGTAAGGGTCGTCCCCCAGGTTGCCCAGGGCGGAGGTGACGCAGCGGGCGCCCCCCCGGCACAGGCTGGCCTTGCTGCAGCTTCTGCAGCCGCCGCTGAGACTGGCGGCCTGGAAGTCCCGGTTGTAGGCGAAGACCCCCGGGCGGTACCACAGCTCCAGCAGAGAGGTCTGGCGCAGGTTGCCCTCCACGAAGGTGTCGCAGTCGGCCTCCCGAGCCTGCAAGGACAGGCAGCCCTTGACGCCGCCGTCGGACTGGATGCCCAGGGCCTGCATACCCGCCTGGCAACCCTGCCAGCTCTCGGCGCGGTTCCGCCAGCCCTGGCCCCGCAGGAACTTGTCCTCGGGGCTGAAGTAGCCCAGGGAGTCCCCCACCGCCACCTGCAGGCCGCCCTGGCGCTTCAAGTCCGCAAGGCGCCGCAGCAGTTCGGGGGTCTGGACGGGATCGAGGACCAGCTCCCGGTGGTCCGACAGGCTGCCCATGGGCTTGCCAAGCTGGAAGCGCAGGATGGTGGCGCCGGCGTCCCGGGCCAGGTCCCGCACCTCCGAAAGGTGATCGAAGTTCAGGCGGTTCACCGTGCACAGCACCCCCACCTTCATGCCCTGGGCGCGGAACTCGGCGATGGAGTCCAGCACCCGCTGGAGGGTGCCCTGACCCCGGATGAGATCGTGGACCTCCCGGGGGCCGTCAATGGACACCCCAAGGTTTGCCAGGCCCGCCTTCTTGGCCCGGGCCCCCACCTGGGCGGCGCTGCTGCCCTGGCAATACACGCCGTTGGTCACCAGGTTCACCACCATACCCTGATCCACCGCGGCGGCGGCGATCTGGTCCCAGTCGCTGCGCAGGGTGGGCTCGCCCCCGGAGAGGGTCAGCAGCTCGCAGCCCAGGGTGCCCAGTTCGCCCACCACCCGCAGGGCCTCCGTGGTGGACAGCTCGTCCGGGCGGGCCTCCCCGGCCCGGGACCCGCAGTGGGTGCAGCGCAGGTTGCAGGCCAGGGTCAGCTCCCAGACGCAGTTGCGGGGCCTCCAGCCCTTGGCATCCACCCGGCGACGATAGGTCTCAAGCTGTTGACGGCGGTCGGTGTTCATGAAAAACCCCCTGCGAAAAATGACAGCCCCAGGGTACTAAAGGGGGGCGCGGGGGGCAAGGGCCGCGAGGGGCCCTTAGTACAGGGGTTCGACGCGGCTTTGCTGGTAGTAGTGCTGGAGGATGCTCTTGAAGTCCTGGCCGTCCTTGGCCTGTTGCATGGCGCCGTGCTGGCACATGCCCACGCCGTGGCCAAAGCCGCCGCCTTCGAAGATCCAATCGCCGCCGGGGGTGGCGGGGGGCGTCACGATGAACATGCTGGACTTGAGGCCCCCAAAGAGCCTGCGGATGACCAACTCGCCCTCCACCAGCGCCTCTCCCCCCGCGCCCCCCACAGCCAATCTGAAGATGCGCCCGGACACGCCTCGGGCCAAGGGCTTGATGGTGGAGATGGCGCCCAGGCGGAGGCTCTTGTTGACCAGCTCATTGAGCTTCCTGGCGGGGATCTTCTCGGTCCAGCGGAAGGTGCCGCCCTTGATGTTGCAGTGGGCCCGGGGGGGATTCTTTATAAAGGCGGCGGCGTTGGCTTCCTGGCTCAAGTCGGCGGGGGCAGGGCCGGCGCTGTCCACCCGGCCGCGCAGCTCGGGGGCCTTGACCTCGGGCCAGGCGGTCTCGGAGTTCTCGCTGTGGCCGCCACAGTTGGACGAGTAGCGGGCGTCCGCGAGGCGCCCCTCGGAGAACAGCACCAGCCCCCGGGTCTCCTTGACGGCCTTGGTGCTGCGGGGGTGCTCGGCCTTCAGGCCCTTGTAGACCTGACAGTGCTGCTCGGCGCAGATGAGCCAGGGGTCCGTGAGGTGGCGCCGGCCGATCTTGGAGAGCAGCTCGCCCCGGGCGGTGACGGCCTGGGCCTTCAAGGCCTCCAGGGGGGCGCTGGTGTACATCTCGGCGGGTACCAGGCCCTCCAGGAGCTTCTCGGCGGTGAGGATGTTGCCCAGGCCCAGCCTGCCGCCCGAGTCCACGGTGGCATAGAAGCTGCCCTGGTAGGAGCGGTCCTCCCGGCCATGCCAGCGGAAGCCGCGGCTGTGCTCGACCTGCTCGAACTTGACGGAGGCGCCGTTGGGGGCCTCGAACCAGATGGCATTCCGGGCCTCGATTTGAACCTCCCGATCCTTGCTGGTCAGGATGAGGGTGCCCTCGGGCAGCTCCTGGATCATGCGCTCCACGGACACCGGGTGCCCCAGCATCCGGGCCAACTCCTCGCCCTTGACGCCGGCAGCAGACTCGCTGGCGAAGACCTCCTCCAACAGGAAGACCGTCTCCCGGGTGTCCAGCATCTGGCCCAACACCCCGAACAGCGCCCCCACCTCCTCCATGGAGACGGAGAGGCCCTGGTCCCGAAGCTGGCGCAGCTCCTCCCGAACCCGGGCGAAGTCCCCCGTGGGGGCCGAGTCCAGCCGCAAGCGCCACTGGAAGGAGGCGGCGTGGGTCTTGGAGACGGTGACGGTCCAGTCCCGCTTACCCTCCACCTGCAGCTTGGGGCCTTCGGGACCGGAGGGGTTGATGATCAGGCCGTCGGAGGAGAAGGAGATGGTCTCCTGGGCATCCATGAGACCGATGGAGACCAGAGGCTCGCCCCGATCGTTGAATTGCAGGCGGTTGGAAAACAGCAGGGCGGAGTGGTCCTTGCGGGTCACCTCTTCCTGGGCCTGGGCGGCCTGGCTACAGGCCAGGAGGAACAACAGCGGGGCGAGGAAACGGGGTGACCAGGGCATGAACAACTGCCTCCTACAGGGTTGCCAGTCTAGGGCTACCCGGCCCCCGGGCAACTTTTCGTTTGGCAAAAGCTGTTGGACTCCTATAATCGGGTCCCTAAAGGTTTGGGGTACCATGGGCTCAAAACAGCGCTATCAGGTCATCCAGAAGCTTGATTCAGGCGGCATGGCGGAGATCTTCAAGGGTCGAGCGCTGAGCCTGGACGGCATTGAGAAGCCCGTCGCCATCAAGCGCATCCTGCCCTCCCTGTCGGATAACACCAAGTTCGTCAAGATGTTCATCGACGAGGCCAGGCTGTCCATGCGCCTGACCCACGCCAACATCGT
>CAZMEC010000185.1:0-6660 GCA_964565265.1 uncultured Myxococcales bacterium
CGCCGCTGGCGAAGAAGGACCTTCAGGCCTTCTCCAATCACCTGGATCGGATCCTCACAGGGGCGCGTTGTAGATGATGCGGACGACGGCCGGCCAGGTGGTCAGGTTGTTGTCGGAGTGGTCCTTGAAGTAGCCCGTCTGGCCATCCCCGAGGGGCAGGGCACGGAGTTCGTAGGTGCCGGGCTCGGAGATCATCTCGAAGCTGTTGTTGAGGACGGGCGTGAAGGCCCGGTTGAAGTGGTCCTGGTTGAAGGAACTGAAGGCCAACTGGGCCGCGAAGCCCTCCTGGTCGATGCGCCGCACCTCGAGCACCCCCCGGTCATAGACCTGGCTGGCGTCCGTGGGCAGGTCGATGGCCTCCCCAAAATGAATGTCCAGATAGCCGGGGGCCTCGGTGACCACGACCTCGGGGGTCTCGGCGGCGAAATCCGCCCGCCCCAACTCCTGGGGGGCGCCCGAACCCTGGTCGAAGTTCTGCCCCAGGACCCGCACAAACCGCGGCGCGGGGGGCAGGGTGTCCACGAAGTTATCGTACATGTAGATGAAGTCCACGGAGGGCGCGCCCTCGTCGCCAAGCTTGAAGTTCGTCTTCATGATCTGAACCTTGACCAGCTTGTCCAGGTTGGTCTTCAGCACATAGACGAAGCCCGCCTCGGGGGCGTGATTGAGCGGCTGCAGGTCCAGGCCGTCCGCGGACTCCACGGTGCTGAACAGGCCAAAGTCGCGCACGCCGTCGCTGTCGGGGCTCAGGAAGACGCCCTCCATGGCCAGCGTGGAGATCCACCAGTCGCCCATGATGGCGGTGTGCTCAAAGGAGAGGTCCTGGCGGTTGGGATCGCTGGTGGCCGTGCCGCCCTCGAAGTCGAAGTAGAGGTCATCCTTGCCCAGGTGGCCCCAGAGGGGACCGTCGGTGGGGGTACCCTGGGGGATGCAGCGGCCCTCGATGCAGGCGTCGTCTTTGCCTTCGCAGGTCCCGCAGCTGCCGCCGCAGCCGTCATCGCCGCAGAGGTTGCCGCCGCAGTGGGGCACGCAGGCAAGCAGGCCTGCGACGCCAAAGGAGAAGTGGGAGACCTGAGCGGTGACCACATTGGCGGTGGTGTCCACGGTGCTCTCCAGGGCCTCCCAGGGGCCCTCCACGGTGGCGGCCCACCAAAGCTTCACCTTGGCCTCGTTTGCCGGGCCCCCGACAGCATCCTCGTCGTAGGGCAGGGTGACCGTCACGGGCGTCTCGAAGGTGGTGCCGGCGGGGCCAAACTCGACCACGGGCCCCACGGTGTCCAGGGTCTCCTCTTCGGGCTCAGCGGCGACCACTGCGACCTCCAGGGTGATCTCCTCGGTCATGGCGTTGGCGGGGACCTCAAGCACCACAGCGCCGGGGCCATCCACGGTGCCGCCCGTGGGACCGACCAGTTGCTCGACGGGGGCGCCGTAGTCGGCCAGTTGGTCTTCCGCTGCGGTCAGGTCCTGGGTCTCTCCAAGGTCTCCGGCGGGGACGGTGTCCTTGCCTCCACTGGAGGCGTCGTTGGAGGCGCAGCCCGTGGCCCAAAGGGCCAGCACCAGGAGAAGGGCCAGATTCTTGAACGACGGGAGTCTGCTGCTCGTACCCATGGAAACCTCCAAGTGTTTTTGTCAGGCCAGTTCCGGCCACCGGATTCAGGCCAGGGATTCGTGGGACTGGGGCGAGTATTCTGGACAATCATCCCGCCGTCAAGAACTGAGGCTCGGGGCAGAATCAGGACTGAAAGAGGGTCCCGATAAGGGCAGGGGCCACGGTGGACTCCACGGCGGAGGCCAACAGGATGGTGGTCACACCGGCGGCGCAGATGGCCAGCACCGCCAGGGCCACCCGGTTGAAGGGGGCGCTGGCCAGCTCGTAGCGCTCCAGGGCCCGGGAGAGGAACACGCCGCCCATGGCCACCAGCACATAGCCCAGGGCCTCCAGCAGCAGATGGGGCGTGATGCACAGCGCCGTCTTGGCCAGGTATAGAAAGGGGCCCACTTCAGCGCTGTCCGGGGCCGTCCGGGCCAGGTAGGGGAACACGGCGCCCCAGATGGAGGCGTTCCAGGCCAGCACCAGCAACATGCCGCCCTGGCGAAAGACCAAGGACAACAGGAAGCATACGCCGCTGACCTTCAGGTTGTTGGCGGCCAGGGACAGGAAGTCCCCGTACTCGACCTCAGTGATGGAGTTGCCCCCAAAGCGCCCCAGTTGACGCCCGAACATCGACAGCAGCCGGTCCTCGGGCGCAAACATGGCCACCAGGAGGTAGGTCGTCAGCACCCCTACGAAGAGGGTCAGCAGGGCCAGGGCCAGTTGCCAGTTCGCCCTGCGCGGGGAGGTCTTGTTGGTCCAGATGTCCTGGCGGTTCCGGTCCAGCAGGCCCCCCACGGTGGCGGCCTGGGCCAGGGCGATGAGGAAGACCCCCACCAGGCCCGCCTCCCCGGGAAAGAGCAGCAGCCCGCAGACCACGCCCAGTACGGAGGCCACCATGGCTTCCAGGAAGACCACCGGGTTACGGAAGCCCCGGTCCTTGTAGTTGCGGTCAAACAGCAGCATGGCGGTGGGTCCTGCCCCTGCCCTAGAGGGAGGGGGCGATGTTGGCGGCGAAGAAGGGCGTGGCCTCAATGGAGGACATGCTGTCGTTCACGGGCACCATGGTCTTGAGGTATTCGTCAATCTCGGCGCGATTGGCCTTGAGGAACTTCAGCGCGTCCTTGGGCAGGTCAATCTCGTTGGCCGCCTGCTGCAGCTTGTCCCAGCGCTGGAACTGGGCCTCGGCCTCCTTCAGGGATTGGCAGGCGGGGGCCTCCTGGTCGGCGGCGCAGCCAAAGAATTTCTCCGGCACGGTCTTGCGCCACAGCCCGCCCGGGCCCGTCACGCCGTAGGCCAGTTCATTGAAGGCGGCCACCAGTTCCATGGGGTCGTCGGGCTGCTCGGTGAGTTGCTCCGAGTAGGCGGACAGGAAGCTCTTCTCGTAGGGGGCGAACTGGCCCCAGAGTTCCTTCTGAAGCACCAGGTCCTGCTTGGCCCCTCGGCCAATGATTCCCGTGGCGTTGCCTGCCTCCTGGGGCGGCCACACCATGAGCCCGGCCACCACCACGCCAAGCACCAGCACCAACACCCCGCCAATCAAGACTTTCTTTTTCATGGTCTTTTCTCCTTGAGGTGCGGACGATTCTCCCCGACAACGGCACTTTGGTCAAGGACCTGGGTGGGGCTTGACGCCCGCACGGGGGGCGGGTAGGGTACGGTCCATCACCTTCAAGTAACAGGCTCATCCAAGGAGGCCAGGCATGTCCAGCAAGGTCAGACGCATTGCGATCAACACCGGTGGGGGCGACGCCCCTGGGCTGAACGCCGTCATCAGGGCCGTGACCATTGCCGCCCTTCGGCAGGGCTGGGAGGTCTTCGGCATCCCCAAGGGCTACACCGGGCTCCTGGGTGAACCCAACCTCATCCCTCTCACTCGGGACGCGGTCCGGGGCATCACCCATGTGGGCGGCACCATCCTGGGGACGGTGAACAAGAACAGCCCCTTTGAGTACCCCGTCAAGCAGCCCGATGGCAGCATCATCGCGGTGGACCGCTCGGACGAGATCATGGCCAACTTCCGCAAGCTTGGCATCGACGCCCTGGTGGCCATCGGTGGGGACGGGTCCCTGCGCATGGCCAGCCGCTTCGTGGAGAAGGGCCTCAAGGTGGTGGGCGTCCCCAAGACCATCGACAACGACCTCGCCAGCACGGTCATCACCTTCGGTTTCGACACCGCCGTGGGCGTGGCCACCGAGGCCCTGGACCGCCTGAACTCCACCGCCGAGGCCCATGAGCGCGTCATGGTGGTGGAGGTCATGGGTCGCTACGCCGGCTGGATCGCCTTGAACTCCGGCATCGCCTCCGGGGCCGATATCATCCTGCTTCCCGAGATCCCCTACGACATCAACAAGGTCTGCGAGAAGGTCCTGGAGCGGGAGCGCAACGGCCGCCACTTCAGCATCGTCGTGGTGGCAGAGGGCGCTGCCCCGGTGGGGGGCGGATTGACCACCCGTGGGGAAAAGGAAATCGGCCGCGAGGTGCGCCTGGGCGGCATCGGCGAACAGGTCGCCCACCAGATTGAAAAGCTCACGGGGAAGGAGTCCCGCACGGTGGTGCTTGGCCATCTCCAGCGCGGTGGCCGGCCCAGCACCTTCGACCGCCTCATCGCCCTGCGCTTTGGCGCCGCGGCCGTGCGCATGCTGGCCGAGGGCAAGAGCAACATCATGGTGGCCCTGGATCCCCCCACGGTGCGCTGCGTCCCCTTGTCCGAGGCCATCGCCCGCACCAAGACCGTGCCCCTGGACTGCGACACCATCCTCACAGGCCGGGACCTGGGCATCTGCTTCGGCGACTGAAGCCCCAGCCCTCCAATCCAGCAGGTTGCGCCCTCCAGGGTTCCGTGCTACCGCTAGCTCTCTGTGGGCGGATGGGGGGTAGGCAGATGGTGGGGCTGCTCAGGGCCAAGTCCGCGGGGCTGTTGCCGGCCCTGCTGCTGTTGTGGATTCTAGGGGGCTGCGGGGGCCAAACCGGGCTGTCCCCCGACACTTCCCCCCCCGACACCGATCTCTCCGACACTTTTCCCTCCGACACTTCCCCCTCCGACACTTCTCACCCCGACACTTTTCCCTCCGACACTTCCCCCTCCGACACTTCTCACCCCGACACCTATCCCTCCGACACTTTTCCCTCCGACACCTATCCCTCCGACACCTATCCCTCCGACACTTTTCCCTCCGACACCTATCACCCAGACACTACTCACCCCGACACTTCCCCCTCTGACACTTCCCCCTCCGACACTTCCCCCTCCGACACCCAGGACCCCCTGGACAGCTCGGAGTGCCCGTCCATCTCCCAGCCCTGCCTGGAGGAGGCCTTCCTGTTCTGTGACCCGGATACCCTGGAGCTGGTCTGGAGGCCCCGTCCCCAGGACAGCGTTTGCCTGACCTGGGCCTGCGACCCGGCCCTGGGCTGGGTCTCCACGGCTCACGAGGCTCTGCCCTGTGACGACGGCAACGACTGCACCCAGGGTGACCTCTGCCAGGGGGGCCAGTGCCTTCCCGGGGTCGAGCAACCCTGCGAGGACGACAACCCCTGCACCATCAACACCTGCCTCCACGGCTTGGGCTGCGCCGTCGCCTTCAGGAATGGCCAGCCCTGCGATGACGCTGATGCCTGCACCTCGGACGACGCCTGTAACGGCCTCTACTGCCAGGGCACCCCCGTCGCCTGCTCGGGCAACTCGGCCTGTGACGAGACCAGCGGGCTTTGCACCTGCGCCTTGCCTTGCCTGGGCCTGGTCTGCGGAGAGGACGCCTGTGGGAACCCCTGTGGCGACTGCCCTGGGGGCGCGGCCTGCGAGGCCGGGGCCTGCGTCTTCCACTACCCCCCGCCCCCCTACGGCCCCTTCGAGGGGGACACCATTCCGGACTTCGCCTTCCTGGATCCCTCCCAGGGCCAGGAGGTTCGCCTCTCCCAGTTCCAGGGCCAGGGGCGCCTCATCCTGCTGGTCTTCTCTGCGGGCTGGTGCAGTGTCTGCAAGAAGGACGCGGCCCTCTTCAATCAGTGGGTCGGGGACCCCGCCAAGGCGGACTTGCAGATCCTGGAGGTCTACTACGAGGACTACTACATGAAGCCCGCCACGGCCCAGTCGGCCCTGGCCTGGAAGAATGGCCTGTCAATCAACTACCCCCTGCTGCTGGACAACCCCACGCTGGGTCCCGAGGGCAAGGCCAGCGGCGGCGTCCTGGCCCAGCTTCAGCAACCCCTGGGGCCCTTGGACCCGGGCTACTTCCCGCCGGTGGTCCTCATCTGCCCCGGGGACCTGCGCATCCTGCACCTTCGCACGGGGTTTCCCCAGAATGTGCTGTTGCCCATGATTGATCAGTGGTTGGCAGAGCCCGACTGCACCAAGGCGCAGTGAGGCCGGGCGGGGGCTCGGCAGGGGCCCTTGGGGTTCACATCTGCTGGGAGCCGGGGAAGTCGAAGCTGACCTTCTTGGCCAGCACGGACACATGGGCAAGGGTCTTCTTGATCAGGGTCTCCTCGGAGGGGGAGAGGGTCTTGGGTTGGATCACATTGTCCGGGGTCTCCTGCCGGGCCACTGCCAGGGCCTGGTGACGAAGGCGGGTCTGCATCAGGAAGGCGTAGGCATCGGTGATCTCCTCCAGGCTGGATCGGGACAGGAAGCCCTTCTCATGGAGCCGGGAGAGGCGGTCAAAGGTGTTGGTGTCGGCCACCGCATGCCGAAGCGAGTAGAGCCGGGCGAAGCCCACGAAGGGCATCATGGCGTCCTTCAGACTCAGGCCCTTGCCGCCCCTGGCCTCGCTGGTGGTGGGCAGTCCCCCAAAGAGGGCCGTCGGGGGTCTGCGGGACATGGCATCCTGGGCCATCACTGGGAAGAAGCCCGGGTTCTGGGCCAGTTCGTCCTGGACATGGCGCCGCAGGGCCCCCGTGAGGCCCTGGTCCCCGGCAATGCAGCGGAAGTCAAAGAACATGTGGACCGCCAGCAGATCCTGGGGATTCCGCGCCGCCAGCCACTCCGAGAAGTACTGCTGCCAACGAGCCAGGGGCTGGCACCAGCGGGGGTTCTTGGCCATGACCTCGCCCACGCACCAGGCGTAGCC
>CAZMEC010000186.1:0-6608 GCA_964565265.1 uncultured Myxococcales bacterium
CCCCCCAGCGCCCCCTTCCTGGCGGGCAAGGAACTGGTGGTCCTGTCCACCTGCAGCCCCGTGGCCTTCCCCGACCTCAACTGGCGCTACCTGCGGGGCCGCGCCGTGGTGGTGGCCTGCCCCAAGCTGGACAACACCCAGGGCTACGCCGAGAAGCTGGCCGACATCATCGCCACCGCCGGCACCCCCAAGGTCATCGTGCTGCGCATGGCCGTCCCCTGCTGCCGGGGCCTGACCTCCCTGGTCGAACAGGCCCTTGAACTGCTTGGCCCCTCCGCCCCGGCCGCCGAAGAAGTCGTGGTGGCGCTGGAGGGCGGGGTCCAGGAAATAAGACTGCTATCTAAATAGGTGTGTTTGTGTTCAATTGTGCTCAACAACGGAGGTATCCCATGAGCATGTTCTGTTACCAGTGTCAGGAGACCGTAGGTTGTAAGGGTTGCACCATCCGGGGCGTTTGCGGCAAGGCGCCGGAGACCGCCGGGGTGCAGGATCTGACCATCTTTGCCCTCAAGGGCTTTGCGCTGGTGGCCGAACTGGCCGCCGCCAAGGGCCTCTACACGGAGAAAGACGCCGAACTGGTCCAGGAGGCGCTCTTTGGCACCATCACCAACGCCAACTTCGACGACTCCCGCTTCGACGACCTCATCCTGGCCATCGTCGCCCGCCGCGACGAGTTGAAGGCCCTGGTGGGCGCCCCCGCCGGCACCGAGGCCTACACGGACTGGAAGCCCGGCCAGCCCAAGCCCGCCAGCCTCGTGGGCGTCCTGGCCACCGAGCACGAAGATGTGCGCTCCCTTCGCGAGCTGCTCATCTACGGCCTCAAGGGCATCGCCGCCTACCTGCACCACGCCGCCGTCCAGGGCTACAAGGACAAGGAAGTGAACGCCTTCCTGGTGAAGGCCATGGCCTCCACCACCCGCACCCTGACCGTCCCCGAGATGATCGGCCTGGTCCTGGAGTGCGGCAAGGAAGCGGTCTCCACCATGGCCCTGCTGGACAAGGCCAACACCGAGACCTACGGTGCCCCCGCGGCCGCCGAAGTCACCACCGGCGTGGGCAAGCGCCCCGGCATCCTCATCAGCGGCCACGACCTCAAGGACCTCATCCAGCTCCTCGACCAGACCGAGGGCAAGGGCATCGACATCTACACCCACTGCGAGATGCTGCCCGCCCACGGCTACCCCAAGCTGCGCGCCTACAAGCACCTCTACGGCAACTACGGCGGCTCCTGGTGGCACCAGGGCAGCGAGTTCGACAAGTTCCACGGCCCCATCCTCATGACCAGCAACTGCATCATCCCGGTCAAGGACTCCTACAAGGCCCGCATCTACACCACCGGCGCCGCCGGCTACCCCGAGATCCCCCACATTGAACCCGACGCCAAGGGCCAGAAGGACTTCTCCGCCCTCATCAAGCAGGCCCTCACCTGCCAGCCCCCCGAGGAGCTTGAGAACGGCAAGGTCACCACGGGCTTTGGCCATAACCAGCTCACCGCCGTGGCCGGGGCCGTGGTGGACGCCGTCAAGTCCGGCGCCATCAAGCGCTTCATCGTCATGGCCGGCTGCGACGGCCGCCAGCCCGCCCGCAAGTACTTCACCGGCGTGGCCGAGGCCCTCCCCGCGGACGCCGTCATCCTCACCGCCGGCTGCGCGAAGTTTCGCTACAACAAGCTGAACCTGGGCACCATCGGCGGCATCCCCCGGGTCATCGACGCGGGCCAGTGCAACGACTCCTACAGCCTTGCGGTCATCGCCCTCAAGCTGAAGGAAATCTTCGGCGCCGCCGATGTGAACGACCTGCCCATTTCCTTTGATGTTGCGTGGTATGAGCAGAAGGCCGTGGCCGTGCTGCTGGCCCTCCTGCACCTGGGCTTCAAGAACATCCGCCTGGGCCCCACCCTCCCGGCCTTCCTGTCCCCCGCCGTGGCCAAGGTCCTGGTTGACACCTTCGGGATCAAGGGCACGGACACCGTGGAGAACGATGTCCCCGCCATGATGGCAGGCAAGTAACCCTAGCCCTTCTTCGGCTTCGGCTCCTTCACCTTCTTCGCCGCCTTCACCTTCTTGCCCGCTTCCGGGGCCTCCGTCTGGGGGGCCTCGGGGGCCGGGCTGCCTTCCTTCATGCTGCCCCCCGCCAGGCCCTTGTACATGGCCTCGATCTCCTTGGCGAAGTGGCTTTCGATGACGGCGCGCTTGAGCTTGGCCGTGGGCGTCAGCTCACCCTTCTCCAGCGAAAATCCCCGGGGCAGCAGCACGAAGCGCCGCACCTGCTCGTGCTTGGAAAACAGCTCCGAGTAGCTCTCGATGCGCTTGCGGTAGAACTCCAGGATGGCCGGCGAGGACAGCAGGTGCTCCATGCTCTCCTTCTTGATCTTCAGCTTCTCGGCCAGCTCCTCCAGGCGCTCGTAGGCGGGCACCAAGAGGGCCCCCATGTAGCTGCGCCCGTCGCCCACCGCGGCGACCTGCTCAATGAAGGGGTCCGCCACCAGGATGCTCTCCAGCTTGGAGGGCGCCACATTCTTCCCCCCGGAGGTCACGATGAGGTCCTTGATGCGCCCCGTGATGCTCAGGAAGCCGTCCTCGTCCAGGCGCCCCTGGTCCCCGGTGTGCAGCCAGCCATCCCGCAGCAGCTCCGCCGTGGCCGCCGGATCCTCCCAGTAGCCCCGAGTCACATTGGCGCCCCGCACCAGGATCTCCGAGGTCTGGGGATCGATCATCACCTCACAGCCCTTCACCGGCTGCCCCACGGACCCGAAGCGGAAGGCCCCGGGGGTATTGGCCGACACCATGGGCGAGGTCTCCGTCAGCCCGTAGCCCTGGCACACCAGCAGCCCCGCCGACAGGAACAGCTCCTCCACCTCCCGGGCAAGATGGGCCCCGCCCGCCGAGAAGAACCTCTTGGGCCCCCCCACAGCGACGCGGATCTTGTGCAGGAAGATCTTGTCCGCCAGCGCATAGGACGCCGCCAGCTTGGCCGGCACCTTCTTCCCCGTGAAGTGCAGGCGGTTGTACTCCAGGCCCGTAGCCAGACACCACAACATGAACTTGCGCGCCGGCCCGGGCAGCTTGCCCACCTTGTCCATGACCCCGCGGTGGACCTTCTCGTAGAAGCGCGGTACGCCCAGGCAGACCTGGGGCTTGACCACCGGCAGCGCCTTGACCACCGACAGGGGCGATTCCACATACCAGTTCTGCATCCCAATGGTCAGCAGGTACAGGGTCCAGGCCCGCTCGTAGATGTGGGACAGGGGCAGGAAGCACAGGCTGCGCTCCCCCGGCACGGTCTCAAAGGAATGATCCAGCGCCGCAAACTGATGCAGGAAGTTGGCGTGGGTGATCATCACGCCCTTGGACAGGGACCCGGTCCCCGAGGTGAACACGATGCTGGCCAGGGTCTCCGGGCCAATGCCCGACAGGCGGGTCTCCAACTCCCGAAGGCGGTCCACCTGGGGCACCTTGGCAAGCTCCTCGACGGACTTCCCCGGCAGCTCCCCTTTTAGGATGGGCACCAGCGGCGGAAGCTGGCCCTCACCGGCCTTCAGCAAGGCCTCCAGCGGCGCCCCCTGCCAGACCACCAGCACCTTGCAGCGCACACTCTTGAGGAGCTGCACCGCAGAGACAGGGTTCTCGGTGTAGTGCACCGGCACCGTCGCCGCGCCGGCCGCCATGACCGCCAGGTCGGTGACGCTCCACCAGGGGTTGTTGGGGGCAAACAGGCCCACCCGATCCCCCGGCTCCACCCCCATCGCCATCAGGTGCGACGCCAGATTGTGGATGGCCGAGCCAAACCCGCCATAGGTCAAGGGCGCGATGGAGCCATCCCAGGTGAACAGGGCCCCCGACCCCGAGAACTGGGCCGAAGCCTCCAACACCAACCCCGGGATCCCGCCCCTCGGAAACGCGCCAAGTCTGTCTTGCATTGTGATGCCTCCAAAAGAAACCCAAATATCAACCGAAGGTCGCAGCATAAGCCGACCCTCCGGGCGGTCAATACGCACCGTGTCATTCGTGACGCAGGGGCCCTTGGAGGGGCCAGCAATCTGCTTGACTTCGGGGGGTCCGGGGGTAGAATGCCGCAATGAAATCGGCCTTGCTATTACTGCTGTTTGTAATCGTATCATGCAATGAAATACCCAATAAAGACGCATCAATTCCGTCAACATATGACAGAGTAACAATATCCAGCTATGGCCTAGCCATGGATTGGATGGACTATGTTGAGCCGACCTATGATTTCTCCAAACACCCTGGGGTCATCCAGCTTCTCACCAGGCTGAAGGTCCCTGAGGCTGCTTCCATCCTGCTCCTCAGCCCCTGCTCTGGGTTCTTTGAGTTCGCCGTCAACAGGCTCCGTTCCCCCAGCGCGGCGTTGGACTGCCTCTGCACCAAGACGCCCAATCGTATCCGCTTGAAGAAGGAACTCGAAAACAGCCCTGGCTTCCGCGTCTTCTCCTTCGACGAGACCGTGGCGACCCCAAAACAATATGACCTGATCCTCTGGTTTGACTTCACCTCTGAGGTGCCCGGCTTCGGCAGCGGGTCTCGCCTGCTGGCATCATCCCTCAGGCCCGGCGGCACCTTCGCCTTCGTCAACGCCAGGGACTTCCCCAACATCTCACCCCGGATGAACTGGTCCCCCGTCGCCCTGTATCAGGCCTTCTACATGGAAGGCCCCGAGTTCCCTCTCTTCAAGCTCCTGAGCCCCCAACTGGCCGCCCGCGTGACCACCGAACTGGCCGCCGATCAGCTTGAATTCTCTCAGGCCACGACCCTGGGCATCTTCGCCGCGATCAACCAGGCCCTGGAAACGGTGCAGTTATTCAAATCTTTGAATGAGTACTACAATAAAAAAAGCGGCTTTGCCTCAGAGATGATTTCGTTTGCCCCATTTGACTACATTGCAACATTGCAACACCTGTATCTAATCAATTCAGACTCAATTGTCGGTGACAAACCTGTTAGCGAATATGCCATCGAAGAAATCAGGGCAATCAACTGGCTGGCCATCACCGCCATTCTTTCCATTTCGACCGAAAGGGGCCGGTCCAAGGGCGAGATCATTGAGTGCTTCGGGCAGACATTCATCAAGGACACCTTCGAGGCCATCGGCCTCCGGTTCGTGTCCGTGATTGAGGATTATTATGACATTCAAGTCATTACATTCAGCCGCTAGTCTCCTGGCCCTCCTGTTGGCTCCGGGGCTTGCCCTTGGCCAGAGTGCCGAGGCGGTCCAGGGCCAGGTGCCCGTGAACTCGGTCTTCGAGAGCACCTTCATGGCCCCCGAGCAGAAGATCCCCAGCATGGCCAACCCCACCAGGGTCCGGGATACGGACTTCGAGCTGATCTACGAGACCCTGGAACTCAAGGACGGGGACCGCCTGTTGGACATCGGCGCAGGGATTGGTTTTTTGACCCTGCCCATAGCCCGCAAGCTGAACAACACCGGCCTCATTACTGCAACCGATGTGGACTCCAAGATGCTGGCGGTCCTGGAGCAGGGCAAAAAGAAGCTGGGTCTGACCAACATCGAGACCGTGGTGGTGGGCATTGAGGGCGTGGACCCCAAATACCTGGAGCGGCGCTACGACAAGGCCCTGATCTGCCATGTGGTGCAGGACATGGGTGACCCCGTGAGCTTCTTTGGGACCCTGTTTCCCCAGTTCGAGCCCGGCGCCATTGTGGTGATCGTCCATCCCACGGCGGGGGTCTTCACCGTCCGGCCCGAGAATGTCAACTGGACCTATGTGCATGGACTGGTCACCGAGTTTGATGACCGGCATCCCCTCCTGAGGCGCATCTCCCCCGAGGTCCGAGAGGGCATCGTCAGGCAGACCAGGGCCGGCCTTCCTCCCGAACTGCTCAAGCGCCTCCAGGCGGATCTGGCCGTGGCCGTGGAGGACCGCTTCCTGGTCCGGGATCTAATGGCCTTCATTGAGGACACCTATTTCTCCTGGACTCGGGAGAGTCGCCCCATGTTCAGCGTGGACAAACAACGCCTCTTTGGCTACCTGATGCGGCGGTACATGGACACCCTCTTCAAGGCCGAACTGTCCGACGAGGAGAGGGAGATGGTGGTCACTCTCAACAGCATGGTCCTGGGTGCCATGTTGCTGAACAAGAGTGGCTCCGAGTCCTTCTTCTACGAGCGCTCCATAGTCCAATCCGGCGAGGCCCTCCAGGCCCAGATGAAGCGGGCCGGCTATGTCTTTGTGAAGGACTACTACCCGAATCCAAGTTTCGTGGTCCTGAAGTTCCGCAAGCCCTGAGGCTTGGCGCGGAGGTTTTCTGTGCTTTCTGAGAGCTACATCTTCCTGCCGAATGTCGGCCCTGTGCTTGAGAAAAGAATCTGGGAAGCGGGGTGCCGCACCTGGGCGGAGGCCATCACCCACGGCTGCGCAGACATCGTGCCGGCGGGCGTGCTGGAGACCCTGTGTTATGTGAACCAGGAGTACCAGACGGTTGGCCGGGCCCCATTCCTGGCAGGGCTGGCGGTGGCGGATCAGTGGCGGGCCCTGTGCCTCAGCAGGGGGGACGGGGGGGTGAAACCCTCTAGCTGGCTGGCCCTGGACATCGAGACCACGGGCAGCGCCCCAGGCAAGACCCAGATCA
>CAZMEC010000187.1:0-6552 GCA_964565265.1 uncultured Myxococcales bacterium
GGGAGACCTTGACGGCGCGGCCGGGCTTGAACTCGAAGAGGCTGACCACGGGGCCGGGGTGGATGCCCTCGACCTCGCCGGACACCTTGAGGTCCGCCAGCTTCTGGGTCAGCTTCTGGGCTGCCCCCATGAGGGCTTCCTTGTCCAGGGTGGCCTGCAGCGGGGGGTGGTAGTCCAGCAACTCCAGGGAGGGGATCTCGAAGACCTTCTTGGTTGCCAGGCGCAGGTTCGGGCGGGGCAGCGGCGGGGGTTCTTCGTTGCCACCGGCCAGGTCCGAGTCGTCCTTCAGGTAGTCCGGGGGCTCGGCCAGGATGGGGACGGAGAGCATGGCTCGCGCGGCGGCAGTGGTGCCTTCGTTGGAGGGATCCTCGAGGGCGACCTCGACCTCCAGGTCGTCCCGCCAATCGGAGGCTGAGCTGGAGGGGTCCCTGCGAGGCAGGGTGAGGGCCTCGGGGCTGGAGTGTTCGTAGAGGGTGGGGGCCCGGGCGGCCCTGGTGGGTTCGCGCAAGGGGGCTTCGGGGGCGGGGGCCTCGTAGACGGGGCGGCTCTCCCGGCTCCTGTCGGGCGTGGTGATATCCTCCTGGGGGCCGTTGGAGAAGCGGTCCCGGGTATCCAGGTAGAAATCCCAGAGGTCCGCCGCGGCGTGTCCAAAAGACCTGCCCACTGCGGCGGCCAGGCTTTGGGGCGTGCGGGCGCTGATGAGACTGGTCCCGGCCACGACAAACAGCACCGCGAGGACGCCCGTGCCGGCGTCGCCCATGATGGCGCTGGTCAGTTCGCAAAGCAGAGAACCAAGAAATCCGCCGGCGCCATCGGGCCAGTCCAGGGAGTAGCCCACGGCCATGTGGGCCAGGTAGAGAAAGCCCACCACAAAGAGGCCCCCGCCAATGGCCTGGCGCCGCTTCAGGTGCCAGCTTCCGTGGCGCATGATGGCGATGCCCACCCAGAAGGACCCGGCAATGAGCAGGAAGGCCCCCAGGCCAATGGCTTCAAGGAGCAACTCGGAGATGGCCGCCCCAAAGGGACCTATCAGGTTCCCCACCTCCAGCGCCTTGGCGTCCGCTGGCGAGTAGGAGAACAGGGCCAGGAGCACCAGCCCCGAGAGGGCACAGGTGACCAGACCCCAGATGCTGTTCTCCAGCCGCAGCATGAAGGATTCCCGGGAGACATTCTGACTGGTTTGGCTTTGACTCATGGGCGCAGACCTCCGTGCCATATAGTAGAACGGGTGCGCGAAGAGGCAAAAAACCCGACCGGAACCAGAGCGAGGCTGGCTACTTGATTCGATCAAGACCTTGCCGGGGCGGTTGACGGCTAGGGTTGAGGCGGGGGCGTCGGGGGTGGAAGTGATAGGTGATAGGTCCTGGCCCCATCCTGCCACCTTCGTTGGCGCCAGATGGGCCAGGTGGGGGGGACGGCGGCCTGGGCGGCGGCCAGGGCTGAGGCGGCGCCCTCGGGGTCTTCGTCCTCCAACAGGGCCTCGGCCAGGAAGAGGTGGTTGTCGGGATGGGCCGGGTAGTTGGAGGCCGCTGCCCCAAGCAATTCCAGGGCGCGGTCCAGATCCCCCGGGCCGGCGGGCCACTGGGGGGCGCGCAGGTGCAACATGCCAAGGACGCGCAGGGGGCCGCCCTGATCAAGCTCGGGGAGGGTGGCCGCTAGGGACTCGGCCAGTTTTTGGAAGCGGGGGAGGGTGCCGGCGGCCTCGAACACCGAGGCGCGCTCGAGCTTGAGGCCCAGGAGCAGCAACTCCAGGTAGTCGATCTCGGCCGGGTCCTGCTGGGGCTGGGTGCGGGCCGCTTTGAGCAAGGGCAGGCAGTTGGTGGGGCGGACCTGATTGTGGTTGGTCAGCCGGGTAGGGGAGAGTCTGCGATCCGCCAGCCAGTGACAGCAGCGCAGGGCCAGCAAGGGGGCCTGGGGGGAGGCGGCGGGGTCCAACAACTGGAGGGAGTGGAGGGCTCGTTGGATTTGGGCCGGATCGTCGTCGGCGGCGAGTAGTTCCTGGGCGCGTCGGAGGACGGCCTGGGGACCGGGGGAGTCCAACTCCAAAAGAAGCGGAGCGGCAGGGCGGGGCTGGGGCGTGGCGCAGGAGGCGAGGAGCAGGAGGGCCAGCAGCGGCAGGCGGAAGGGGGCCGCCATTGGAACCAGAAGGCGGGAGGGACGGCTGGCAAGAGCGCGTAAGGAACCGACCCCCCTGCGCTCCGGGTTTGCCCAAGGGGTAATCACTTGGGGGCTCCTTCGTAGCGCTGGCGGAGGGCTTGGAAGTCGGCGTCCGTGGGGAGGACGAAGCCCTCCAGGCCAAAACCCTTGCAGAGCTTGCTACCCTCGGGGTCGCTGCACAACTCGACCAGGATCCTGGCGAAGAGGCGGCGCTCGGCCTCGGGGGCCACGGGCAGGTAGACCAGACCCAGGTGGGGCAGGGCGGGGCAGGTCAGCAGGGTCTCCAGGTTGGCGAAGAAGGGCAGGGCGGCCAGCGCCAGGAACTGGGCCTCATCCACAATCACGGCGTCCCAATCCCGTCCCGCCGCCAGGGCGCGCAGAGCCCGGAGGGGTCGGGGGCTGGTCTCCAGTTTCAGGGTGCCGGCGGCGGAGCCCAGGAGCAGTTTCTGCAGGCCGGGGTCGGCGGTGGGGGACAGCACCCGCTTTCCCGCAAGCTCAGCCAAGGTCTTGAAGCCGCCTTTTCTGACCAGGACGCGGTGGTTGCCGGCGGCCTTGCCACCCACCAGGGAGGCCACCAGGGGCTGCATCCCCTGGGCCTTGCCCGGCCCCAGGAAGACCTCCAAAGGCACGGCGGCATAGGCGGGGCGCCAGCTTTGGAGGGCCTCCAGGCAGGCGGGCAGGCCGGCGGCGAATTTCAGCTCCCAGGTGCCCTCGGGCCAGGAGAGCTTGCCCGCCAGGTGCCTGCCGAAGCCGTCCAGGTGGGGGCGGACCTCGGCCTCCGTCCCCAGACCCCCCACATCGCAAAGGAGCAGGCGGCGGGCGGGGTCGGCAGCCAGCACCAGGCTGGGCAGCAGGAGCAGCCACAGCAACACCAGCAGTCGAATTCTCATGGGGTCACTCCGGTTTTGGGCTTGCGGGGCAGGAAGCGGCGCAGCAGGGTGGTCACCGCGGGCAGCACCACGAGGGCGGCCAGCAGACAGGTGAAGATGCCAAAGATGAGGACCTTGCCCAGGGAGGCGGCCCCCTGGTGTTGGCCAAGGGTCAAGGCCCCAATACTACCCGCCGTGGTGAGGGCCGCCAGCACCACCGGGCGGGAGGCGCTGAGGGCCACCAGGAAGGGGCTCTCGGTGGGGCGCTCCATGAGGCGATGGGTGAGGAATACGCCGTAGTCCACGGCCAGGCCCAGGACCAGGGGCAGGGCCACGATGTTGGCGAAGTTGAGGGACATGCTGGTGAGGTGCATGACGCCGAACATGAGCAGGCCCCCCACCACCAGCGGGAAGAAGGCAGAAAGGGTGCGCCGCAGGTTGCGGAACTCCAGCAGCAACATGAAGAACACCACCGCAAGGGCCAGGAAGGTGGCCCGCAGGAAGCCTTCGAACATCAGCTTGGACACCACCTGATGGGTGGCCGGGTAGCCGGTCGCCTGGGGGTCCACGCTGTAGACCTGGGCCATGAAACGGTCCAGGAAGGCGGGTTGGTACACGGACTCCTTGGGATAGACCATCACGGCGTAGGCCCCCGAAGCCCCCACGAAGGAATCCCGGGTGAGAGGTGGGACCTCGGCCAGGGTCGGCGCCCGAGTCGGGGTCTGGCTGGCAAGGGTGAGGAGATCGCCAAGGGCCAGGGTGAAGTCGGCACTGAGGTCGGAGAAGCGCTGCTGGATGGCCTGGTCTTTCTCGGCCTTGGCGCGCAGGTCCTCAAGGGTCGAAAGGAGGCCGTCCAGGTCGGAGGCGAGTTGGCCACGGCGGGCTGCGAAGGCGCGCTCCTGGAGGTCCTCCAGGTCGGCGCTAAGACCGTCCAGAAAGGCCAGCACGCTGGGTTCCTGGGGGGGCGTGGGGGCCAGGTCCTTGAGGGCCGGGGCGAGGCGCGCGAGGAGGGCCTCCTGTTCCAACGAGAGGGTGGGCAGGAGGGCGGTGAGGGAGTCCACCCGGGCCACCGTGGGGAGGGCGGCAAAGGCCTCGGCACGGCGGCGGGACTCGGCCAGGGTGGGGGCCTCGGAGACGACGAACTCGGCCTGGAAATCGGAGCGGGAGGTCATCTCGAAGGTGTAGTGGGTGGACTGGGAGTTCTTGGGCATGAGGTTGCGCACATCGAAGTCCAGGGGCAGGCGGGTGGCCTCCAGGATGGACAGGGCGCAGAGGGCCAGGGCGCCCAGGGTGATGAAGAGGGAGAAGATGGGGAAGGGGCGGGCCAGGGGCAGCAGGGTGGCCAGGGAGGGGAGGCGGCGGCGGGGCTCCGGGCCCAGGGGGACGAGCACCAGCAGGGCGGGCATGAGGGTGAGGTAGGCCAGGACCACGCAAAGGACCCCCACGCCAGCCACGATGCCCAACTCGGAGAAGCCCTGGTAGGGGTTGAAATAGAGGGCCAGGAAGGCCAGGCCCGTGGTGCCGCCGGCGGTGAGGACGGTGCGGCCGGCGGTGGAGAGGGCGCGGGCGGCCACCTCGTCCAGGGGGAGGTCGGGTTTGCGCTCTTCAAGGAAGCGGGAGGTGATGAAGATGCCGTAGTCCACTCCCAGGCCAAAGAGCACGGCCAGGAAGGATGAGGTGAGCATGTTCAGGTGGCCCACGGTGAAGACGGTGAGGCCCAGATTCCAGACGCCGGCGGCCAGCAGCGGAATGAAGATCAGGAGGCCCCGGCGGAAGGACCCGAAGCCAAAGACAATGATGAGCAGAATGGCCACGGAGGCAGCGGCAACCGTGAGGGCGGTGTCTGACTTGAGGGAGTCGGCCTCTTCGACGGTCATGGCGGGCAGGCCCGCCAGAGCGACCTTGGGAGGGACGGCGCCACGGGCGCGCCACTGGGCGGAGAGGTCAGCGGCCTTGGCGCGGCAGAACTCCACGAAGGGGCGGATGGCCTCCTGGGAGTCGTCGGTGGCCAGAGGGCTTACGAAGATGAAGAGGAGGCCCTTGTCCCGGGAGACGAAGTGGCCGGTGGCATCAACGCCGGCGCGGTCGGCCAGGGCCTGGGAGAGGACCTGGGGCAGGGCAGGGGCGCTGAGGGTGCCGGTGAGCCGGCCGGTGAGCTGGGTGGCGGCCTGGTCCAGCAGGGGGCCCAGTGGATCGTCGGCGGTGTCGCCGGCGGTGGCCAGGTCAGCGGGGATCAGGGCCGCCAGATTGCCTGCCAGCCAGGGGAGGCCGCCGCCTTGGACCAGGGCCTGAAGGGCGGGGCGGTGGGATTCAAGATAAAGGGTCAGGGAGCGCAGCACGGGCTCGGGGAGGAAGAGGAACAGTTGGCGCCTGACGAAGTCCAGGTCCAGCCGGTGGAAGACTGTCTTCACGGGGCTGCCCGGGCCCAGCAGGGTGGGGGCCAACTCGTCGGCGAAGGGGGCCAGGGCCGCCGGGTCACCGTCCAGAACGAGGATGAGCTTGCCGCTGGAGCCAAAGTCCTTGAGGTGGGCCTCGTAGCGGTCGATGACCGGGAGGCCACGGGGGTTCATGGCGGAGCGGGAAGAGAGGACCTCCAGGCGGGGCACCAACAGAGCGGAAAGGACCGTCAGGCACAGGCCAGCCGCCAGGAAGAGGCGGGGATGGCGAGCGGAGCTACGGGCCAGGGTGGAGAGCAGGAACGCGAGCATCAGGGCACCCCCGGGGAGGCAAGCAAGAACGGCGGGAGAGTAGCACAGGAGGGGGGGGCGTACAACCGGCAGTGGGCGCGAGGGACTGATCGAAACCAGTAGATGGGGGGCCCGGGGGTGGTGATGGTGCTGTTGGTTGGGCTTGCATTGAGGGTCTGGACGGGCAAGAATCGGTCCCGTCTTGAACACGGTTGTGGAGGCAGCATGAAGACTCCTGGGAAGGCTGGCAAGGCGGGGGGGCAGGGGCCGGTCGATGGCGCCGGGGTGCACGATCCCAAGGTCAAAAGGCTGATTCGGCTTTATGACCGTTTGCACAGCGGGCAGCAGGTGTTTCTGCCCAAGCTGGCGGAGGAATTCGGGGTGACCCTGCGCAGCATCCAGAGAGACATGAGGGCGCTCACGGAGCATTCGGCCTTTGTGGAGAGGGTGCGGGTGGAGGGGAAGATGGCCTATCAACTGGCGGCCTCTGCTGAACGGCTGGCTGTGACCTTCTCCATTGAGGATGTGGTGGTGACCATGCTGTCCCTGGGCATGATGGGGCGCTTCGAGGGTACGGGGCTGGAGGGCTACCTGGGCGATGTGGCCGGGAAGGTCAAGGACCGGCTTAGCAAGGTGGCAAGCCAACGGGCCACGGCCATGGACAGGAAGGTCTTTGCCCATCAACCGTTCCAGCGGAACTACCTGGGCAGCGACGAGTGGGTGGACGAGGCCCTCTCGGGGCTGCTGTACCAGAAGCGGCTGAAGCTTTGCTATCAAGGACTTGGCGGGGTCTGCAAGGAGCATCTGGTGGAGCCCCTGACCCTGCTGGCGTACAAGAG
>CAZMEC010000188.1:0-6511 GCA_964565265.1 uncultured Myxococcales bacterium
CTGGGGGTCCAGCCCGGTGAGGCGCCGGGCCTCCGGGTTGCCGCTTAGCAGGTACAGCGCATCCGGAGCTTCAAACCGATAAATGAAGAGGCCCGACGGAATGGCCTGGATGATGTCTTCAGCGTCTGTGCGAAGGGAGTCCATGACCCGGGACGCTAGCGGGTTTGGGGGCGTTTGGGAAGCATAACCTCGCCCTGGCCCCCTTCGACGACCGTGAGGAATTCTGTGCCGACTACTGCCAGCGAAAGATCTTCAGGGCGGTGGCGAAGCACAGGAGACCCCAGGCGGCCATCACCACCAGGGGCAGGGGGTTGGCGAACATGGCCTGGCCGTCGTTCATGACGGCCCGCAGGGAATCGCACAGGGCCGTGAGGGGGAGGGCCTGGATGTAGGGGTGCATGACCTCGGGGAAGCGGTCGTAGGAGAAGAAGACCCCGGAGAAGATCCACATGGGCAGGGTCACCAGATTGATGAGGCCCGTGGCCACCTCCGGGCTCTCCGTCCGGCTGCTGATCAGCAGGGCAATGCCGCTGAAGGAGGCCGCCCCCAGGATGGCCACGGCGAAGACCTCCAGGAGGGAGCCCTTGACCTGCACATCGAAGACCAGATAGCCGGCCAGCAGCAGGAAGAGGATCTCCAGCACCAGGAAGACCAGTCGGGACAACATGAAGGACAGCAGGAAGTGGCTGCGCCGCAGGGGCGTCACGGTGAAGCGCCGCAGCAGCCGGTGGCGCCGGTTGTCCACGATGGTGTAGCCCAAGCCCCACATGCCGCTGCCCAGGATGTTCAAGGCCAGCAGGCCGGGGATGACGAAGTCAATGTAGCGGTTGCCCCGCTCCTGCACCGCCACCTCGGTGATCTTCCAGGGCAGGGCCGCCGTGCCCGTGACCCGGCGCAGGGTCTCGGTGACGGCCAGGCGCGCCTCCCGGGTCTCGGGGCGCTGGGGATCAAGCAGCAGCTCCACGCCGCCCGCAGCGGGGTCATCCCCGAGGCTCAGGACCAGGTCCACCCGCCCCTTGCCCAGGGCCTCCAGGGCAGCCTCGCGCTTCTGAGGCAGGAACTCCAGGTCGGCGGTGCTGACAAAGGCTTCCCACCTGACGGGCGGCCCCACCAGGGCCACCTTCAGGGGGCGGGGGGCCTGATCCCGGAAGGCCACGCCCAGGGCGATGGCCAGCAGCACGGGAAAACCAAAGACCCAGAAGACGGCCCCCGGGTCGCGCCAGAACTCAACTATCCGGGCCAGGGTCAGGGCCAGCAGGGGGTGTTGGCGTTTGCTACTCATCCCGAAGCCCCCTTCCCGTCAGGCTGATGAAGACATCCTCCAGGCTGGCGCTGTGGACGGAGAGGCTGTCCACGGTCACGGCCGCCGCCCGCAGGGTGTCCAGAATGGCGGGGATGGTCTCCTCCAGGCGCTCCACGGTGAGCATGAGGGAGCCGGCCAACTCGGAGGCCTTGAGGACCCCCCGGGCATTGAGCAGCAGCTCGGCGGACACCTGGGGCGTGGTGCGCAGCTCTACTACATGCTCCGCCCCCAGCACCCCCACCAATTCGGCAGGCGTCCCAAGGGCTATGCAGCGGCCATGATCCATGACGGCAACCCGGTCACAGAGGCGCTGGGCTTCATCCATGTAGTGGGTCGTGATGAGCACCGTCCCGCCGGCTTGCCGAAAGCGCGAGACGACCTCCCAGATGTGGTGCCGGGCCTGGGGATCCAGGCCGGTGGTGGGTTCGTCCAGGAACAGGATCTCCGGGGCGCCCACGAGGGCACAGGCCAGGGCCAGGCGCTGGCGCTGCCCGCCGGACAGCTTCCCCACCAGGCTCTTGGCCTTGTCGCCAAGGTCCAACAGGGCCACCACCTCCTCCACCTCCCGGCCCGCAGGATAGAAGGTGCGGAACAACCGGATGACCTCCCAGACGGTGAGCTTCTCGGGCAGCCGCGTCTCCTGGAGGGCCACCCCAATCTTCTGCCTCAACAGGCGGGCATCTCCCTTGGTCCAGGCATGGCCCAGGAGCTCGACCACCCCGGCGTCGGGTTGGGTGAGGCCCTCCAGAATCTCCATCGTGGTGGTCTTGCCGGCGCCGTTGGGCCCCAGGAGGCCAAAACACTCGCCAGCGCGGATCTCCAGATCCAATCCGGCCACCGCGGTCACATCCCGGTAGTGTTTTTCCAGTCCCACACACCTGATCGCCAGCTCAGCCAAGGTCAGGCCCTCCTCTCAGAGCCGGCCGCATTATGGGTCGGACCCGGCAAGTTGGGAATACTTTTTGTGGAACTGGAAGGCGCCCCACTCCTGTGCTATGTTGCGCCGGTCGACAAAAACTGTGGGTTGCATCAACCACCCGTTTCGGGGATTGGACTTGTCATGAATGACACAGCAAAGGCCGCAGACACGGTCCGGGCATTGTACGATTCGATGGGTGAGATGCTGGTGCTGCACCAGTTGATCACCGACCCCTCGGGCACCCCCATTGATTACCGCATCGTGGACTGCAACGCGGCCTTCGAGAGGATCACGGGCATCCCCAGACAGCGGGCCCTGGGGACTCTGGCCTCGGAGCTGTATGGCACGGGCTCGCCGCCCTACCTGGAGGAATTCGGGGGCGTCGCCCAGACCGGCGTTGCGAGGACCCTGGAGACCCACTTTGAGCCCATGGGAAAGTGGTTCTACATTTCCATCTTCAGCCCCGGCCCCGGGCAGTTCGGCACGGTCACCATGGACATCACCCAGTGGCGTCGGGACCAGGCCGAACGGGACCACGCCCAGGCCGAGCGGGCCAAGCTTGAGGCCCAGCTTCGACAGGCCCAGAAGATGGAGGCCGTGGGGAGGCTGGCGGGGGGGGTGGCCCACGACTTCAACAACGCCCTGACGGGCATCATGGGCAGCGCCTCCCTGGGGCTGCTGGATTGCGCCCAGGACAGCAAGGCGGCCCACCACTTCCAAGACATCCTCAAGGCCTCCGAGAGCAGCGCCAGCCTGATTCGCCAGCTCCTGGCCTTCTCGCGCAAGCAAGTCATTGACCCCCGCATCATCAACCTCGGGGACCTGGTGGGAGGGCTGCAGGGGATGCTGCGCCGGCTCATCGGTGAGAACCTGGGGCTGGAGTTCATCAATGGCTGCCGGGGCGCCAATGTGAAGGCGGACGCGGCCCAGGTGGAGCAGGTGCTGGTGAATCTGGTATTGAACGCCCGGGACGCCATGCCCCAGGGGGGGCGCCTGACGCTGGAGACCGGGCTGGTGACCCTGGGCGAAGAATACTGCAGCAGGCACGCCTACGCAGTGCCGGGCCCCTATGTGCTGATGGCCGTCTCGGACACGGGCACCGGCATGACCCAGGAGGTCCTGGAGCACTGCTTCGAGCCCTTCTTCACCACCAAGGGCCGAGACAAAGGCACGGGCCTGGGCCTCTCCATGGTCTACGGGCTGGTGAAGCAGGCGGGGGGGTCGGTGGAGGTCTACTCGGAGCTGGGCCATGGCACGACGGTCAAGATCTACCTGCCAAGGGCCCAGGAGGAGCTGTCCCCTCAGGCACCCAAAGCCACCGCCCAGGCCATGCCCCTGGGTACGGAGACGGTGCTGCTGGTGGAGAACGAGGCGGTGGTCAAGGACATCGCCTCCAGGGTGCTGCGCCGGCTTGGCTACCGGGTGCTGGATTTCCTGAGCGCCGAGGAGGCTCTCAAGGCCCTGGGCACCCTGGAGGAGCCGGTCCACCTGCTGCTGACGGATGTGATGCTGCCGGGGATGAACGGTGGGGCCCTGGCCAAGAAGGTCCAGGAACTGAGGCCCGGGATCAAGGTTCTGTTCACCTCGGGCTACACCGAAAACAACATCGTCCACCATGGAGTCCTGGACCCGGGCTTGAACTTCATGGGCAAGCCCTACACCATGCAGACCCTGGCCCAGCGGGTTCGCGCGATCCTGGACCCCTGAGGCCACCTCACAATGCCGATGATTGCCTTCGGGTTTTGTGCTATCGTCCGGCCGCTTGAACTCACTGGGGGCAGCTCATGCGCTTCGTGATCATTGGCGCCGGACAGGTCGGTGAGAGCCTCGCCCGGTTCCTGTCCCGGACCGGAAAAGAAGTGGTGATCATCGAGCGAGATGCGGAGCGCTGCGCCGCCCTTGAAGAGGATCTCGATGTGGAGGTCATCTGCGGGTCGGGCACCCATCTGACTTCACTCAGGCAGGCGGGCCTGGAACGCACCAACATGTTCGTGGCGGTGACCGAGTCCGACGAAACCAACCTCATGTGTACCCTGTTGGCCTCCCAGTTGCTGCCCGAGTCCTCGACCCGCATGGCCCGCGTCCGGCAGCACGAGTACTACAATGACCCGGGCATTCCTGCCATGTTCAAGGTCGACTTCCTGGTGAACCCCGAGGATCTCCTGGCCCTGCGGGTTCAGCGGATCCTGTCCATTCCAGGGGCCAGGGATGTGCTGGTCTTCGAGGAGGGCCAGGTCTATGTGGTGGCCTTTGAGATCAGCCCCGAGAGCCCCCTGGTGGGCCGGAGCCTGGCGGACCTGGGCCGCGAGATGAAAGACAACACCGCCATGGTGGGGGCCATCCTGCGGCAGGCCGCGTCGGCCCGCTCCGGTCGCAAGTTGCTGATCCCCGGTGGCAGGGACGAACTCCAGGCTGGGGATCTGGCCTACTTCCTGGCGCCCAAGAACGCCCTGGAGGACCTGGTCAAGCTGCAACGGCCGGCGGTGGCACCGGTGCGGTCCATCCTCATCGGTGGCGGCGGCGAGATGTCCATCCACCTGGCCTCCGTGCTGCAGGGCTCGGGCTGGTCCACCAAACTCCTGATTGAGGACTCGGATCTGGCGCGGGCTGCTGCGGAGCGCCTCTCCGGGACGGTGGTCATCCAGGGCAGCCCGGCGGACCTGGAGCTGCTGGACGAGCAACTCTCCGACGGCGTCGACACCTATGTGGCGGCCTCCGAGGAGGACACCCTGAATGTGCTGACGGCCCAGTTCGCCCACAAGCTTGGCATCTCCCGGACCGTGGTGGTCACCCGGGATCCCCAGTATGTGAAGATGCTGCGGGCCGTGGATGTGGATGTGGCCCTGAACCCCTTCGATCTGGCGGCCTCCTTCGTGCTGCGTAATGTGCATCAGGTCAATGTGCTGGAGGTGAACCTCTTCGCCGGGGAGGACGCCGAGGCCTTCGAATTCGTACCCCCCAAGGACTCGCCGGTGTTCGGCAAGCCCCTCAAGACCGTGAAGTTCCCCAAGAACACGCTGGTGGCCATGATCAAGCGGGGCAAGGGCGTCATCCTGCCCCGGGGCGACGACGCCATCCAGCCCGACGACCGGGTGATCATCTTCTGCAAGCGCGGCTCCATCGGGGCCCTGGAGCGCCTGTTCGATCCAAGCTGGAAGTGGTAGTCCCATGAGGCCAAGGGGAATCCTCTATATCAATGCCTGGGTGATGCTGTTTCTGGGGCTGGCCGTGCTGCCCTGTCTGGCGCTGGCCCTGGCCGATGAAAGCAACGACACCCTGCCGCTGCTGGTTTCGGCCTTGATCATGCTGGGGTTGGGGGCGGGGGGGTTGCTGGCCCTGCGGCGCCGGGAGGGCCTGAACCTCAAGCGCCGGGAGTCCTATCTGGCAGTGTTGCTGGCCTGGACCATGGCGGGTCTGGTGGGCGCTTTGCCCTTCTTCTTCCAGGCCCACCTGAACCAGGCAGACCCCGCCTGGGCCCCCCAGACCGCCACCCACCCCGTGGGCATCTGCGAGCTACCCCCCGAACAACGCCACCCGGCCATGGAGTTCTGCAATTACACCGACGCGGTCTTCGAGTCCGTGTCTGGCTTCACCACCACCGGGGCCTCGGTCATCAGCGTGGGCCTTTGGGACTCCCTGGACAGCCAACTCTCCGAGGGGAAGCCTGGCCTGCCCCGGGGCCTGCTGCTGTGGCGGGCGCTCATCCAGTGGCTTGGGGGCATGGGCATCCTGGTGCTGGTGATGACGGTCCTGACGGTCGAAGGAGGCGGCGGCACGGATCTCATGGCCGCTGAGGTCCCCGGCCCCACCCCAGGCCGCCTCACCCCGCGGGCGGCTGACACGGCCCGCCTGTTTTGGAAGGTCTATGTCATCATGTCCCTGGCCCAGGTGGCTGCCCTTATGGCGGGGGGCATGGACCTGTTCAATGCCCTGGCCCACACGGGGCCCACCATGGCCACGGGCGGCTTCTCCACGCTGCGCACCAGCGTCATGGGCATGAACAACCCGTACTTTGAATGGGTCTTCACCTTCTTCATGCTGGCCGCCGGCGCCAACTTCGTGCTGCACTACTACCTGCTGTTCCGGCGCCGCGTGGTGTATTGGCGCGATTCGGAGTTCAAGGGCTATGTGGCGGTGGTGGCGGTGGCCGTCCTGCTGGTGGGGATCGACCTGTGGAATGCTGGCCTTTGGGAGGGAGCGGAGGGGACCCTGCGCACTGCCGCCTTCCAGGTGGCCAGCATCATCACCACCACGGGCTTCGCCACCCGGGACTTTGCCCTGTGGCCCGC
>CAZMEC010000189.1:0-6472 GCA_964565265.1 uncultured Myxococcales bacterium
GCGGCCCTCGAGCACGAGCTCTTCAAGGCCAAGATGGTGGGTTATCCCTGCAGCATCCTCTCCCTGGTGTATCAGGGGACGGACCCCATGCGCGAGGAGTTCGAGGCCCTGATGAAGAACCTCATCCGGGACACGGACATCCTCACCCTCCTCCCCTCCGGGGTGTACCTCGTCTTCCTGGGCGCCAGCGGCCCCGTGGAGGTCGAGCGCTTCCTGGACCGGCTCTCCAGGGCCATGACGGAGAACCCCAAGCTGCGGGGCAGCGAGGTCAAGTTTGGCGTGGCCAACTACCCCAAGGACAGCCTGGAGGGCGACAGCCTCATGAACCTGGTCTCCAGTCGGGTCCAGGACGCTCCCTCGACGCTGAAGATTTAGGGCAATCCGATGACTCCCAGGGTGGCACACTATTTCGCACGAAGGCTGGGGCAGGTCCTGTTGTTTGGCCTGCTCTTCCTGTCCCTGACTCCCCCCTCGGCCAGCGCCCAGGTGGTTGATCCGGCCCTTCGCCAGCAGGCCTTTGAGGACTACTGGGCGGGGCGCCTGGAGGTGGCCAGGGAGGGCTTCGCCAAGGTGCTGGAGGCCAACCCCGAGGACCACGAGGCGACCCTCGCCGTGGCCCGCATGGCCTATTGGTCTGGCGACACCGTCACCGCCGTGCCGCTGTACGAGAAGTACCTCAAGGCCCAGCCCTTCGACCTGGATGCCAAGACCGAATACTGCCGCTGCCTGTCCTGGGAAGGGCGGGTGGACGAGACCGAGGCCTGCGCTTCGTCGGTGGTGGCCCTGGAGAAAGAAAACCTGGAGGCCAACCTCATCCTGGCCTCGGCCCTGCGCGCCAAAGGGAAGCACCAGGAGGCGGACCGGGTGATCCGCTGGGTCCTGACCCTGGATCCCACCAACCAGGATGCCCGCAGCGTTGCCCCCATGACGGTTTCCGCCCCCCGGCCCCCCACCAATGCCGTGGCCGCCGGCCAGGTCGCTCCTGCCCCCCAGGCAGAGGGTCCCCTGCGCTACCGGCTGCACTCCGAAAGCAGCTACGAGGGGGACAACTTCGAGTATCGCGGTTTCTCGTCCCTCTTGGGCTTCACGGCCGCCGTGACGGACACCTTCAGCCTGGATCCCCGGCTGCTGTTTCTGGCGTCTTCGGACTCCAAGACCAATGAACCTGTGGTGGGCTTCGGCGCTGGCCTCCAGGCCATCTGGGCCGCCACGCCGGTGCTGTCCTTCACGGGCCAGGGCCACTATGTCCCCCTCACCACTGAGACCGGAATCGTGGACGCCTGGGACCTGGGGCTGATGGCGCAGTTGGGCGTGGCCGAGGGCCTCAGCCTGTGGGTGGGCGCCCAGACCGTGCTGCATGGTACGGACCGGCAGTCCTCCGAGGCCCTTGCCCAGGAGATCCGCCGCAACGACCTTCAGGGCGGCCTGTACTTTGAAAACGAGCGCTTCCGCCTCACCGCGACGGGCGCCTACGGCTTCCTGCGGGATGGCTCCAAGGACCTGGGGGCCACCTCCAGTTGGTGGTTGTCGCCTGCCCTCAAGCTGCCTGTCCCCAACTTCTCGCTGGTGGTGGGCTATGGCCTCTGGGGCACCTACTATCGCCAGGAGGCGCCGGCCCTGGCCTGGTGGTCTCCCGCCATCTATGTCAGCCACACCCTCTTCCTTGAGGCCGTCATTCCCATGGACCAGCAGTGGTCCGTGGAGGCCAGCATCGCCGGCGGCATCGGCCAGGAGCAGCGCCGCGAGATCCCCAACCAGCTAAGCTCCTACTGGCAAAGCGCCGCCATCGGCAACGGCCGGCTGGCCCTGGTCTACAAGGTCGGGGAAAGCTTCGACCTGGCCTTTGGTGGGGCCTTCGGGGTCAGCTCCCGGCAGAACAAGAAGACCGTCACCACCACGCCGGCCACCGTGCCCGGCGGCGTTCCCACCGTCACCACCACGGGCGGCGATGTATCCACCTACCAACACTGGCAGCTCTTTCTCAACGCCGGCGGAAGGTTTTAGGCAACCATGGATGTGCACCAGAAACGGGGCGGTCTGAAGTATGTTTTGGCCTTGCTGGTGACCCTGTTCGCCATGCTGGTCATCTCGGTCTTCATCTTCGCCGTGACGGACGCCGGGGACTACTACTTCGGGCGCCGCAGTCTCTTCATCTCCGTGTCCATCACCATCCTCATCTTCTTCCTGCTGTTCCTGATCCTGCGCTACTTCTTCCTGCTTTGGTTCAGCTTCGTCCAACACATTGAGTTCATCTCCCAAAGCAACGAGGTCGGCTACGAGCCCTATGTCAGCATCATGGTGCCCGCCTACAACGAAGAGCGGGTCATCGAGAAGGCCATCCGCAGCCTCCTCCAGCAGGACTACCGTAACTACGAGATCATCGTCATTGATGACGGCTCCACGGACAAGACCTCCCAGGTGGCCCAGTCCCTGGTGGGCACCTACGGGCAGACCAGCGTCAAGCTGATCCGCCAGCAGAACGCGGGCAAGGCGGCGGCCCTGAACATGGGCATCTCCGCCGCGCGGGGCGAGATGATCCTCTGCGTGGATGCGGACTCCAATCTGGCCCCCGAGTCCCTGGCCATGATGGTCCGGCACTTCGTGGACCCCAAGGTGGCGGCGGTGGCGGGCAATGTGAAGGTGCGCAACCGGCACAACCTCATCACGCGGCTGCAGGCCCTGGAGTACATCGAAGGCCTCAACCTGGCGCGTCAGGCCCAGGCCTTCTTCCGCTCGGTGAACATCATCCCCGGGCCCATCGGGATGTTCCGGCGCCAGATTGTCATTGATGTGGGCGGCTACGAGAGCGACACCTTCGCCGAGGACGCCGACCTGACCCTGAAGATTGTGACGGCGGGCCATCACATCCGCTACGAACCCCGGGCCATCTCCTACACGGAAGCCCCGGAGACCATGCACCAGTTGCTGAAGCAGCGCTACCGCTGGACCCGCGGCATTCTCCAGTCCATGAAGAAGCGCCCCGACGAGTTCCTCCGCCCCTGGCGCAGCTTCGCCACCTTTGCCATCCTCTGGTACATGCTGTTCGAGGCGGTCCTGTGGCCGGCCATGAACATCTTTGCCAATGTGTTCCTCATCGGCATGAACTTCGCGTTTGGCTTCACCGGCCTGCTGCTGTTCTGGTTCCTGCAGTTGACGGTGCTGGATGTGGTGGCCGCCATTCACTGTGTCGCAGTGGAGGAGGAGGACCTTTGGCTGGTCCCCTATGCGGTGGTCTACCGCCTGTTCTTCGTGCTGATCATCGATGTGTGCAAGGTGCTCGCAACCATTGAAGAAGTTGCCGGGTTCAAGATGAGCTGGGGCAAGCTGGTGCGCACCGGAACGGAGTCCTAAATGCAAGAATTCATCGACATGCTCTCCAAGGTCATCTTCTTCGCCATCGTGGCCACCATCGTGTTGGCGGTGGTCACCTACATCGCCTACAAGGTCAGGGAATTCCGCAAGCCCAAGGCCTCCCACGGCAAGACCCCCGTGATTGGCGAGGACGGCAGTTTCCTGGACCCCATGCTGTTCGAGAAGTACACGCCCCAGAAGCCCCGCTCCAAAGAGGGAGAGGTCTGATGCGAAGAGGTCTGGCGCTGCTGTTGACGGGGCTGGCCCTCCTGGTGGGGATGCCCGCGAAGGCGGCCGACAATGCGGCCGTGTGCGTGGTCTCCACCAAGGCGAACCAGGCCTTCCTGGAGGAGCTGAAAGGCGACCTTCGCAAGGGGGTCTCGGCCTGGCTGGCCGCCGCCGCCGAGTTGGCCCTGCCGGCGCGAGTGATTGGCGAATACGAGCTTGGCGGTCCCATCAACGACTGCCGCCTGCTGGTGCTGCACCTGTCCTACCGCCTGTCGGACGCCCAGGTCGAGGTCATCGAACGCTACTACGCCGATGGGGGCAGCCTGCTGCTGGTGGGCCTGCCCGGTAAATACACGGAGACCGGGGGCTTCCGGCAGGAGGCCCTGACCGACCGCCTCCTGGGGCTGGCCAACAGCCGTCCCTTCACCCCCAAGGAGGCCCAGTCTTCCTTCTTCCAGGTGGCGACCGTCAATCCGGCGTCCCTGGTCCTCGAGCCCGGCCTTCGGATGGAGTTGGACTGGTCTGGCACCTATTGGATGGCCGATGTGGCCAGCCCCGGCGCCTTCCTGACGGACTGGGGCATGTACCCCACCACTGAGCGCGACGCCACCCGCACGGCGCTGATGGCCTTCAAGGATGCGGAGCTTGGCCGCGTGGCCTGGATGGGCTTCTCTCCCGAGGCCGTGCTGCCCAGTCCCGACCCCACGGCGGGGCCCGTGCTTGCCAGGTCCGTGCTGGCCTGGGCGGCGGGTATCCCCATGGCGGCCAAGGGCTGGTGGCCTGCGGGCGCCCCCGCGGTGGCCGTCATTGGCACCGACATCGGCTACGAGCCGGTGGTTCCTCAGCACCTGGCAGCGGCCTATGTGAAGGAGGGCTTCAAGGGCTCGTTCTTCCTGGCGGCCACCTCCACGCCGGAGCTTGCAGGTACCCTGGCGGCCCTGGCGTCAGCGGGGTCCGTGGGTACCAGCGGCGTCGCCCAGTTGCCCCTCAAGGACATGGCCCTGGAGGCCCAGGTGGCGGAGATGGAGCAGGCCCGGAAGAACCTCCAGGCGGCGGGTCTGGGGACCGTGTCGGGCTTCCGTCTTCCCGAGGAAGCCTGGGATGCCCAGACCCCCACGGCGGCGGCCAAGGCCGGCTACGATTTCATCTATGGCAACTCCTCCTTTGACCGCGCCTGGCCCCTGCGCTACGAGGTCGAGGGCAAGGTGCTGTGGCACTTCGCGCGGATCATCCCGGACTACTACGGGGCGGGCCCGGAGGCCTCCGAGGGGGACTTCGTGAAGGCCTTTGGCTTGGAGGCCGGGCGCCTGATTCGCCTGGGCGGCCTGCTGGTGCTGAACTTCGATGCCAAGCTGCTTGGGGACCCCGAGTCCACGGGCCTGGCCAGCCTGCTGTTCAAGTGGCTGCGGGACCAGCACCTCAAGCTGGCCTCCTTCCAGGAACTCACCGCCTGGCTTGCCGCCCGCGAGCAGGTCAAGCTGACTGCCACCCCTGGCCGCGCCAGCATGGAGCTGACCCTCACCAACCAGTCCTCGGGGTTCATCAAGCAGTTCCCCGTGGTGTACGCCCCACCGGTGCCCAAGAAGCCCGAGATCATCCGCGGGGCCGAAGGGGTCACCGTGGGCGAGCGCAGCGGTCCGGGCTTTGTGCTGCTGGTGGACCTGGCCCCCTTTGAGACCAAGAAGCTGCTGGTTCGGTAGCGGACCCACCCATGAACCCAACCCTCCACCAGTCTGGGCCCGCCATCTTGCTTTTGGTGGCGCTGCTGCTGGTGCCCGCCTGCTGTCCCCCCGCCCAGAATAGCTGCAAGCCCGTGCCCAACTCGGGGTCGGCGTCGTTCTCGCTGGCCAACTATCCCAAGAGTGGCGTGCCCCGCTCCCTGTTTCGTGAGACCCATAACTCGCTGCTGACCGCGCCCCTGGTGGGCGTGGGGGATCGCATCGGCTTCCTCCAGGAAGGCGCCATCAAGCTGACCCATGTGGACGCCCTCGAGCACGGCATTCCTCTGAACGCCGTGGGCGTCTGGGTGACCAGGGACTACCAGCAGGAATGGGTACCCGAGGGGGCCCTGGAGAAGGCCGCCGAGGACGGGGTCACGCCGGTGTTCCTGATGTACTACTTCGCGGCCGAGAACTCCACCGAGGACGCCATCGAGCACCGCTACGACTGGTACCAGTATCTGGCGGAGTTTGCCTCCCAGGTGTCGGGGGAGACCCCGGTGGTGATCCTGCTGGAGCCCGAGATCAACGACCTGGGGGCGGAGGCCGATGGCAAGGAACCCCTGATGTACTGGCCGGGCCTGCAGGAGATGCTGATGGACGGCCTCTACATCGTCCGCACCATCGCCCCCAACGCCATTGTGGGGATCTGTTTCGGGGACTTCGGCCCCTCGCCCCTGGAGCCCTGGTTCGGGGAGGCCGTGGCCTATTCAGACATCGTGGCCTTCCAGGAAATGCGGGCATCCACCCGGAACCCGGACCTGGACCCCAGCGGCGAGGAGCTGGCCCAGGTGGCCTTTGACACCACCCGGCGGCTGCACCAGACCTTCGACAAGCCGGTGCTGCTGGCCTACCTGGCCCTGTCCTCCTACCAGGAGGATGGGGGCAAGGACTGGGAGAGCATCCAGGCAGCGGTGGTGGAGAAGTTCCTGGGGCGTTTCAAGGAGATGAGGGCCGAGGGGCTGTGGGGAATGCTGTACTTCCAGCTCAGGGATGATCCCAAACATGTGGGGTTCTTCGAGGAGGCCGAGGTGGACTTCGGTCTGCTGGACGAACTAGGCACCCCCAAGCCAGCCCTGGAGGCCTTCCGAACAGGCGCCGAAGCCATCCTCTTCCACACCCCAGCGTCAGATTGGAACCACTGATCCCCTCTCCCGCAGGGGGAGGGTGGCCCG
>CAZMEC010000190.1:0-6449 GCA_964565265.1 uncultured Myxococcales bacterium
CCTCCACATTGGGCCACTCGAAGCGATCCACATAGAAGGGCTGGCCGTCCCGCTCGACCCGTTCCATGCCCCCAGGCGCCCCGGTGCAGAAGTCCGTGGCGCACAGGGGATTGTTCTCGCACAGCCCCGTGCCCTCGTTGCAAAGCTGGTAGGGCGTGCAGGCCAAAAGGCAGCCGGGGGTGGTATCGGGGGTGTCGAGAGTGTCGGGGTGAGAGGTGTCCTGGGTGTCTAGTGTGTCGGTTTGAGAAGTGTCCTGGGTGTCGGAGCCGGTATCAACGCCTCCGTCTCGCTGGTCCACTCCAACATCGTCGCGAGAATCACTGTCGCTGGTGCCGTCAGCCAGCAAGCCAGCGTCCTTGCCAGAGGTTCCGCCGCAGGAAACCGCCAGCACAAACCAGACAAACATGGTTCCGAGTCTCTTCACGAGCCACCTCTCAGACCAAGGCTTTCTTGACTGGATCAATGCTCCGACAGGGCAGGTCATCTTGGGACTCACAGGACCCCTGACGAGCCGTGGGATTTTACCCCGAACTCCGGGCGCCTGCAAACAACATCGAGAGGGCCGCATGAATCTCGGTTGATGGCCAGCCGTTCAGAACGGGAAGGCCAGGAGGACCTGGCCGTCGGCGTAGCCCAGGGCGGGCAGCCAGGGGTCGGAGTCGCCTACCACGGCGCCGCTGTGATCCCGATCATAGACCTCGAACAGCCACTCGTTCTGGTAGGCGTAGAAGCCCAGGGCAAAGAGTGCCCCCAAGGCCCCCCCAGCAACCACATCGGAGACGAAGTGCTGGTTGTCGTTGACCCTGGTGTAGCTGACCCAGGAGGATACGGCGACGCCCGTGGTGGCCAGCACGGATTTCCCCATCAGGTGCCAGGGGTCGCGGTTGTTGCCCAGGTGCTCGAAGGCAAACAGCGTCAGGTAGGTCCAGTCGTACCAGATGCAGGTGGCGTGCCCCGAGACAAAGGACTTGCGGGCATCTGCCTCCTCCGGCTGGGCGTCGTAGCTGGGGCGCTTGCGGCCCACCACCACCTTGGTGAGGTTCATCACCAGGTTGGCGGCGAAGAGGCCCGTCATGAAGCCCTTCAAGTTGGCGTAGTTGGTGTGGGTCAGCCAGCCCTTGTTGGTGGGGGTCGTGGTCATGAACATGGCGAACACCGCAGATTCAATGTGCAGGGCCTTGCCGGGCACGACGGTGTCTACCTCCGGGCGGTTGGTGTAGGGGCTGCTGAGGAGAGGTTCATCGGTGAGGGGGTCCAGGGAGTCCACCCAGAAGTTTGCCGCCGTCACCCCCGCGAAGAGGCTCCAATCAGCGATTTCCCGGGGCGCCGAGTAGCGCACCTCGTCGGCCCGGGCCGGAGCGGAGCCAAGCAGCAGGGCCAAGAGAAGGAAGGTCTGAGACCTCGGAAATCGCACAGCCATCAGAAGGCCTCCCCAAGCTTGATGTATTTTTCCAGTTCGCCGTCGCTGTTGCAGGTCAGATCAAAACGAAGGTTGATGGTCTGGCTGCGGTTGAGGGCCAGCCGAAGGCCCAGGCCGCCGGCGGCGCGGACGGTCTTTCCGAGGTCGGCGAAGCTCTCCTCCACATCGGCGGCGCCAAAAAAGGCGGTGCCGCCAAAGCGCCAGAAGATGGGATAGCGAAGCTCGGCCTGGGCGCCCCAAAAGCGGTACCCCTGGTGCCGTTCGCTGGAGTAGCCCCGCAGCATCCCCTTGCCGCCCAGGGACTCCAGATAGAAGAAGGGCACCTCGCCAAAGGCGCTACGAACCTGGGTTTGCAGGGCCAGCACCAGGCGCCAGGGCAGGGGGATGTAGTGACGCAGGTCCAGCTCACTCTTGCCGAAGGCGTGGGAGCTTCCCAGGTAGGGCGAGTAGAGCGTCCCGCGCAGCTCCGCCCGGGTCCCGGTCACCTTGTACAGCTTCCGGTTGGTGGTGTTGTAGCTGGCCACCAGCCCCAAGCCCGCCTCTTCCGTCTGGCCCGCCCCCGGCACCGCCCCGCCGGCCAGCGCTCCGGCAGGGTCCAGGCCGTAGACTTTGGAGTAAAAGAAGTCTGCCTCGGGGCCGACGCTGAGTCCCGGGAGGACCATGACCAGCAGGGCCAGGGTGGGGTGGACGCCAGCCTGTTGGAACTCCTCTTCCGCCGAGTCCGGCGTGCTTGGACCCACGCCGTAGTAGGACCCGGTGGTGTCGGTGAGGACCAGGTCCCCCTCCAGGAACAGCTCGTTGCCGCGTAAGTACTTCGTCCCCTCCAGCGACAGCGTGCCCTGGTGGCGTAGGCTGTAGGTGCCGTTCAGGGTGTATTCATCCAGGCGCTGGTCGGGGTCGCCGGGGTGGGTGTTGTAGAAGAAGGTCGCCCCCGCCCCGAAGGTCCAGGAGGACTCGGGCTCAAAGCCAATGATGGGGTGCGCGCCCACTCCCCAGGTCTCTTCCGGCTCGTCGTCCTGGGACTGGGGCTCGGTGGCCAGCGCGGGCCGGGCAACGGAAAGCAGCAAGAGCAACAGGGCCGCCGTACCGGTGCCAGCCCCGGGGAAACGCGGGTTCATGGGGCCTCCCGCAGCGAGAACTCAAGCTGCTGACGCGGCACCTGCAGCCGGTCCACCCCGAGGACGATGAAGCGCTTCACCTTGGGATGGCTGGCCGCCAGGGACCCGAGGTCCAAGGCCCCGCGAACCACGGGAACCGCGCGCGGCGGGCCGTCCAGTGCCAGAGGCAGCTCCTTGAGGCTGGCCTTGGAGTCCCAGTTGCCCAGTTCGCCGCCCTCGGTCTCCAGGAAGGCCACCAACTGCAGCCGCAGCTCGAGCAGGTCCAGCACCAGGGTGTCCTTCGGGTACACAAGCTGCACCAGGGCCGCGTCGTCCAGGGTCTCGGGTTGGGGCGCCTGGTCCGCATAGACCCGCAGCGAGTTGACCTCCGCCAGGGGTGGCACCACAGCGTCCTCCCAGCGATCCAGGGCAAGCTGCGTGGTGGGGACGGTGCCCTCCAGGACCTCCCCCCAAAGGCGGGCCCGCTCCCAGGTGCCGGGCAGACCGCCCAGGTGGCGCAGCAGCGCAATCCCCATCCCCGTGGCGTCTATGTCCGCCAGGGGCGAACTGGAGTCCACGGCGAAGCCATGGTGATCGGGCCGAAACATCGTGAAGCGGCGCTCCAGCCAGACCGGGGCCAGGGCCAGGAAGCGGCTCTTGGTGGCGGGCGAGATTCGGGGCCAGAGGTAGCGCACGAAGATCTTGGCGGCGTGGGCCTGCCGCAGGGCCCACTCGTGCTGGTCCACCGCCCCCTCGGGGACCGTGGTGTCGGCCTCGCCCAGCAGGGTCTGGGCCAGGGCGTCGGCGTGGCTAAGTGGAAACCGGGGGTCCCGGGGCTCGCCCCGTTCGTCCAGGAACAGCTTGAGGATGTGGGCCGTGGAGTCGATGTCCAGGGCCTGCCGCCAGCGCTCCGCGGTCCCAATGCGGGCCCCCCAGAAGCCCGTCTTGGGGTCCTGGTGCCTCGCGAACCAGGTCAGCAGGGTCTCCTTCCAACCATCCGGGAAGCGGTAGCCGCCCACGCGTTCAAACAGTTCCAGCGAGTCCTGGGACAGCTCGGAGGCGCCGGGGCAGAAGGGCGTGGGGCCGCCAAAGCGGTCCGCCCAGAGCTCCTGGAAGTACAGCAGCGAATCCAGGTAGGCGGTCAACTGCTCCGGGCTGCGAAGCTGGTCGAGGAATCGCAGCGGGTACCGGAGGGTAGGGGGGCGGCCGGTCTGGTTGGCGAGGGTCTCAATGGTCTCCAACACATTGGCCGTGGGGCCGATGTAGGTGAAGTAGGGGTAGGCGGGGTCCATGAAGGCCCCGGTCTCGGGCGCCTGGCGGGCCAACAGGAAGTCCAGCAACTCCTCCGGCGAGGCCTGGGGCGGGATGCGGTGCAGGCCCTCGGTGGTCTCCAGTTCGTGCTTGATCCGGCGCAGGGTCTGGTAGGCCTCCCAGTAGCTGCCTTCATTCAAATGGTACAGCGCGGCCTCCATCTTGAACTCGAACTCCGCGAGGTAGTAGCCTTGCGCCTTGAGCTCGGCGTTCCTCCGGAACATCTTCCCCGGGCTTACGCAGCCGGTGACCATCGTGCCCAGGCCAATCAGGAACAGCAGGTTTCGCAGGACAGAGCGTTCAGCGTGCACGGTTGGCCTCCTCAGCCTTGGGTTTGGGGCCGCAGCCCCGCAGCAGCGCGTCCACCATCAGGTCCGCCAGTTGCTCCACGGGGACCCAGTTGATCCAGGGGTCGTTGGCCTTGGCGATGTGCAGCGCGGCCACCCCGTGCAGCCCCGCGAAGAACAACTGAGCCAGGGCCTCGGGGGCGAGGTCCGCCCGCAGCCGGCCACTGGCCTGCCCCTCCGCCACGGCGGCCTGCATGAAGGCCCAGGCGTCCACCATGGGGTCGTCCTTGGCAATCTGCCGTTGGTCCACGCCGACCGCCGGGTGGGGGGTCATGAACATCATGCGGTAGTGGTTCGGCAGGTGCTGGGCGAAGGCCAGATAGGCGCGTCCAATGCCCCGCAGCCGCATCAGGGGATCGCTGTCCGTGCCGGCGGCGGTGAAGTGCGAGGCAAGCTGGAGGAAGTCCCCCGAGCATAGCTCCCGAACCAGCGCCTCCTTGTCCGCGAAGTGAAGATAGATGGTGGTGGGGGAGTAGCCGATCTTCTGGGCAATCCGGCGCATGCTCACGGCCTCGTAGCCCAGCTCGGTGAACAGCTCCCGGGCGGCGTCCAGGATCTGCTTGCGCAGGCTCTGCCGCTGCCTTTCCCGTCGTTCCTGAAGCTTCATGGTGGCCTCCAGTGTTAACGCCGTAAAGTATCTTTACAGTGTTTAGCCAAGTCAAGAAGCTTTTTCCCAGGGGAGGGGCTAGTGGGGGCGGCGGGCCAGCTCGAAGCGGTCCAGGTTCATGACCTTGTCCCAGGCTGCCACGAAGTCCTGCACGAACTTCCCGGCCCCGTCGTTGCTGGCATAGACCTCGGCCAGGGCCCGAAGCTGGGCGTTGGAACCAAAGACCAGATCCACCCGGGTGGCGGTCCACTTGGGGGCCCCTGTGGCGCGGTCGTGGCCCTCGAAGGTCTCGGCCTCCGGCGAGGTCGGCTTCCACTCGGTGCCCTGGTCCAGGAGGTTCACGAAGAAGTCGTTGCTGAGGGTCTCGGGGCGGCTGGTGAAGACGCCGTGGGCCGAGCCCCCGTGGTTGGCCCCAAGCACCCGCAGGCCGCCCAGCAGCACGGTCAACTCGGGGGCGGAGAGGGTCAGAAGCTGGGCCCGGTCCACCATCAGATGTTCGGCCGGGATGGAGAAGCTGTGCTTCAGGTAGTTGCGGAAGGCGTCGGCAGAGGGCTCCAGCACGCCAAAGGAGGCCGCGTCGGTCTGGGCCTCGCTGGCGTCCATGCGCCCGGGGGTGAAGGGGACGGTCACGGGGTGGCCGGCCCTCTTGGCGGCTTCTTCCACCGCGGCACAGCCACCCAGTACGATGAGGTCAGCCAGGGAGACCTGCTTGCCGTCGCTGCGGCCCTGGTTGAAGGCCGTCTGGAGCTCGGCCAGGGTGGCCAGGACCTTGGCCAACTGCTGGGGCTGGTTCACCGCCCAATCCTTTTGGGGGGCCAGCCTGATGCGGGCGCCATTGGCCCCGCCGCGCCGGTCGCTGCCCCGGAAGGTGGAGGCGGAGGCCCAGGCGGTGGCCACAAGCTGGGCCACGGAGAGGCCCGAGGCCAGCAGACGCCCCTTGAGGGCGGCAATCTCAGCGGCATCAACAAGCTGGTGATTCACGGCGGGGATGGGATCCTGCCAGATCAGGTCTTCAGCGGGGACCTCGGGGCCCAGGTAGCGGCTGCGGGGCCCCAGGTCTCGGTGGGTCAGCTTGAACCAGGCCCTGGCGAAGGCGTCCGCGAACTGGTCAGGGTTCTCCATGAAACGGCGGGCGATCTTTTCGTAGGCGGGGTCGAAGCGCAGGGCCAGGTCCGTCGTCAGCATGGCCGGAGCGTGCCGCTTGGAGGGATCCTGGGCGTCGGGGACGGTGCCGGCGCCGCCGCCATGCTTGGGGGTCCACTGGTGGGCGCCGGCGGGGCTTTTGGTCAGCTCCCATTCGTAGCCAAAGAGGTTCCACAGGAAGTTGCTGCTCCAGCGAGTGGGGGTGGTGGTCCAGGTGACCTCCAGGCCGCTGCCGATGGCATCGGCGCCCTTGCCGCTGCGGAAGCTGCTTTTCCAGCCCAGGCCCTGCTGTTCCAGGCCCGCCGCCTCGGGTTCGGGACCCACATGCTTGGCGTCGCCGGCCCCGTGGGTCTTGCCGAAGGTGTGGCCGCCGGCGATGAGGGCCACGGTCTCCTCGTCATTCATGGCCATGCGGGCGAAGGTCTCGCGGATGTCCTTGGCGGCGGCCAGGGGGTCGGGCACACCGTTCGGCCCTTCCGGGTTCACATAGATGAGGCCCATCTGCACGGCGGCCAGGGGGTTCT
>CAZMEC010000191.1:0-6441 GCA_964565265.1 uncultured Myxococcales bacterium
CCACGGGCCTGGCCTTCGTGGTCTTCCGCGAGAAGTTCGGCCCCTGGCGCCTGGCCGCCCTGGCCGCCTCCCTGCTGTCCCTGTGGCTGATCCTGGCGTAGGGGTTGCACATACCTCGTTGGCACCATAAACTAAGCCATTCAAAGGGGGGTCCCATGAAGACCATCGCGATTTGTCTGGCGTTGTTGGTTTTGTCTGGCGCGTGTGCCTCCAACGGGGCCCCGGAGTTGACCTCCGACCTGACGGGCGGATCGGGGGACGCTCTGGAAGGGTCGGACACTCTTGGGCAGGCCCAGCCGGCACTCTGCCTGGACCGTTTCGAGTTCGACTTCGGCGTCCGGCAACTGGGGCAAGAGGTCGTCGCCCCGCTTACCCTGGAGTCCTGCGGCACCGGGGCAGTGATCCTCACCGAGGTGGCCCTCTTCGAAGGTGGCTCCGAGGACTTTTCCCTGGATCTGGGGTCCCTCCCACAGGCCCCAAGCACCGAGCATCCCCTGATCCTGGAGCCGGGGGCCTCTGTGGTGGTGTCCGTGGTCTTTGACCCCGTTCCTCCAGAGAACCGGGACGAAGGTGGCAAACTCCTGCCCAGCAAGGGCACCCTGCTGATCACCGGGAACCAGCCCGGCGGGCAGAACTTCTTCCCCCTCGAGGGTTTTGGGGTCGAGGCTGACCAGGTGCCAATCTGTCCCCAGGCCATCATCGATGTGCTGCCAGGCAACAGGGTCCTCACTGGCACCCTCCTGGACCTGGTGGGGGAGCACAGCTTCGCGCCCGAGGGAGGCCTCAGCAAGTACCGTTGGGAGGTTGAGCAACCCTCCGGGTCCCAGTCCGTTTTCAGCCCAACCGACGCCTTCCCTAATCCGCAGTTTGAGGTCAATGTGCCGGGACGGTACACCTTCAGGCTCACGGTCTGGGACGACGAGGCCCGGCAGACCTGCACCCCCGACGAGTTCGAGGTCTGGGCTTCGGTGCCGACGGCCTTTCGGGTGGAACTCAGCTGGAAGACCCCGGGGGACCTGGATCTGCATGTGGCCAACGACTACGCCCGTGGGCCTAAAGATTGTGACGCTGACGGCATCAGCGACCCCTGGTTCGATCAGCCGTTCGACTGCCACGCCGGGAATCCCGAGCCCCAATGGGGTTCCTGGGACCCCAATGCGGAGGACGACCCCAAGTTCTCCACTGAACAGCAGGGAGAACGGACCCTTGAGGTCATCGAGTTGGTCATTCCAGAGACCCGGGCCACCTATACCGCTGGGGTCCACTATCCCGAGGGCCAGGGGCTGGGCAAGCTGTCCGCCACTGTGCGCATCTACCTTCAGGACCAGTTGGTCCGCGAGTTCCAGGAAGTGGAACTGCTGGAGGGTCAGTTTTGGTGGGTAGCCACCATTGCCTGGCCCGAGGGAGTCGTCCAAGGCTTCCAGACCAACCAAGGTCCCAAGGTAGGGGTCTGCCAGGAACTCCTGCCCAGATAATCCCCGTCCCGCACGCGTTTCTCCCAACACCCCGACACCCCAACACCCCAATACCAAGCCCTTTCCCTTGGGCGGGACCTTCGGTTACAATCGGCGCCGTTGAAGGCCCAGGATGGGGGAGGTGGTCATGGCTTTTTTGCGTAGCCTGTCCGTACTCGGGGTGTTGCTGGGGGCTCTGGTCCTGCCGGCGCCGGCCCTCGCGTTGCTGTCCAAGCCCAGCCTGTCCAGCCCCTCCAATGGCGCCACCAACCAGGAACTGGACACCAAGCTGTCCTGGTCCAGCGTCAGCGGGGCCAACAAATACCGGGTCTTCGTGGCGGACTCCCAGTCCACGCTCTCGGGCCTGTCCGACACCACCACCAGTTGCTACTCCTGCGCCGTGAACACGACCACCTCCTCCACCTATTACAACATCCCCTCGGGCAAGCTCACCGGGGGCACCAAGTACTACTGGCTGATCCGCGCCGAGAGCAGCAGCGACCACTCGGAGAACTCCGATATCCGCTACTACACCACCAAAATGGAGACCCTCTCGCGCCCCTCCCTGTCCAGCCCCTCGGACGGCGCCAAGGACCAGGACCTGGACCTCAAGCTCTCCTGGTATTCGGTCAGCGGGGCCAAGACCTACACCATCTTCGTGGCCCCCGACGAGAGCACCCTGAACTACCTGGATGACGCCGCCACCACCTGCGCCAAGTGCGCCCTGGTGACCAACTCCAACTACGCCTACTACACCGTCCCGAAGGGCAAGCTTGCGGGCAACACGAAGTACTTCTGGATGGTCCGCGCGGAGGCCCCCGGGGCCCTCAGTCCCTTCTCCTATGTCCGGGACTTCACCACCACCTTCGGCACGGATCTGGGCAAGCCCTCGCTGTCGTCCCCTTCGGATGGCGCCACCAAGCAGGCCCTGGATCTCAAGCTGTCCTGGTATTCGGTCAGCGGCGCCAAGACCTACTCCATCTTCGTGGCCCCCGACGAGAGCACCCTGACCGCCCTGGACGACTTCGCCACCACCTGCGCCAAGTGCACCCTGGTGGCCTCCTCAAACTACACCTATTACACGGTCCCCAAGGGCAAGCTGGCAGGGAACACCAAGTATTTCTGGATGGTGCGCGCCGAGGCGCCGGGCCAGTTGGGGGACTACTCCAGCATCCGGGACTTCACCACCACCTACAGCAGCGACCTGGGCAAGCCCTCCCTGTCCAGCCCCGCCGATGGCGCCGCCGATCAGCCCATCAACCTGACCCTGTCCTGGTCCAGCGTCAGCGGCGCCAAGACCTATTCCATCTTCCTGGCCACCAGCACCACGACCCTGGGGAACCTGGACGACTTCGCCACCTCCTGCAGCGGCTGCGTGCACCTGGGGGTCAGCAACACCACCAGTTACAAGGTCCCCGCCGGAGAACTGGAGCCGGGCAAGAAGTACTTCTGGATGGTCCGCGCGGAGGCGCCGGGCGTCCTGGGGCCCTATTCGAACACGCGCGGGTTTTCCACCAAGCCCGTGGACAACTGCCCCTCCCTGGCCCCTGCGGTGCTCAAGTCCCCCACCGACGCCCAGACGGGCCTGGGCACCACCCCCACCCTGGCCTGGAACGCCGTGGCCGGCGCCACCGAGTACCGCGTGTTCCTGGCCTCCTCCTACCAGACCTTGAGCCAGCTCGGGGCCGACGCCTACGCTTGCCCCGGCTGCGTCCTCAACAACCCCAGCGCCACCACCAGCTTCGTCGTGCCCTTCGGCTACCTGGTGGAGGGCCAGACCTATTACTGGATGGTCCGCGCCGCGTCCCAGTGTGGTGGGGGCCCAAGCTCCATCATCCGGTTCTTCAGCACCGGGGCCGGCGGGGCGACGGATGTGGTGGAGGCGGACGGCTGTAACGGCCCCCGCTGCCCCGAGATCCAGGGGGCCGCTGACGGCCGGCACAGCCCCGGCGAGGATGCCCCCAGCCAGGACGACCTCTTGGACCCGGGCGCCAACGGGGACGGTGGCTTAGTCCTTGATCAGGGGGGCTCGGGGGGCGGCGGGGGCTGCAGCCTGGGCTGCGTTCGGACGCAGGTCCCCCAACTACTGCTGTTGCTGCCCTTTGCCCTGCTGGTTCGCCGCCGAAGTCGCCAGTGCCTCGCTCGATAGCACTTTTCCAGGAGGACATGCCCATGTCACAGGCAGCAAATGTCAGGAAACTGCTGGTCGCGGTCTTGGAGTCATCTCCGTTCCCCTGGTGGGAGTGGTCCATCCCGGACAATCGGGTGGAGTTCAACGACCTCAAGGCTACCATGCTGGGGTATGATCCGGCGGCCCTGAGGGGCAAAGGCTACCAGGCCTTCATGGCGCTGGTGCACCCGGAGGACCAGGAACCCACCATGCAGGCCATGAGAGACCACTTGGAGGGAATGGCGCCGCTGTATCAGGTGGACTACCGCATCCGCCGGGCGGACGGGAGCTACACCTGGTACATGGACCGGGGCGTGGCGCTGGAGCACGGGTCGGATGGGCGTCCCCTGCTGCTGCGGGGTCTGGTCATTGATCTGGGGCCCCAGTTGGAGGCCATGAGCGGCTCCCGGACCCTGCGGGCGCTGGTACAGGGGGCTCTTCCGGTGGGAGGGGCCAGGGATGGCAGCTGCGCGGAGGTCTGCTCCGGGTGCGGCAAGCTGTAGCTGGGCACCGGTCAATGGGTGGCCGTGGGGCCGCAATTCTCAAAGCTATTGCACGGCGACTTGTCCCACGGGCTCTGCCACGCCTGCATCCGTACCCTCTACCCGGACCAGGCGGAGGCGCTGCTGGCGTCCCTGGCTGTCCTGAGGTAGGCTGCGGCGCGTCTGGATTGTGGCCTTTTGGCCTGGGGGGAGGCGAGGGTGATCGCCTGGGAGCTTTTGGACAGCGCCGTGGTGCCCGGGGACAAGAGCGTGCTGCGGCTGCTGCGGCGGGGCCACGAGTACTCCATCCGGGTGGACCACCGGGACCTCATGAGCAGCGTGGTGCATGGGTCCGAGGAGGCCCTGGCGGACCTGGCCTGTGGGCCCGTGGGCAAGCGGCCCGGGGTGCGGGTGCTGGTGGGGGGCCTGGGCTGCGGGTACACGCTGGCGGCGGCCCTCAAGTGCGTGGGCGCGGACGCCGAGGTGGTGGTGGCCGAGGTGGTCCCCGCGGTGGTGGCCTGGAACCGCCAATACCTGGGGCACCTGGCGGGGCAGCCCCTGGCGGACCCCCGGACGAAGGTCTACGAGGGCGATGTGGGGGCCCTGCTGCGGCAGGCCCAGGGATCGTTTGATGCCGTCATGCTGGATGTGGACAACGGCCCCAATGCCCTGACCCGGGGCAGCAACGAGTGGCTGTATTCACCCCTGGGGCTGGCCTCCATCCGGCAGGCCCTGAGGCCCGGTGGGGTGCTGGCCGTGTGGTCCGCTGCCCCGGACCGATCCTTCACCTCGCGCCTGCGGCGGGCGGACTATCTGGTAGAAGAAGTGGAGGCCCGGGCCCGGGGCAACAAGGGCGGCCGCAAACACTACATCTGGGTCGCCAAGCGCCGGGACTGAAAGGTTCAGGGCAGGTCCAGGGGTGGGGGGCAGGCGAAGCTGCCCTTGGCGGGGGCGGGGCCCATGGCGTTGATGAGGCCCAGGTCCAGGAGGGCGTCGAAGAGTTCGGCGCTGCGGGCCACCAGGAGGGCCTCCCGGCTGCCATCCTCGTCCTGGCCTGCGTCCCTCAGATAGCGCCGCAGGTAGCTGCACCAGATGCCGATGTTCTGGGAATCAAAGGGCGTCATCTGGTCCACCGTGGTCACTATGTTTTCTTGCCCGGATTCGGTGTTGCAGGTGGTGGCCTCATCCATGGATTGGGGGTAGGCCGAGGGGTTGTAGCGCAGGTTCAGGTTGTCGGACTGCAGGAACGCCAGCCACTGGGCTGGGGTCAGCAGGGTGTCCGAGAAGCCCGGGTCCACCACCTTCACCTGGCCGTCCTCCAGGAAGCCGCCCACCACATGGACGCGCCAGCGCTCGCCAGCGGGGCCGTGGATGCTGAGCTTCAGGTCACAATCCTGGGCCTGCACCGCCACCGCCGGCAGCCCCGCCACTGCGAACTCCATGCCCAGATAGGCGGCCCGGTACATGCAGCCGTCCCTCAGGTATTCGAAGGGCAGATAGGACAGGTCCAGGCCCTCCAGTTCGGGGGGCAGGTCATAGGGCACGAAGAGCTCTTGCTCGTCACTCTGGCACCCAGCCCCAAGGGCGCCCAGCAGGGCCAGCAGGGCCAGGATTCTCCCCGACTTGAACATGGGACCTCCCAGGTGTCAGCCGACCCGCAGGGCGCCGCGAAGCAGATCCTCCAGATCCTTGGCGCTGGGGGTCTTGAGGGTTCCCAGCCTCCCCATCTCCAGGGTCTTGGCCGCCAGGGCCGGCAGGTCCGAGGGCTTGACGCCCAGATCCTCCAGCGTTTCGGGGGCGCCCCAGGAGGCGAAGCGGGCCCGCAGGAGGCGCAGGCCCTCCACCGGATCGTTGGTGCCAAAGAGACTTGAGAAGCGGGCGAAGCGCTCCGGGTGGCTGTCCTTGAAGTACGCGAACCAGGCCGGGAAGATGACCGCCAGCCCGGCGCCGTGGGCCACCTTGGGGTAGAGGGCGCTGATGGAGTGCTCCAGGCCGTGGGCCAGCCACTCGCCACCGCCCAGGCCGCAGGAGGAGAGGCCGTTGAAGGCCAGGGTGGCGGCCCAGCAGCGGGTGGCGTGGAGTTCGTAATTGGTGGGGTCTTTCTGCAGGGCGTCGGTGGTCTCCATGAGGGTGCGAAGCAGGGCGTCGTTCACCGCCAGGGTGGTGCCCTGGGCCTGGCGCGCGAAGTAGTACTCCATGATGTGCGACATGGCATCCACGCTGCCGTTCACGACCTGGTCCCAGGGCAGGGAGATCTGGGCCGCCGGATCGATGATGGACACGGTGGGGAAGCAGGCCGGCGAGAAGAAGGACCACTTCTGGGCCGTGGCCTCGT
>CAZMEC010000192.1:0-6435 GCA_964565265.1 uncultured Myxococcales bacterium
CCAGCCCTCTGTGGTTGAGTGGGAACAGACCGTTGAGGACCTTCCCGAGGGTGAACCCGATGAGCAGATTGATACCACTGTCTACCTCGATCCCCCCCCCGCGCCCTCTCCGTACATGTAGGGCTGGGCAGGATTTTTGGTTGACAGAGTGGCGCATGGCCGGCTAGACTCGGCCCCAATGTCAAAGAGTTAGTTGATTGCTAACCCAAGGCACATGCCAGGGAGATGGAAAGCTATGATGATGAGATTTCTGAAGAAGGCTCTGTTTGGCGCGTTCGCGGTTGCCCTGTTTGTGCCCACCGCGGCTACTGCGCAGCAGATTGGCAAGGCTGTCGATGAAGGGCTTGCCAAGGAAATGGGTGTCAAGGCAGCCCAGTTTGTGATCTATCCGACGCTCGGCGCGGCCTACCAGTACAACACCAACCTCTTCTATGTGTCGGACAGTGACGATGCCCAGAAGCCCAAGGCTGGAGGCATCATCATGATGTATCCCGGTCTGGCCATTGAGGCTGGCAAGAATGCCCCCTTGGGCCTGTCCATCAACGGGCAGCTTGAGGCGCGCAAGTATCTGGACAGCGGCGACGCTGCCAGTGGCCAGAGCAACTTCGGCGGTATTGCCGGGTTCAAGGCCCTGTTCTTCAAGGACGGGCCCGTCCAGTTTGGCGTCGCGGACCAGTTCAAGTACCTGCTCCAGCGCCGGAATGTTGAAGTCGCCGGCACCTGGGATCGCGTCTTCAACCAGGCCGGCGCCAGCCTTGGCTTGGTTCCCGGTGGTGGGGCCCTGCGGTTCAACCTGGGCTACGACTACATCGTGGACTACTTCACTGACACGGCCAATGACTGGGGCGATGTTCAGTCCCACCAGATCTCTGGCAAGTTCACCTGGAAGTTCCTGCCCTTCACCTCTCTGTTTGCCGATGTGAACTACCAGATGAGAGACTATGTCGCCAAGGGCTACGGCGTCTACGGCGAGACTACTGACAACAGCCCCATCAAGGCCCGGATTGGCGTCAATGGCGCCTTCACCCGGACCATCTCCGCCATGGTTGTCGCCGGCTGGGGTAACTCCATGCACGACAAGCGGCCCGTGGCTGCTGGCGAGACCATCAACAAGGGCGAGAATGACTCCTACAATGGCTTCATCGGTGGTGCTCGGGTGACCTATCGCCCCAGCAAGATGACCATGGTTCAGGTTGGCTACTTGCGGGACTTCCGGGATAACCTGTTCACCAACTATCTGGTCAGCGACGAGATCAAGTTCACTGCCAAGCAGCGCGTTGGAAGCCGGGTTCAGATCACCGCCGACGCCGCCTACACTTGGCTGGGCTACTCCGCCGTGCCCTTCAAGTTCATGGGCAACAACCCCGCCATTGCCTCCATGGGAGACATTGACCGGGCCGACACCCAGCTTCGCCTCAGCCTCGGCGGGGATGCCGACATCACCCGTTGGCTGGGCGTGTCCTTGAAGTACTCCTTCGAGAACCTGATGAGCGACTTCTTCATCAAGAATGCCGTCAGCGGCAATGTCGACAAGATGGACTACAAGGCCCACATCATCGACGCCATGCTGGTCTTCCGCTACTAGGCCAAGCAGTCACGAACCTGCCCCAACGCTTCACTTCCCTCGAAGGTCTCCCATGGAAATAGCCAACCGGCGCCTGCTCTTTGTGCTTGGCATGCTGGCCAGCGTCTGGTCCTGCTCGCCCCCCGACACCCGGGAATACGAACGGGTCCAGGCGGAGGCCGTGCAGGGGACCTTGAACCATGTCATGACCTTGGGTCCGGGCGATGTCTTTGAGGTCAAGGTGTTTGGCGAGGAGGAGTTGTCCGGGGTGTACCGGGTGACTGGCCAGGGCGAGATCAACTTCCCCCTTATTGGGAAGGTCCCTGTGGATGGCCTTAGCCCGTCCCAGGTCGAGAGCATCATCACCCAGAGGCTGTCCGACGGCTTCCTGCGGAACCCCTATGTCACTGTGTTCGTCAAGGAGTATGCCTCCAAGAAGATCACCGTCACGGGTCAGGTGAACAAGCCCGGCACCTTCCAGTACCAGCCCGGGATGACTGTCATTGATGCCATCGCTCTGGCCGGTGGGCTTGCGGATACGGCCCTGGCCAACCAGGCGGTTCTGACCAGAAGCCAGGGTGGACTGGATCAGCGCTACGAGATCCCCATTCAGGCCATCGGCGAGGGAAAGGTGCCCAACTTTCCCCTTCAGCCGGGCGATTCCCTGTTTGTTCCAAAATCCATAATCTGAGGTCGTTTCTTGCACGGGCCAGGGTTCCGTGGTAAGGCATCGACACGAACTTTGCGCAGTGGTGGGTTGAGTTGACGACGAGTCGCACAAAGAAACCGGAGGCCAAAGGCGAGGCCTTGGCTTACCTGGGGCGGGTCCTGATCAAGCGCCGCTTGGTGGTCATCATGACCATCGTGATGACCCTGGCGGCCACGGTGGTATTCACCCGCAAGCAGCCCAAGGTCTTCCAGGCCAAAGCCTCAGTGGTGATTGACAACCGAACGCCTGCAGTGCTTTCCAGCGTGCAGGATGTCATTGAGCTGGGCGGCGGAAACTTCTGGGCCAGTGCGGAATACCTGAACACCCAGATCCAGGTCCTGCGAAGCCGCAACCTCGCCAAGCGCGTGGTGGACCGGATGGGGCTGTCGGTGGATGATCGTTTCCTTGGCCTGGACCGCGTCGAGCCCCCCCTCTCCAGAAGCCAGATGCGAAAGCGGATGACTGAGATGGACGCCGTCTCCATGTTGCTGGGGTCGATTGAGGTGAACCCGCAAAGGGAAAGCCGGGTGGTCATTGTTGCGTTCGAACACAACGATCCAGCCCTGGCCACGGAGATCGTGAACACCTATGTGGAGGAGTACCGCCGGCAGAACCTGGAGATGAAGAAACGCATGATCCAGGAAGCCAACGAAGAGTTGGAGGACATGCTGGACAAGCTCGAGAAGCAGAAGACCCATGCTGAAGAGCGGGTCCTGGCGTTCGAGCAGGAAAACGGCGTGGGATCCCTGGCTGGCCGCAAGGACGCTGTGCAGCGCCGGCTCCAGCAGCTGAACGAGATGTACCAGCAGGCCAAGGTTGACCGCATCGGGCTGGAATCCAGCCGAGGCGTCACCGAGCTCCAGGAGACCATCGGCGAGGCCGAAAGAATGCTGCGCTACTCGGATCCCGAGAGGGTGGTTCACCCCAAGGTGGTGGCCAACTCTGAGGTGGCTGCCCTGCGGGGCCAGTTGACGGCCCTCAAGGTGTCCCTGGAGGACATCTCGGTCAAGTATGGCGAGCGGCATCCCAAGTACATCTCGCTGCAGGAACAGGCGACCCTGGTCAAGAAGAGCCTGCGCAGCAGCGTGCAGCGGATCTTGAACTCGGAACTGGTGGATCTGCATCGCCAACTCAAGGAGACGGAGAACCGGCTTTCTGCCCAGTCGGACAAGCAAAAGGCCCTCCTGGAGGAGCTTCGTGCGGCCCGGCAGGAGGAGTCCTCCTTGCTGCAGATTCAGCGCGAACACGAACCCCTGGTGTCCAAGCGAGCGGAGATCACCAAGGTCTTCGACTATGTCAAGAACCGCTACGCCGAGACCACGCTGGTGGCCCAGGTGGAGACCAACAATGTCCGCATCCAGGACCTGGCGATTCAGCCCAAGCTGCCCATCAAGCCCAACCTCACGCTGAACCTCATGGCCGGGGTCCTGCTGTCCATCCTGCTGTCCCTTGGCGCGGCCTTCTTCGTCGAGTCCCTGGACAACACCATCCGGGACCGCTCCGATGTGGAGAACATCAGCGGCGTCCGGTTCCTGGGGATCCTGCCCAGCATTGGCCGCACGCTCCACGCGGTGGGCGTGGACGAGTACTCCCAGGAGCGGGACCTCTACCCGCTGACGCACCCGAAATCCAGTGTGGCCGAGCAGCTCCGCTCGATTCAGACCAACATCATGTACAGCGGCGGGGTTCGGCCCCGGGTGCTGTTGGTGGTCAGCCCATCCCCTAGGGAAGGCAAGACCACGGTGGCCTGCCAGTTGGGCATCACCATGGCCATGTCTGGCCTGCGCACGGTGGTGATTGACACGGACATGCGTCGGCCCCGACTGCACAAGGCCTTTGGCCTCAAGCCCAAGAACGGCGGCGTGGCCAGCTATCTCATCCAGGGCGGCCATATCGGGGACTACATCCTCCCCACCCAGGTGCCCGGCCTGGACCTCCTCGGTTGCGGGATTCGCCCCCCCAACCCCATTGAACTGGTGCAGGCTCCGGCCTTTGGGCACATGGTGGAGGAGTTGAAGCGCCTGTATGATCTGGTGCTCTTTGACTCGCCGCCCCTGCTGGCCGTGGCGGACAGCCGCATCATCGTGACCCACTGCGATCAGGTGGTCTGCGTGTCCAAGTCGGGCCGCACCACCAGAGATGCCCTCAAGGAAGCCAGGGACATGTTGTGGAGCGTTTTCCCGGACCCCATCGGGTGCGTGGTTAACGATGTGGACATCTCCTCCGGTTCGTATCACTATTACTATTACTACGGACGCAAGTATGGGTATTATGCCACCCCGGACGACATCCCGGACGAGGCTGATGGCACGGCAGGTAAGCCCAAATCAGCCTTGCTTGCAAGAGTGAGGGACCTATGGCGAAACCGGTCGGTATAGATCTGGGAACCACCAACTCCTGCGTTGCCGTCATGGAAGGCGGCTCGCCGGTGGTGATTGCCAACCCTGAGGGGGGCAGAACCACTCCGTCCGTTGTGGCCTTCAACGACCAGGGCAAGCTGGTCGGGGTGGTGGCCAAGCGGCAGGCCATCACCAACCCCGAGAGCACCGTCTTGGCGGTCAAGCGGCTCATAGGTCGGAAGTACGCCAGCCCCGAAGTCCAACGCATGAAGAAGTCCTACCCCTTCACCCTGGTGGAGGCGAAGAACGGGGACGCCTATGTGGAGATCCGGGGCCGCGACTATTCGCCCCAGGAGATCTCTGCCCACCTCCTTGAGCAGCTCAAGACCTACGCCGAAGAGTACCTTGGCGAGACGGTCACCCAGGCGGTCATCACGGTGCCCGCCTACTTCAACGATGCCCAGCGCCAGGCCACCCGGGATGCGGGCCGCATCGCCGGCCTGGAGGTGCTGCGAATCATCAACGAACCCACGGCGGCGGCGCTGGCCTTTGGCCTCAACCAGGAGACCAAGGGTCGTCTGGCGGTCTACGATCTGGGCGGTGGCACCTTTGACATCTCCATCCTTGAGGTGGGCGAGGGCGTGTTCCAGGTGAAGGCCACCCACGGCGACACCTTCCTGGGCGGCGAAGACATCGACATGCGCATTGCGGGCATGATTGTAGAAGAGTTCAAGCAGCGTGAGGGAGTGGACCTGGGGACCGACTTCGTGGCCCTTCAGCGCATCAAGGAGGCCTCCGAGAAGGCCAAGATTGAGCTGTCCGTCCTGGACGAGACCGAGATCAGCCTGCCCTTCGTCTTTGCCGACGCCAAGGGCCCCCGGCACATCAAGCGCTCCATGACCCGCCTCGAGCTTGAGCGCCTGTCGGAAGACATCATTGAGCGCACCATCTTCCACTGCCAGAAGGTGCTGTCGGATATCAACATGTCCGTGGGGGACATCGACGAAGTCCTGCTGGTGGGCGGCATGACCAGGATGCCCCTGGTCCGGGCCAAGGTCGCCAAGTTCTTTGGCAAGGCCCCCAACAACGGCATCGATCCAGACCAGGCCGTGGCAGTGGGCGCCGCCATCCAGGCGGGCATTGTCTCCGGCGAGGTGGACAATGTGCTGCTGCTGGATGTCATTCCCCTGTCCCTGGGTATTGAGACCAAGGGTGGCCTCTTCACCCGCCTCATCGAACGAAACCGCACCATCCCGACCTCCTGCACCGAGGTCTTCACCACCGCCGAGGACTACCAGTCCGTGGTGAACATCCATGTGCTGCAGGGCGAACGGCCCCTCGCCAGAGACAACAAGTCCCTGGCCCGCTTTGAATTGGTAGGCGTGCCCCCGGCCCGCCGGGGCATCCCCAAGATCGAGGTCACCTTCGAGGTGGACGAGAACGGCATTCTGTCCGTGTCCGCCCGGGATCTGGCCACGGGCAACGAGCAGTCCGTCCGGGTGCGCCCCTCCAGCGGCCTGTCGGAGAACGAGATTGAGCGCCTGGTCAAGGACGCCGAGCAGTTCCGCATGGAAGACTCGGAGCGAAAAGAACTCGTCGAGCTCAAGAACAAGGCCGAGTCCCTCATTTACACCACCGAACGGTCCCTGGTGAAGTTTGAGACCTACCTTACGGACGAAGAGACCGCAAAGATCCGCAGCGACCTGATCAAGTGCCGCGATGCCCTGGATGATGATGATCTGGATGCCATCAAGAAGACCATGTATGACCTGGAGAACAGCTCCTACCGCATCGCCGAGGTCATGTACCGCGACCTCACCTGA
>CAZMEC010000193.1:0-6427 GCA_964565265.1 uncultured Myxococcales bacterium
CCTTGAAGTCGGGGTCCTGGCGAATGGCCCGAATGACCGTTACCCCAGGGCCCGGGTTGTCGGTGGCGTTGAGTCCAGTGACCGCCACGGTCAGCTTTAGATCGGCCATCACTTGTCACCGTCTTCAAGCTGGAAGCCGGTGGGCAGGATGCCATTCTCCCGAAGCAGGTAGAGGAATTCGTCCAGGTCCCTCTCCAAATCTTCGTCTCCCACCTCGAAGGCCCCCCGCAGGCTCTCCAGCATGGCCCCCCGGTCCTTGCCGACCTTGAGGCCCTCGAGGATGGCGCGGCCCGTGCCGTTGGTATTGAAGGTGGCGCCAGTGAAGGGATCGAAGACGAAGCCAGATTCACTGACGGCAAGATCCTTGAGCTTCTGAATATGGTCCATTTGAGCCTCCGCAATTGGTCTTACAACACAAATCCCAGGGAGAACAGCGCCATGCTCGGCTGGCTGAAGCCCGTGGGGGTCAGGGCCTCCAGGCGATAGTACTCGGCGGCCAGCCGCAGCACCCATTGGGCAATCGTCCAGTCCGCCTCAGCCCAGGCGCCCCACAGGATGCGCTCGGGGATGTTGTACACGGAGGGTTGGTCAAGATAGGCAGGCAGGCGCTCCTCCCCCCATTTTCCCCCCAGCACCAGGGCCAGCGCCCGGGTCGCCTGCACCTGCAACGAGCCCCCCAACGAGTAGAAGGTTTCATCATTCACGCTCTGCCCCGCCAAGGCAGGCACCAGGAAGAACCTGGAGCTGAGAGGGATGGTGTAGCGGGCGGCCAACCGCAGGGCGTTGGTGTCCTGGTGCTGGCCCAGGCTGGCCTCCAGGTAGTAATGCCCAAAGCCGGGCACTCCGGCGGCTGACAGGCCCGCCACCCGGGCGTACTGATCCAGAGACCCGTCGTGTACCAAGGCGTAGTGGCCAAGCACCGTGACGGCCCGAAACTTGAGCCCCGCTGCCAGGTAACCCTCGTGCTGCGCGAAGGAACTGCCTCCCCGGCTGGCGCCCAGGCCCGGCTGGGGTCTGGTCTTGAACTGGGTGTAGCGATAGGTGGGAGCCAGCACCAGGAGGTCCAGCAGGACGGTGGGCAGCGAGATGGTGCCGCTGTAGGCCGACTTCTTGAACGGGTGGGTGGTGTAGCTGTGGTAGGTCCCAAGCAAGGACGGATGGAAGCTTGCGGGGGGGCCGCAAAGGGCGAGACCCTCCTGGGCTGAGGCCGACTTCGGCGCCAGGCTTTGGGCCTTGAGAAAATGCGGTCGGGCCTTGCCGCAGCGGCCGAGGCGCACCTGGGTCCAGGCGATCCCAAGGCGGGCCTCCACCGAGTCCGGCACCAGCGCTGCGGCCGTCTCGTAATGCGGCAAGGCTTCCAGGTATTCGGCGGCAGAGAAGTGCAGCCAACCCAGCCGAAGGAAGAGGGCAAAATCCTGGGGATAGGCCTCCACCAAGGGTTCAAGCAGGGCCGCGGCCTCGCCTGGGTGTCCTTGCTGCTCCAGTATTCCGGCTTTGGCGAAGGCCGCCCCGTAAGGGTCCTGGCCCAAGGCCGGCCCCGCAAGAAGCAGACCTGCGACCACAATCAACAGTCGTACCATGTCACCTCGTCGATTTTTGGCTGACTTGGGGGCAATGCATTAGGCCACTGCTTCGCTATAACGGCAAGCCCTCTTGTTCTGCCCGGCGAGGTGGCCATCCCCAGACCCATCAAGCCGGTTTTCGGGCCTTGGGGCCCTGCGTTCCAAAGCGCTCTAGTGCAGCAGGACCGCCTGGCGATTGACCTCGGCAATCAGCTTCGCCGGAATGGCTGCACTGTCGGGGAAAACTGTAGGCCCTCCTCAAGCGAATACCGGGCCGGGACCACAAAGCCTTTGACCTGCGGCCGGTTGCCGGCTACCAATCGCCTATTGGTGTTCTTGCCCCATTTCAGCCTGTGCGCACTTGAAGGGAGTATCGCCGATGAAGACCAAGGCCCTGCTGCTGCTGTTGTTGCTGACCTTCCTGGGTGCGCCCCTCCAGGCTGGGGCCCAGGAGACGCCGCCCGTCGCCACGGCCCCTGTCCTTGTCCAGGAACCGCTGGAAGGGCCGCTGCTGACGGTCAATGTCGTCGATGTGGGCCAGGGAGATGCCATCTTCATCCAGGCCCCGGACGGAAAGAACCTGCTGATTGACGCGGGGCCCAACGACAGGAACCGCAGGCTGCTGACCTGGCTGGAGCAGCGCGGCGTGAAGAAGCTCGACCGGGTCCTCATCACCCACGGGCACGCCGACCATGTGGGCTTCATCAAGAAGCTGATGTTGGCCCTGCCGGTGGAGATCGTGCTTGGGTCCGGGCACCTTCACACCAACCAGATGAACCTGGCCATCCTGGAGCTCATGAAAGCCAAGAGCATCCCCATGAAGAAACTGGTGGCGGGGGACAGGTTCCAGATCGGTGAAGGGGTGGAGGTCCTGGTCCTGGCCCCCAACAAGGACAAGAACCTGGCCCGGGAGAGCAACAACAACAACAACTCCGTGGTCATCAAGGTGACCTACGGGGAGGTGGACTTCCTCTTTCCGGGGGATGCCGAACGAAAGGTGGAGAAGCAGATGCTGGCGGACTACGCCAAGGACCTGGATTGCGAGGTCATCAAGGTGGCCCATCACGGCGCGGAGTCCTCGTCCACGCCGGCTTTCATTGAGGCCGTGTCGCCCCTGGTGGGCATCGTCTCGCTGGCCACCAAGAACGCCTTTGGCCACCCCGCCCAGTCCACCCTCGACAGGTATTCGAAAAGCCAGGTCAAGCTGTACCGCACGGACCAGTGGGGCACCGTCACCGTGGAGACCGACGGCAAGAACCTGCGGGTCCTCACCGAGCGCGCCATCGCCACCGACACCCCGCCCCCCAAGCCCCCCAAGCGCCGCGGACCGCGCAAGAAGAAGCCGCTGCCGGAGCCCACGCCGGTCTCGGTCGTCTTCGCTCCTACTCTCCCAGCAGCTCCTCATAGACCTTGAGGTGGCTACCGGCTACTACGGGCCAGAGGGTCTCGTCGGTGTAATCCGACAGGGCGTGGCGGGCTTTCTCGCGGAAGGCATCGTCTTCAATCAGGCGGCGCATGGCCTTTGCCCACTGGGCGGGGCTGGAGTGACTTGCCAGCAGTTCGGGAAACTCGGCCAGGCGTTGCATCCCGTCTGCGAACTTGGGGCCGGGGGCCATGATGATCGGCTTTCGGGCGCCTATTGCCTGATGAAACACTCCAGACGCTGACCCGTACTTCTGCCAGTGGGGCAGCAGCAGCACATCGGCCGCTGAGAAGTAGGCGTTCACATCCCCCGGGGCCACATAGGCGTCGCGAATCTCAATCTGACCCTGTCTGCCTGCCAGCCGGACGCGGGTCTTCATGGCCGCGGAATAGAGGTGGTTGTACCAGCGCTTTCCCCAGGGCATCCCGGCCACCACAAGGCGTGCCCGGGGGTAGTCCCTGGCGATGCGCGAGAAGGCCTCGACGACCGTGTGGATGTTCTTCTGGATGTGGATGAAGCCAAAGAAGAGAAACAGGAAGGTGTCTTCCGGTAGCCCAAGGTGGCGCAGGCTTTCGGCATGGTCCGCCTGGGGCATCTCCGTGGTGCCGTGGGGGATCACCACCAGCTTCCCGGGCTCAATGCCTTGGGCCTCGAGGCTATCAGCCATGCCCCTGCGGTGGTGGACGATGAGGCGGTCCGCGTGCTCGGCCAGCCCCTGGTGGAAGCGGGAGTCGGACCACTTGCCCAGCAACCTGCGCCATTCCCTGCCGGAGTAGACGGTGTGCAGGGTCACCACGGTCTTGATGCCCGCCTCGTGCAGCTTCTTGAGGGTCTGGGGTAGCCGGTGGTCATCGCCCAGGAGGTCCGGCGCGTGCTGGAAGTGGACAAGCTGCACGCCAGCGTCAACCGCTGCCTTCACAATCTTGTCCTGGTACTCCTCGTCGCGACGGTAGACGGGACGGCTGATTATGCGGCCATCAGTCGCGTCCGCGGTGCCCACCTCCCCTAGAATCCTGACCTCCAGGTCTTCCTGAACGCCCACCATCGCGCGGGCCAACTTCTGGGAGTAGATGCCGATTGCGCAGTACATCGGTGGATAGGTGCTCACGAGTCCTACACGCATGGGGGGGATCCTTTCAGCGGGCGTCACTGCTTCGGAGCAGCCGGCACGGGCCTGACCCCGCAGGGTTTGTACTTCAGGAAATACAGGGCCGCTTCAACGCCAAACCGCGCGCGCATGGCCGGCGCAGTTCGTTCGAAGGAGGGCCAGAACAGGTTGCAGGTGTTGCACGGAGGCATCTCACGGCGGCGTCCCGTCCGATGCAGGCCGCGGTACTTGCGGGCGACCGGGCTGTTGTAGGCATCCAGCACGGAGGTCTGGTTGATGTCGCCCCAGGCGAACTCTCCCTCCTGGTCCATGCAGCACAGGGTCACGACGCCGCTGGCCAGGATGTCCAGCCGGGTGAGGTTCTCGCAGGGGTAATTGGGCACGGGGAGCGTGCTTGACACGAAGCCCTTGTAGTTGAAGAGACCGACGATGAAGTTGCGCACCTTGTGCTGGTCGCAGAACTCAACGAAGGCGCGTTGATCCTCAAGCGAGGTGTCGGAGGTCCGCGTCATCCGGAAGGTGATCTGCCGGGCGATGCGGCCACGGCGGGCCGGGTCCGTGAGGTATCTGAGGTTCGTGAGGGTCTTGTCCAGGTCCAGGCCCATGACCTCCCGGTATTTCTCGGGGTTCAGGGTGTTCAGGCTGACATACAGGTGATCGATGCCCAGGCCACTCAGGGCGTCCAGCTTGGCCGGCGTCATCAGGTTGCCGTTGGTGTACAGCCGAAGCTTGGTGGCCGGGAGAGTGCGCCGGATGTGTTCCAGGCGTTCGAGGATCTTGGGGTCCATGAACGGCTCACCGTTGAGGAAGGGCTCAAGGGCCTTGAGAGGGAAGGCGCGGCAGTCGTCGATGATCTTCTCGAACAGCTCCTGCGTCATGTTCCGGCGGTCGCGCCCCAGCACGCTGTTCGGGCAGAACTTGCAGGTGGCATTGCAGCGGTTGGTGGTCTCAATGGCAACCAAGCGCGGGTACTCCACGACCTCTTTTCGACTGAACATGGGCGTCTCCGTGACTCCCGCAAGGGACCTGGCGCAAACATCGTGTGGGAAAATACCCGAAGCGCCAGCGAGGGTCAAGGAAAGTAGCGGGCCCGAATTGGACCCAGGCCAAGTGGTTGGCATCCCCTTCAGCACCTTCTCCAACCAATCACTTCGGAACCCCGCCCGCTCATAATGACATGGCTGCAGCCGGGGGTGCCTCAGGCAGACTTGCAGGACTGGCGCCTGCTGGCTTGAGGGTCCGGGAATCGACCAAAGCCGGCAAAGCTGGCACGGGGCTTGCTATCCAAGGGCCCAGAACTTCTTGAGGTGTCCCCATGTCAGACAAAGAATTCGGTCCCGGTCTTGTCCACGGCGCCGCCGATCCCGGGAAGGTGATCGCCGAGGTCAATCGCCAGGCAGCCCTGCTGAAGACAGGTGCCCTCCAGGATGCCATCTTCAACAGCGCCAACTTTTCCAGCATCGCCACGGACTCCAAGGGAGTCATCCAGATCTTCAATGTCGGCGCCGAACGCATGCTTGGCTATGCAGCCGCCGATGTGGTGAACAAGGTCAGCCCGGCGGACATCTCGGATCCCCAGGAACTGATCGCGCGCGCGGCGTCATTGAGTGCCGAGAACGGGACCCAGATCACGCCGGGCTTCGAGGCCCTGGTCTTCAAGGCCTCCCGAGGCATCGAGGACATCTACGAGCTGGTCTACATCCGCAAGGATGGCAGCCGCTTCCCCGCAGTGGTCTCGGTCACCGCGCTGCGAGACGACCAGGACGCCATCATCGGCTACCTGCTGATTGGCACCGACAACAGCGCCAGAAAGCAGGCTGAGGCGGCCCTTCAAAAGGCCGGCGCACTACAGAGCGCCATCTTCAACAGTGCCAACTTTTCCAGCATCGCCACTGACGCCACGGGCGTGATCCAGATCTTCAATGTGGGCGCAGAAAGGATGCTGGGTTACTCGGCCGCCGATGTGGTGAACAAGATCAGCCCAGCGGACATCTCGGACCCCCAGGAGCTGATCTCCCGCGCCAGTTGGCTGAGCGCCGAGATCGGCACGAAGATCACGCCGGGCTTCGAGGCCCTGGTCTTCAAGGCCTCCCGAGGCATCGAGGACATCTACGAGCTGGTCTACATCCGCAAAGATGGCAGCCGCTTTCCAGCGGTGGTGTCGGTCACGGCGCTGCGTGATGACCTGGGAGCCATCATTGGTTATCTGTTGATTGGCACTGACAATACGGCGCGCAAGCAGATCGAGGAGGAGCAGAAGCAGTTGGCGCAGCGCCTCCGGGACCACCAGTTCTATACCCGCTCGCTGTTCGAATCCAACATGGACGGCCTGAT
>CAZMEC010000194.1:0-6378 GCA_964565265.1 uncultured Myxococcales bacterium
CCCTGGCGGTCGGGGTTCGGACGGACGGGCTGCAACCCCCTCCATTGCGGTCGGGGTTCGGATGGGCTTGGCCGCTTGCTGGCTCGCACCCTTGGGGCCGGCCTGGGGCTGTTGGTACTATTGCTGCCCACGCAGGTCGCCGCCTGGGAGTTCTACTCGTCCAACGGGAACCTCGTACACTGGCCCGCCCAGGCCTGCAGCATTCCCTATTACATTGGTTCCAACGGCCTGGAGGAGATTGAAGGGGAGCAGGAAATCCTGGAGGTGCGCCGCGCCTTCAAGGCCTGGGGCGACCTCGCCTGCAGTGACTTCTACCCATCCTTCCGGAACCTGGTGGACGATGCCAAGGTCTCCAAGCTGGGCCCCAACAGGAACGATGTGGTCTTTGCCCGCAGCGGCTGGAAGTGGGAGCCCACCTATGTGATGTTGACCGTGATCAGCTTCGACCCGCCCACGGGCGAGATCTACGATGTGGACATCGCCATCAACGCCCAGTCTTTTGACTTCTCCCTTTGCGGGGGTGGCCAGGACGATCAACTGGCCGACTTCAAGTTCGCCTTCCTCCACGAGGCGGGGCACTTCACGGGCCTGGCGCACTCTCAAGTTGAGGACTCGCTGATGTACGCAGCCGGCACGGCCGTATGCAGCGCGGACCTGCCAGCGGGCATCCTGGAGGACGACGAACAGGGCTTTTGTAGCGTCTACCAGGCGGACCTCTGGAAATGCTCGGACCAGATCCTGCCGGATACAGTGGACCAGGACTCGGTCGCCGACGCGCAGCCCGAGGACACTCTCACGCCCACCGATACCAACAGCGGCGGCGGGGGCGGTGGGGGCTGCGGGGTCGCCGGGTCTTCGGGGCCAACCGCAGGGCCTTGGATCCAACTCCTCCTGTGCGCATTTCTGGCCTTCAGCCTGCGCCCCAATATCCCCTACCAAATTCCCTTCCCCCAGTGGGGGAAGGTGGCCCGAAGGGCCGGATGAGGGCACGGGTTCCAACGCCAGCCACCCTCTGCGCTCTCCCTCACTAGCCGCCCTCTCCCTGACCCTCCCCCAGAGGGGGAGGGAACTGAAGGCAACCCTCCCCCGGCGTGGGAGGGAACCGGCCGGCGTGGCCCGAAGGGCCGGATGAGGGCACGGGTTACAGTTGAGCTTTCCTGTTGAGCGGCGGGCCAAACTGGCCTACCTTACGCCCATGCTTTGTTGCCCTTCCAGATTGGCTTTGCTTGGCGTGCTGTTGCTGGTGGCTTTGGTCCCTGGCTGCGGGCGCCGCTCCGCCCCGACGCTCATGGCCTCGCCCCTGGAGGTGCTGTCCCCGGAGGGGGCCTCGGTCGTGGTGGTGACGGCTCCGCTGGCGGAGTTGCGCGTGGGGCTTTTGCAGTTCGTGGTCAATGTGGATGGGCTCCTTGGGCTGGTGGACCTGGCCCAGCAGCGCCTGGCTCTGGACCTGGCCAGGGACGACTGCTTCGAACAGGTGGGCCTGGACGCGGCCAGCCCCCTGGCATTTCTTTGGTTTGCTGACGGGGGCGCCTGCCTGGGCCTGGACTCTAGCGATGGGCCAACCCTGGAGGCCTGGTTTGCCAAGGTGCTTGGGAATCTCAATGCCCTGCCGGACCCCAAGGCCGGGCCCCTCGCCGGGTCACTGGGTTCCCTGGGCCTGGCCCTGGAAAAGAACCCCCGCATCTTTGTGCTTGGTTACTCTGCCAAGGGTGGGGCAGTGGGGGCCCAGCAGGCAGCCAAACGATGTCTTGCGGCGGCCCGGCCCGGCGAAAAATGGCCGGTCCTCAAGGGTCTGGTGACCGCCCATCGGCCTGGTCCCCTCCCGGCCCTCCCCCCAGAGTTTGACACCCTCATTCCCGGGCCCGCCGGGGCCCTCATGCTGCCCTTGCTTCGCGCCGCCGCCGAGTCCGTCACCGGTGTCCAGCTTCACCTGAGCTCCAACCTGGAGGGAGCCTCCCTGGAACTGGACCTGGAGGGCAAGCCTGGCCTGGGGCTACTGGGCACGGCTCCGCAGGCCAATCCCCGGCCTTTGAGCGGCAGAATGCAGGCCTCCACGGCGGCCTTCCTGCTGTTCCAGGACGGCCAGGCCAAGAGCCTGGCGGCCGTGGTGGGCGAGGGTAGGGTGGGCCTGCTGGGTTTCGTGCTGCCCCGGCTTGGAGTGGACGCGGCTTTGGTCGCACCCTTGCAGAATCTGCTGCGTGCAGCCCAGCCCAGGGTGGGGATCTTCTTGCTTGGCCTGGCCGACGAGGTTTCCCCTGCGGGGCTTGCCTCAGCCGCCGATATCCAGGGTGTCCTGGGGGCGCTTCGGGCGGGCTTGCTGCTGGAAGGGGACTTTGCCTTCCTCGGGCCCCTGCTGGACGAGTTCAAGGTCCCTGGCTATGTCCAGGAGACCGTTCACGGAGAGGGCACCGTGGTGTCCGAGTGGTGTCGGAAACGCAAAGGTCGTCCCTGTCTGGGCCTGGGCCTGGGAGAGGGCGTCCTGGTGCTGGCCTCGGGCAAGGGTGACGCGGCTCGGGCGCTGGAGACGGCCACGGGGAAGGGGCCCCAGCTTGAGGCCGGCCGCCTGTTTGATGGCGTCGCCGACCTTCGCCTTGGCCTGAACTGCAAGCCTCTGGTGTGGCAGGCCCGGGCCAAGGGCGTGCCCCCCTACTACCTGGGAATTCTGAACAGCTTCATGGCTGGAACCGTCTACGCCAAGGGCCGCCCAGGGGGCGCAACCCTGGGCCTGGAACTGGAGCTTCGCTGATGATGGTGTCCCTGGAAAATGTCAGCAAAGGCTTCCGCTCCGAAGGGCACACCACGCCGGTGCTGGAGGGGGTGAACCTCAGCATCCTGGACGGCGAGTTTGTTGCCATACTGGGCAGCAGCGGCAGCGGCAAGACCACCTTGCTGAACCTCATCGGCGGCCTGGACCGGGACTTCACCGGGCGGGCCGTGGTGGCCGGCCTGGAGCTCAAGACCCTCTCCGACGGGCGCCTCTCGGCCTTTCGCAACCGCACCGTTGGCTTTGTGTTTCAAAGCTTCAACCTGCTGCCCCACCTCACCGTGGAAGAGAATGTACGACACCCCGCGTATTTCAACCCGGAGGTTGGGCGCCGGCAGGCCCGAGAGCTTGCCCAGGAGGCCATGGCAGCCACCGGGATTGCGCACAAGGCCCGGGCCATGCCCAACACCCTCTCGGGCGGCGAACGGCAGCGCTGCGCCATCGCCCGGGCGCTGTTCATGAAGCCTCGGTTGCTGCTTGCGGACGAGCCCACAGGCAACCTGGACTCGGCCTCCGGGGGCGCCATCCTGGAGCTGTTCGGCGAGCTGAACCGCAACCAGGGCATGACCCTGTTGCTGGTGACCCACGACCTGGCCGCAGCGGCCCTGGCCCGGCGCACCATCCAGGTGCGGGACGGCCGCATCATTGCAGGAGGAAGCTGAGATGTCCTTCCTCAAACTGCTGCTGCTGGTCCTCCAGAATGTCCGCCGAAACCGAAAGAGCCTTTTCTTCTCCAGCGTAGGCATCACCGTGGGCGTGGCCGTCTTCTCGTTCTTCGCGGCCCTGACCATGGGCGTCCGCGAGCGCGTCCTGGACCGAATCTATCCGGTGGATCTCATTGAGGTGGAGCCCTCCTCCGTATCCATCCTGGGCGCCCGGAGCGCCGTGGAGCAGCTTCCCTTCGACCAGGCGAACCTTGGGCGCTTCCAGGCCCTCCCCGGCGTCACCCGCGTCTACCCCAAGGTCAAAAGCCGCTTCCAGGCCACCTACCGTATGGGGGGCCAGCTCTTCAGCGAGGGCGGCATCACCTTCGAGGCCTGGTTTGACGGCCTGGATGAGCAGGTCCTTCAAGACGAGTTGCAGGAGGAGGAGACCCGCGCCAACGGTGGCGCCAGCGCTGACAGCCTCCGCACGCGCTTCGGTCGGCAGCGCCGCTGCGCCGAGGCGGGGGACTGCTCCCAGGAGGAGACCTGCAGCGCGGGCCGCTGTCGCCCGGTGGAATACTGGCGCCTGTTTGCGGACCACGGCGAGTACTACCCCTGCCAGGACCAAAGCCCCTGCGCCGCCGGCTACACCTGTCTTGCCGGGGCCTGCCGGCGCCAGGATACCGCCGGCAAACTGGCCCTGCCAACCTGCACCGCCGGCTGCCCCGTCGGAACGGCCTGCGTCCCCGAGACCTGCCAGGGCCCCCAGGACTGCCAAGGCTCGGCCTGCGAAGGCGGCCGCTGCGTGCTGGCCGGCTACTGCGAGTTCCTTCCCTGCAGCCAGACCCACACCGAGGCCTCCGTGGCGGACAACCCGGACCTTCGCCGGGGGGTCCTGCCGGGCCTCTGTGCCGACGGTCGCCCCAGCGCCGAGGCCCCCACCTGCGAGCCCGCCCGCTGCCCCAATGGCAGCTACTGCTCGGTGATCACCTACCTGAAGCCCGACAACTTTTGGTACGACAAGCGCGGCGAAGGCCGCTGCGAGCAGCCCATCCCCGTGGTCCTGAATCCGCTGGTCATGGAACTCTTCAACCTAGTCCTGGACTCCACCTTGCAGAAGGCCCAGTTGGGCACCCTCAAGACACTGCTGGGCTTCGAAGGCGAGGCCCTCTATGGCCACTCGTTCTACCGCGAGGTACAAAAGGGCGTCCAACCTCGCCAGAAGCTATTGAAGGTCGTGGGCTTCAGCCGCAAGGCCCTGGAGGCTGGTGTCACCATGCCCATGGAGTATGTCCGGCGGGCCAACGCGGCCTTCGGGGGAGGCCAGGCCGCCAACGACAGCTTTGACAGCCTGATCCTCAAGATTGGTCGCCGGGAGAACCTGCCCGATACCCTGGACAGCCTGGCGGAGAAGCGGGTGCAACTGGCCCGCCGGTCGTCGGAGGCCGAGAAGCTGCGCACCATCCTCCTGGCCGCCATGGCCCTGTTCCTCATCATGTCGGGGCTGATCCTGGGCATCGCCGCTGTGAACATCACCCACACCTTCCTGATGGTCATCTTCGAACGCAAGCGCGAGATCGGCGTGCTGCGCTCCATTGGCGCCTCTCGGGCCCAGGTGCGCGCGCTGTTCCTTGGCGAGTCGGTGTTTGTGGGGGTGCTGGGGGGAGTCCTGGGGAATGTGCTGGCGGTGGCCGCCTCCCTGGGCGTGGACCGGGCTGCCACGGCCTACCTGGGCCGCCTTCCCATGAAGCCCGACAGCTTCTTCCTGTTTGAGCCCCGCTGGTTGGCCGCCTCCGTGGGGGCCGCCGTGTTCTTCTCGCTGCTGGGGGCCTTCTTCCCGGCAAACCGCGCCGCCGGCATGGACCCCGCCCGCATTCTAAGCCAGCCCTGAGTGCCCAAAGGATCTACAGATAGAAGGTGAACCCCGCGGCCCCCAGCAGCCCCCCCGAGCCAATGCCGATGCCCGTGCTGCCGGGCGTCTCAGTGGCACCTAGCCCCTGGGGCTGAAGGAGCGGTCCCTTGGAAGAGACGCGGGTTGCCATGACGCCGAAGGCGAGGTTGATGGCGAAGGCGTCGGAGAAGAAGTATTCGATCTCGAAGGGGACCTCCAGGGCAAGCTGGAAGATGTTGTTGTCGGTGGTGGTGGCGCCGGCCGCGGTGCTGCTGGCGAAGGTCTGCTCGGAGGCAAAGGCCCCGGAGAATCGCGCGCCCAGGGACAGGTTGGCGAAGCGGGTCGTCACCAGGACCCACTTGAGGCCCAGGCCGTAGTGAACCTGGTTGGTGGTGTTGTCGTCCCTGTCCACCAGGAACTCGGCCCCCAGCAAGAGTTGCACCGCGAGGTTGGGGCTGTTCCAGTAGGAGATGGAGAGGCCGTGGGCCCCGGGCATGGTTTGCTGGAACCCCAGGCCCATCTTGCCCTGCATGTTCTTTGCCTGGACCTCCGGGGCCCACAGCATCACAAGACAGGCAAGCGTGAGGAACAGGAGACGGGAGTATCTCTTCATCGGACCACCCCCAAAATGCAGAAGAAGTCAGCTAGTCGGGGCGACTGGATTCGAACCAGCGACTCCCAGTACCCAAAACTGGTGCGCTACCAGACTGCGCTACGCCCCGAACTCAAACACGGCGGATTGTGCCACAGAACGCTGGCTTTTCAATAGAGAAGGCGAGAGGGCGGGCAGGTCAGTACTGCAGGAGGCTGCGCACGGGGCAGGTGGACTCCAGGCGCTGGCGGCCGGGGAAACAGGCCAGTTCAATCAGGAAGAGGGCCTCCACGGGCTTGGCGCCGATGGCGAGGAACAGCTTGAGGGCCGCTTCCATGGTGCCGCCCGTGGCCAGCAGGTCGTCCACCAGCAGAACCCGGGCGCCGGGCTTCACCGCGTCCTCGTGAATCTCGATGCTGTCGGTGCCGTACTCCAGGGCGTAGGACTCCCGGCGGGTCTTGCGGGGCAGCTTGCCGGGCTTGCGCAC
>CAZMEC010000195.1:0-6365 GCA_964565265.1 uncultured Myxococcales bacterium
CGCATCACGGCGTTGCCGTCGGCGCTGGCGTAGAACAGCTCCTTGTTGCGGCGCATGGCCCCAAAGGCGGGGGGCGTGGCCAGGACCTGCCCGGACAGCGGCTCAATGAAGCGGGTGAAGAAGTACAGCATCTGGGCCGAGGGGGACCAGGCCATGGAGAGCACTCCTTCGGCGATGGTGCCGTCCAACTCCTCGGGCTTGATGAAGTGCTTCTCGGCGATGCGCCCGCGGCCGTCAAGCTCAGCGAAGGAGAACCAGGAGTGGCGTTGCCAGGCGCCGGCGTCGAAGAGGCGGTTGCTGCGCCAGCGGCCAAGGCCTCGGATGGGCGCCAGGTGGGAGAGGGCGAAGGGGTGACGGGTCTCGAAGACCAGCTCGCCGCTTTGCAGATTGAAGCCCCGGATCACGGATTCGGCGCCGGGGTCCTGGCCCGTCTCCAGAATGACCAGGTTGGGGCCGTCCAGCATGTAGGAGCGGCCAATGGAGGCGCGCCCGTAGGCCAGCATGGAGGAGAGGGGGCCGGCGTTCACCGGGACCAGGCCACTGGGCAGGCCTCCGGTGGCCGAGGCCTCGAACAGGAAGAAGGCGTCGGTCTCGGGGTCCACGGTGCAAAACAGGTCCCGCCCGCCATCGCTGGAATGCAGCAGCAGGTTCTTGCCGGGGCGGTGTGCAGCGGCGGGGGGCAGGGCGGCCTTCCACAGGGGCGCACAGGAGTCCGGGTTCACGCACAGGGCCTTGGCCCCATCCACCAGCAGCATGGCGTCCCCCGCCAGACCCGGGAAGACCAGGGTTTGGAGGGGCGCCAGTTCCCGGTTGTCGTGGTCCCTTGACGAGAAGCGGCAGGGGCGCGTCAGGGACTGGGAGTCTCCCGCCTCCACCTGGAAGGAGAACTTCTCAGCGATGACCGCCCGGGCCCGGTTGGCGGCGGCGCCGATCTCCGGGGAGAAGCTGGCGGCCATGGGGTTTCTGGCCAGCAGGTCCAGGAGGGCGAACCAGCGGTCCCGTTCCGCCAGGTTGCGGGCCTCGGAGACGCGGGCCTCCAGGGCCTCCCGGGCGGCCAGTTTCTTCTCCAGGCGTTCCATGGGGCGGGCCAGTTCGGGGGCCAAGGCGGGGTGCAACTCGAGGGCCCGTCGATAGGCCTCCAGGGCCTCCGGGTCCGCCAGCGTCGGGGCTTGCTCCAGGAGGTGGCGGGCCTCCACCTCACGGGCGGCTGCCCGGAGGCCATCCACGCGTCCGCGGAGGGGCTCGGCGGGGGGGAAGTTGCCCAGGGCCCGTTCAATGCTGCGAAGATCCCGCTCCAGGTCAGCCAGGGGGGCCTGGGGGGAGTCCAGGCGCTGGGCCAGCAGGCTCAGCGCGACCGCCTGCGCGGCGCCGGGGGCCTTCTCCTCACCTTGAATCCACAGGTAGGCCAGGCCAAGCGCGGGGGGTAGGCCCCGGGCCGCCAGATCGGTCCTGCCCAGGCCCGCCTTCAGGGCGCGGTGGAGTTGGGCGAAGGCCTCCTCGGGGCGGCCGGCGGCAAGCTCCTGGGTGGCCTTCGCCAGGAAGGCCTCCTGGTCCCCAAGGCGGCGCAGGTGTCCCAGCTCTTCAAGCTTCTCGGTGGCCGAGCGGCAGGTGGGGTCCAGGGTCCGGACCTCCTCGTAGGCGGCCATGGCTGCCTCCAGATCGCCCGCGGCCTCGGCGGCCAGGGCGCGGGTCAGGAGGGCCTCGGCCTGGGCCGCGCCAACCAGTTCCTGGGCGCGGCGACGGCGGGCCAGCAACTCGGCCGTCTGGTGGGCCAGGGGGCGGGCCTCCAGCAGGGCCAGGGCCTGGGCACCGCGGCCGGCTTGGAGCAGGGCGTCGGCCTCCTGGAACAGGGGCGCCAGGGTGTCATTGAGGCGCCGCTCGGCCTCCACCAGGCCCCCCTGGCCCCCCCCTAGAGCCTGATTCAAGGCCAGGGCGCGCCTCCAGGCAGCGGCGGCGCGGTCGAAACGCTCGAGGCGCAGGAAGACGGTGCCGGCCTTGGCCCAGGTGGCGGCGTCCAGGGCGGCGTCCGGGGCAAGGTCCAGGGCGGTCACGAAGTCGTGGTCGCGGGCAAGCTCGGCGAGGGAGGCCAGGCCAAGGCGCAGGATGGTGGGGTCCTCGGCCCAGGGGCCCTCGGTGAAGAGGCGGGCGGCGGTCTCGAACTGGCCGAAGTCCTCCACCAGGAAGGTCAGGAGGCGCTGGGCCACCTTGGTGTCCCCGCCGCTGGCCAGGAGGGCCCGCTTCAAGAGCCCCTGGGTGGCCTCGAAGTCGTATTCGGCCAGGGCCTCGTCGGCTTTGGCCAGGAGGCCCGCGGGGTCGGAAGGCAGGGCGCCTCCGTCCAGATCGTCATCCAGGGTCCCAAGCAATTCGCGCAGCGCCACCGCGGACAGTTTCTTCATCTTCAAACCCCCAGTGCAGTGTGGAAGTATAGTGCGCTTGGGCCCCGGGGCAACCGGGAATACTCAAAGGCTGTGGCTTGTTTCCCATGGCGGCTGTGGCCATAATGGCGCGGCTTGTGATGGAGGGACCCGTGCTGCGTCCAAATAGTGTGCTGCTGCTGTTGTTGCTGCTTGGTCTTCCTGCCGGCCTTGGGGCCGGGGAGATCAACCCCACGCCCGCCGAGATCAACGCCGCTGTGGCCCAGGCCGCGGGGCGGCATTGGTATGGGGTCTACTTCCAGAACCGGAAGCTGGGCTGGGCCTCGGAAGAGATGAGCCCCAAGGGGGCGACGGTCCAGGTGTCCTGGGAGGCCGTGTTTCGCATCTCCATGTTGGGAGTCACCCTGGAGACCCGCATGGAGAACCAGGCCAGTTACCGGACGGAGGGGGACTTCGCCATGCTGGAGGGGCGGGCCCAGTTGACGGACCGGGATCGCAGGCAGGTGGCCACCGGGAAGGTGGTGGGGGAAAGGTTCGAGGTGGTCCAGGATACCAACGGACGGGAGGCGAAGGTCTCCTGGGAGCTGCCCGTGGGGTCCCTGTTGGAGGCGGTGCCCTGGGCGGCCGCGGGGCGGATGAAGCCGGGGGATACGGTGAGTTTTTCCACGGCGGACCTGACCATGCTGGAGCGAAGCCGCCAGACCGTGACCTTTCTGGGGCGGCGCTTTGCGGGGAGCCTGCTGGCCCGGACCGAGGTGCTGGAGTTCCAGATCAAGGACGACCGGGGGGTGACCATGCGGACCCTCACCACGCCGGAGGGGCAGACCCTGGAGGCGGGCTTTGGGCCGTCGCTGGTGCTGCGCCTGGAGGACAGGGAGCAGGCCCTGAGGACCGAACCCTCGCCCCTGGATCTGTTTCTGGCGTCGATTGTGCCCCTGGACCGGCCCCTGGATGGGAAGAACCTGGCGGCCCTGGTCCGGGCCCGGTTCCGGCTGGAGTTGCCAGAAGGTGGGACCCTTCCGTCCGACGCCAGGCAGCAGGCACGGGACCTTGGGGAGGGCGAGTTCGAGCTGACCATTGACACCGCGGGCGCCTTCGTGGACCCGGCGCCAGACCTGACCAATCCGAGGTGGACGGCCTGTGATGCCACCACCGGCTGCGATTCCCCGGAGCTCAAGAAGGCTGCCCTGGACAATGTGGGGGAGGGCCGGGGGCTGGAAGCGGCGCGGAAGCTGGCGGCCTTCGTGCACTCCCACATGAAGTACGAGCTGGGCGTCAGCTACCAGCGGGCTGACGAGATCCTGAAGGAGGGTCGGGGGGATTGCCTGGAGTATTCCACGCTGTTGGTGGCCCTGTGCCGAGGGCTGGGCATCCCCGCAAGGGTGGTCTCGGGCCTGGCCTACGCGGGCACCGAGACGCCGGGCTTCGCCTACCACGCCTGGGCGGAGATCCAGCACGAGGGCCGCTGGGTGCCCCTGGACCCCACCTGGAACGCCCCCGTGGACGCCGCCCACATCAAGCTGGACAAGGAGGGCGGGTACGCGGCCCTGTCCCTGCTAGGCAGCCTCAAGGTCAAGCTGCTGGAGGCAGACTACTCAGGCAGCCATTAGGGGACGGTCCCCGATTCATTTTTCGTTGCAGTTGGGCAGGTCGGTGAGCTTTCGGCCCAGGTAGCGGTGGCGGGGGATGTTCTGCAGGCAGGTGCGTTCGGGGGTGATGCCTCGGGCGGCGCTGTTGGCGGCCTGGGCGGCCTCGGCTGTGCCTGCGGCGATGAGGCGCATCTTGCCCTGGTAGCGGACCAGGTCTCCGGCCCCGAAGATGCCCTTGAGGTTGCTCTCCATGTGCTGGTCCACGGCCAGCCCGTTGCCATCCATGGTGAGGCCCGTGCGCTGCAGCAGCCCCAGGTCCGCCAGCATGCCGATGGCCACCACCGCGGCGTCAATGTCCACCACCACCTCGGTGCCATCCCGCAGGTCCTTGAGGCAGGCCTGCTCCACATGTTGATTGCCCTTGATGGCCACCAACTCCTTGAAGACCAGGACCTCCACGCCGGCGTGCAGCAGCCGCGCCAGATTCGCCTCGTGGGCCTGGAAGATGTCGCTGCGGTGGGCCAGGGTCACCCGGGCGTTGCGCTCGGCGGCCTCCACGGCCCAGTCCACGGCGCTGTCACCGCCGCCCACCACCAGGACCCTGCGGTCCCTCAGGACCTCCAGGTCCTTGACGAAGTAGTACAGCCCCCGGCACTCGTGGTTGTCCTCCGCCACGCTTTCCGGTAGCCGGCGGGGCGAGAAGGTGCCCAGGCCCATGGCCAGGATGATGCGCCGGCAGGGGTACACATCCCCCCCGGCCCCCAGCAACTCAAAGGGGCCTCCGTCCCCAAGAATCTTGATCTCGCTGACCTCCTCGCCCAGGACCACATCGGGCTCAAACTGGGAGGTCTGCTGGACCAGGTTCCGGGCCAGGTCGCCGCCGCTGACGGAGGGCAGGCCCGGGATGTCGTAGATGAGCTTGTCCGGGTAGAGGCTGCCGCATTGGCCACCCAGGCGGGGCATGCGCTCAATGATGCGGACCGACAGGCCCCTCATGCCGGCGTAGAAGGAGGCAAAGAGTCCCACCGGGCCGCCGCCCACCACGCAGACATCGACGGAAGGGTGGGAGGTCTTCATTGGTCAGACTCCAGGGGCAGAAGGATGGCGTTCTGGATGCCGGGGATATCCAGGCTGGCGCTGTCCAGCACCAGGTCGTAGATGCTGGTGTCAAACAGGTCCACCCCGTAGATCTCCTGGAAGCGCACGCGCTCGTCCAGTTCCCTTTGGTGGTGCTTGGCCCTAGCCTCGTCCGGGGTAAGCCCCTCGCGCAGAGCAATGCGGGGCCAGCGGACGGGGTCGGCGCACTGGATCCAGACCTTGAAGGCGGGGACGCCAGCGCGGGCCACCATGAGCCCCGACAGGCGACCCTCCAGGACCACCTGGCCCCGGCGGGCAAGCTCGATCTGGCTGGCATCCAACTCCTGATCGATCTCGGGATGTTCGCGCGCATAGCGGCCGAAGTCGTTGAGCTCGAGGCCCTTTTTCTCGGCCAGTTTGCGGAATAGGTAACCCTGGTTGACATACAGAAAACCAAGGCGCTCAGCCACCACCCTGGCAGCGGTTGTTGTGCCGGTGCCAGGGAGGCCACTGATTGTGATGACGCTGGGCTTCTTCATGGGGGGGCCCTCTCAGGGCGTACTCAGACGACGCCCTGATCCATCATGGCATTGGCGACCTTGAGGAAGCCGGCCACATTTGCACCCTTGACATAGTTGACATAGCCATCCTTCTGGCGGCCATGCTGCACGCAGGACTCATGAATGGAGTTCATGATCTCGTGGAGGCGCTTGTCGACCTCTTCGGCGCTCCAGGAGAGGCGCATGGAGTTCTGGGACATCTCCAGACCGGAGGTGGCCACGCCGCCAGCGTTGGAGGCCTTGCCGGGGGCAAACAGCAGCTTGGCATCGGCGAAGACCTTGACGGCCTCGGGGGTGGAGGGCATGTTGGCGCCTTCGCAGACGACCTTGCAGCCATTCTTCACCAGGGCCTTGGCGTCGTCCTCGTTCAGTTCGTTCTGGGTGGCGCAGGGCAGGGCCACATCGCAGGCCTGCTCCCAGGGGCGCTTGCCGGGGAAGAACTTGACGCCGAACTTGTCCGCGAAGTCCTGGATGCGGTCGTTGTTGGAGGCGCGCATCTCAAGCATGTACTCGATCTTCTCGCCCTTGATGCCGTCCGGGTCATAGATGTAGCCGTCGGGGCCCGAGAGGGTGACGGCCTTGCCGCCAAGATCGTTGATCTTCTTGACAGCGCCCCAGGCCACATTGCCGAAGCCAGACACGGCCACGCGCTTGCCAGCCAGGGTCTCGTTGCGGGTCTTGAGCATGGCGTCGGTGAAGTAGACCACGCCGTAGCCGGTGGCCTCGGGACGCATGAGGGAGCCGCCCCAGCCCTGGCCCTTGCC
>CAZMEC010000196.1:0-6267 GCA_964565265.1 uncultured Myxococcales bacterium
GCCCTGGCCTGGGACGGGCTGCCCCACTGCACCATGCTGCCCTGGGCGGACCGCCACCGCTCCCTCTTTGACTTTGGGATCGTGGCCATGGCGGAGGCGGACGAGGTGGCCTTCCACCCCGTGGACTACCTGAACGCCACCCGGCATCCCGGCTGTGCGTCCTGTTCCATTAATGAATGTCTGGGCTGGTGGAGGGGGGCCTGGGAGCTCCACCCCGACTTCCACCCCCGCCCCCAGGCCAACCCAAAGGCCGGACCTCCAACCTTTGACGAAAGGGCAGGGCCATGAAGGATCTGTTCAAAGGTGCCCCCGCCAAGCCCCAGGACGCCAAGCCCCAGGAGCGCCCCTCCCTGTGCCTGATTGACGGCACGGCCTTCGTCTTTCGGGCCTTCCACGCGTTGCCCAAGCTCAGCAATAGCAAGGGCCAGGTGACCAATGCCGTGGCGGGCTTCCTGGCCATGATCCTGAAGCTTCGCCGCTCCCGGGACTGCAGCCGCTTCGTGGTGGTGCTGGACTCCGGCGCCGAGACCTTCCGCAAGCGCCTCTATCCCCTCTACAAGGCGAACCGGCCCCCCCTGCCCGAGGAGTTGCGCTCCCAGTTGCCCCTCATCCAGCCCCTCACCGAGGCCCTTGGCCTGCCCGTGCTGGCGGTGCCCGGGGTGGAGGCCGACGATGTCATCGCCACCCTGGCGGGGCGGGCGGACAAGGCTGGCCTGGAGGTCACCATCATCTCCTCGGACAAGGATCTGATGCAGCTCGTGGGCCCCCGGGTCACCATGTACGACCCCATCGGGGAGCGCCGCTTCGATGTCGCCGCCGTGGAGGAGCGCTTCGGGGTCCCCCCCTTCCAGGTGGTGGAGGTCCAGGCCCTCAGCGGGGACTCGGCGGACAATGTGCCCGGGGTCAAGGGCATCGGCCCCAAGGGTGCCTGCGAGCTCATCCGCCAGTTCGGCACCGTGGAGAAGCTCTACGCCTCCCTCCACAAGGTGGACAAGCCCCGCACCCGCAAGCTGCTGGAGGACAGCGCCGAGGACGCGCACCTCTCCAGGCACCTGGTGGAGCTCAAGCGGGATGTGGTCCTGCCGCCCCTCTTCGACCTAGTAGAGCGTCCCCCCGACCGGGCCGACCTCTACCAGATCCTCAGCGACCTGGAGTTCAAGAAGCAGATCAAGGAACTGGGCCTGGAGCCCGAGCAGGCCGCCGCCCAGGTGACGGTCTCCTCCCCCATGCCCCCGGTGAAGCTGGTGACCAGCCCGGAGTCCCTGGCCGAGCTGGGCCGTGAACTGGAGGCCGCGAAGTCCTACGCCCTGGACACCGAGACCACCTCCCTCAACGCCCGGCAGGCCGGGTTGGTGGGCCTGTCCTTCGCCACCGCCCAGGATCGCATCTGGTACCTGCCCCTGGGGCACCGGGGTCCGGGGGCCGGGGTCCAGCTCCCCCTGGCCCAGGTCCGCCAGACCCTGGGGCCCTTGCTGGGTCGGGCCGACGGCCGGAAGATCGGGCAGAACCACAAGTTCGACCGGCTGGTTCTCAAGTCCCACGACTTCCCCATCGGGGGCCTGGGCTTCGACACCCTCCTGGCCTCCGCCCTCCTGGAGCCCGAGCAGGACTCCCACTCCCTGGACGCCCTGGCCCTGCGCCACCTGGGCTGGAACACCATCAAGTACAAGGAGGTCACCTCCCGCAGCGGCATGGACCTGGGCTTCGAGGATGTCCCCGTGGCTGAGGCCGCCACCTACTCCGGCGAGGATGCCTGGGTGACCCTGCGCCTCTTCGACAAGCTCTCCCCCGAGCTGGCCGCCTCCAACCTGGGCCCCCTGTTCTACGAGGTCGAGCTGCCCGTCTGCGAGATCCTGGCGGACATGGAGTACCGGGGCATCACCGTGGACTGCGCCTTCCTCGACGAGCTGGCGGTCCGCTTCCGCCAGTCCCTGGCGGAGCTGGAAAAACGCATCCACTACCACGCGGGCTTCGCCTTCAACATCAACTCCACCAAGCAGCTCGCCGAGCTCCTGTTCACCAGGCTGAACCTGCCGGTGGTGAAGAAGACCAAGACGGGGGCCTCCACCGACTCCGTGGTCCTGGAGGAGTTGAAGCACCTCCACCCCATCCCCGCCCTGGTGCTGGAGTACCGCAGCGTGTCCAAGCTGCTGTCCACCTATGTGGAGGCCCTGCCAGCCCTGGTGAACCCCAAGACGGGGCGGATCCACACCTCCTTCAACCAGGCGGTGACGGCCACGGGGCGGCTCTCCAGCTCGGACCCGAACCTCCAGAACATCCCCGTCCAGACCCCCGAGGGCCGCCTCATCCGCAAGGCCTTCATCCCTTCCCCCGGCAAGCTCTTCCTGGCCGCCGACTACTCCCAGGTGGAGCTCCGCGTCATGGCCCACCTCTCCAAGGATCCGGGCCTCCTGGAGGCCTTCCGCCGGGGCGAGGACATCCACACCCGGACGGCCTGCGAGCTCTTTGGCTTCAGGCCCGACCAGGTGGGCACCCAGGAGCGCAGCCTGGCCAAGACCATCAACTTCGGGGTCCTCTACGGCATGACCGCCTTTCGCCTGGCCCGGGACCTGGGCCTCAGTCGCAAGCGGGCCCAGGAGTTCATCGACACCTACTTCGAGCGCTTCTCCGGGGTGCGCCGCTTCATTGATGAGACCCTGAAGAATGCCCGGGAGCAGGGCCAGGTCCAGACCCTCCTGGGTCGCCACCGCCCCATCCCCGAGCTCCAGGCCCGAGACGGATCGGTGCGGGCCCACGGCGAGCGCATGGCCGTGAACACCCCCGTGCAGGGCTCCGCCGCGGACATCGTCAAGCTGGCCATGATTGCCTGCACCAAGGATCTGGCCAGCCTCACGGGCCGGGCCGACCTGCTGCTCCAGGTCCACGACGAGCTGATCTTCGAGGTGGACGAGGCCCTGGCGGCGGAGCTCTCCCCCCGGGTGGTCCGCCTCATGGAGAACGCCTACACCCTGGCCACCCCCCTGAAGGTCGACGCCGGCGTGGGCGCCAACTGGGCGGACATCGAGAAGATCCGCAAGGCCTCCCCCCCGCCCCGGGGCCAGCTCTTTTGAGATCCCGGCGGGGCTGACCACGGAGACCTTCAAGCAAGCAAGGCGAGGCGAAGGGGAGGGTGTCGGGGTGTTGGAGTGTTGGAGTGTTTTGGGTGTTTGGGTGTGGGAGTGGCTCCAAGGGTTTGGGGGGCGCCGGGGGGCACCTCCAAGTCCTAGCCACCTCCCCTTACTTAAATCCAGCTTTTCCGCGGCCGCTGGCTGCATTACAATGCCGACCCTGCGGGGCCCCCCGAGCCCCCTGACTTGGAGGCCCCATGGAAGTTCTGGAGACGCTCAACAAAGGCGGCGCCATTGTCTACATCTTGCTCTTTGCGTCGGTCCTCTCTCTGACCGTATTCATTGAACGCTTCTGGGCCACCAGCCGGCGGATGGTCTGCCCGCCGGCCCTGCGCGCCTCCCTCTTCTCCCTCCTGGCCGCGGGTCGTCTGGATGCCGCCCAGGCCGTGGCCGCCTCCAGTCACACCCCGGCCGCGACCCTGGCCGCTCAGGCCCTCAGCCACCGTTCCCGGGGCCGCACCCTCCTTCGGGAGCGCCTGGAAAGCGAGGGCGCCTCGGCCCTGCACCGGCTCCGCAGGGGGCTGGGGGTGTTGGCCGCCACGGCCACCGTCTCGCCCCTCCTGGGCTTGCTTGGCACGGTGCTAGGCATGGTGCAGGTCTTCCAGGCCGTGGAGCGCTCCACCGAACCCCAGATCTCCGACCTCGCGGGGGGCATCTGGGTGGCCCTGCTGACCACCGTGGCGGGCCTGGCCGTGGCCATCCCGGCCTACATCGCCCATCGCTACCTCGAATCCAGGCTGGAGGCCGCCACGGAGACCCTGGAGAGCTTCAGCGAGGACCTGCTGGATTCCTTGACGGGCACCCGGGACACGGACGGGAGGGGCTTGGATGAAGTTCCAGCGGAATAGGCGTGGGCCCCAAAGCCCCTCCATCGACATCACGCCCGTCGTGGATGTGGTGTTCATCCTCCTGATCTTCCTGGTGATCTCCACCACCTTCAAGACCCAGGAGCACGCCTTCCAGGTGGACCTGCCCAAGGCCACCCAGCCCCGGGTGGTGGGCAAACTCTCCCGGCCCACGGTCTTCGTATCCAAGGAAGGCAAGATGATGCTCTACCGGCCCAACCTGGTGGGCACGGCCACCCTGAGCGGCCCCGACGAACTGGCGGACCGACTTCGCCAACTCAAGGCCCTGGAGCCCTCCGTCTCGGTGGGCATCCGGGCCGACGCCGGGGTCCCCTATCAGGTGGTGATGGACGCAGTAAATGCTTGTTATTCCGCTGGTATAGAGCGGGTTGTCTTTCCCTACTCTCGGAAAGAGGAAGCCTATTGAGTTTACATATACCCAGCAGACAGAAAACCCTCCCAGCTCCCCTCCTGGCCCTGGGCCTTTTGATGCTCTTCGCCTGTGCCCGGGAGGCCGAGCTGCCCCTCAGCACCGGCCCCAGTCAGGCCCGGGGTGTTCACCAGAAAAAGAAGAAGACCGACAGCCCCAAGGTCCTGCCCACCATGACCCTGGCAGCCTGGCCCGACCTCGCCCGGCCCGAGGAGCCCATCACGGTCACCTGCAGCGGCATTGATGACGAACAGGCCCTCTCCCTGCGCTTCTTCCTGCGCACGGACCCCTGCGGCGGCACCCTGGAAATCAACCAGCACCAGGCCACCTATCGGGCCCCCGCGGGCTGTCGGGGCGGAAGGATCGTGGTCGAGGCCGTCAGCGGCGCGGCCTCTGCCCAGGCCGACTTTCACATCAGCGGTGACGGCTCGGATGTGGGCTCCCTCATGCTGTACCCAAAGGCCGGCGACCTCCCCATCTCCCCGGTCCAGCTCCATTGGGATCGCACCTTCGCCCGGAAGGACTCGCTCACCATGTCGGTGGAGATCCTACGCCAGGGTAGGGCGGTGCTTTCTCTGCCCGGGCTGCCCCCCGACGCCGAGCTGCAACTGGATCTGGCGCCCTCCCCGGAGGCCACCACCGTCCGTATCTGTGCCGGCGGCACCTGCCAGTCCGCGGACCTCAAGGTCTTCAAGCGGCGCCCCGTCCAGACCTGGGACGCGGGCCTCCTGCTGGACGACTTCGCTACGCCTGGCAAGAACCGACTGGGCGGCTCGGTGGAGCCCCTCGACCCCGAATCCTTCACCAGGCTGGTCCAGGGAAGGGTGGTCTCCGGGGCCTTGGGCACCACTGCCCACTACCTGGCCGTGGAGTACCACCGGAGCCCGGAGAAGAAGCCCCAGGGGTTCCGGCAGATCCTCTCCAAGGGCCACGGCTTCCCCCTGGAGACCACGCCCTACCGCCGCCTCTCCCTGTGGCTTCGTCCCGGGCCCTTGAGCGAAATGCCGGGCCCCCTCGTGGTGGAGCTCAAGGCCCCCACGGGCCAGACCTGGCGGCGAAAAATCACGCATAGGGGGGACTGGTGGCAGGAGCACTCCCTGGACCTGACCCCCTTCAATCAGCGTTTCTCCAGGGCCGTGGCCCTCTCCGTCTTCGTGGACGACGCCCACACCTCGTTCCCGGCGGGGACCTTTTGTGTGGCCTCAATCCAGTTCGTTCCAGCCGGCGCGAGCCTCATTGATCGAGTGGAAATTCCCAGTGTTCCAGAGCCCCCAGAAATTGAATCAGAGTCGGACCAGGACCTGGTAGAAACCCCTGAAACCGAGTCCCCAGGCCGTGCGCTCTCAACTCAATGGGAAACTCCCGAGGACAGCGACGCTCGCTGAACCCCCCCCTCGAATTCCATTCCAAAAAAAATATTCCACAAATTTCGGGCCCTTCGGACGCTTGCTCTTGAAAAACCTGAAATGCCTCTCTAAACTGCGCACCCTAGAGGGCTCGTAACTTATCGTTTTGGAGGTTGTGCCGTTTTTTGTCAGCGTATTGACAAATCTTGGTCTTCCCCGCTCCACAGCAGGCTTGGGGCGACGATAGGATGAATGAGACAATGGGGCTCCGGTGGTGGGATACCTCGGTTTTGGAGGTTTCCCCTGAGGGTGGCACGGTTCGTGCAACACACTTCACCGGATTTTTGCGAGTTGGGATTTCAATGCTTGAAACCGATCGGTGTCATCAAGGGTCGAATGAGCTCCCCGAGTGTACTATTACGCGCGCGCGGGTTGCTCTTCAGAATACGGTTTGCGGTCACACTTTGGATTTGTGTCCCCCTTCGTCGCAGGGGACACGAGGAGGTCTCATGAGAGTA
>CAZMEC010000197.1:0-6266 GCA_964565265.1 uncultured Myxococcales bacterium
AGGCCGTCCCGGCGGATGGGCTGGTAGCCCTCCACGGCGGCCCAGCCCTCCCAGGGGTTGGCCTGCACCAGGGAGCCGGTGGCCTCAAAGAAGAGGGGCCAGCCGTCCTCAAAGAGGCCTCCAAACAGCACCACATGCACCCCGGGGAGGTTGAAGGCGTCCCCCGGCCGCAGCGCGGGGGCCTCCAGGTCGCTGGCCACCTTCCACAGGGAGGCCGTGCTGTGGTGGGCCAGCTTCCAGCAGCGGCTGACGAAGCCACTGCAGTCCTGCCCCGCGCTGCACCACAGGGCGCCGTGAACCGAGTGGGAGCCCGCCGCCCGGCCCGCGGCCATGGCCCGGTCGAAGTCCCCCAGGTCGTCGTGACCGCCCCAGTCGTAGGGCAGGCCCACCCAAAGGCCCGGGTGGAAGTCGCTGCGGTAGTCCTGGTGGCAGGAGGCCCGGGTGTTGGCCTCCGTGCAGACCCAGGGGTGCCGACTGAACGCCAAGGCCCTTAGCAGAATCTCCTGGCGGCAAAGCTCCGGGGGGCTGGCCGCCAGCAGGGCCAGAAGACCCAGCAGGGGGGGCATCATGGGGCCTCCTCCCGGGGGGGCTGGGGGGGGAAGGCCTCGGGGCCCAGGCTGCGGATCACCAGCCCCCGAGCCTGGGGCTCAAGCCACGCCAGCCCCCCGCCGCGGCACAGGGCCACCTGTTTGCGGGGCTGGTAGGGCCCCGGGGAGGCCAGGGCCCGGTGGCGGCAGCGGCGGACCCCGGGATCGCAAAGCCACAGCTCCCGGGTGAGGCCCTCCGGGTCATCCCGCTCCAGCAGGAACACCAGCCCCCGGCCCGCGTCCCCCAGGAAGCGGGCGCTGCGCCCCTGGAAGGGGAGGGGCAGGGAGCGGGAGGCCAGCCCCCCCAACTCCCCCCCCTGGGCCAGGAAGTCCAGCACGAAGACCCGCTGGCCGTCCTCGGCCAACTCCCCCCGCAGGCGGACCCGCTGGCCGTCCCCCAGGGGGAGGCCCTCTTGGAAGTAGCCGTCGGCCAGGCGCCAGGTCTCCCCAAAGGCGCTGCTGACCTCCAGGCCCTGGGGCCCCGGCAGCAGCAGCAGGGGAAAGAGAAAGGCCAGGGGCAGGCTGACCCGCGCAACCGCGCCCCGGGGGCCATAGGCGGCCACCCGGGACCGGCCGGGGCTCAGCACCAGGGCCCTGCCCGGGCCCTCGGGGTACAGATCCGCCACATCATCCACCAGGTCCCGCTGAACCAGCAGCGAGCCGTCGCCATTGAGAAACAGCAGCCGGTGGTTCAGGGGGTCATCCAGGATGAAGCCCTCCTCGCTGCAGGCCAGGGCCATGGGCCCCCGGGGCTGGGCCTCCGGACCTCCGGCGGAGAAGCCCGGGGAAGCCCCCTGGTCGTTCCAGGGCAGCAGCAGGGCCCGGGCCTGGGTGGCGGGCAGGCCCTCCAGCAGGGGCGCCCCCGCGGTGGCCGCGCGGCAACCAGCCTGGGGTAGAAACAGACAGCCCAGCATTTCCAATACAAGCAAGCTCTTCATGAGACCCTCCCGGGACAGTAGAGACCCCAAATGTTTCGAAGCATCTTTGAAACGGGGAAATGCTTTGCGCCGGGTTCGGGCATCTGGAAGAATCCCCAGTGCCTGCTTTGGGGGTGTGGAATGCTGACCTTACTGGCTCTGCTTACTGGCCTGGTGTTGCCCTCGGCGAAGGGGGGAGAGGCCACCTGGATGGATCTACTGGATCGTGCCTCCACGGGGGCCGCGCGCTTCGTGGACCAGCACCCGACCTGGGATGGCCGGGGCGTGGTGGTGGCGGTGCTGGACACGGGGGTGGACCCTTCGGTGCCGGGGCTCCAGCGCTGCCCCGACGGCAGCCCCAAGGTGCTGGAGGCGCGGGACTTCACGGGCCAGGGGGACCTGAAGCTGGACTCCCCCGAGGAGGCCAGCGAGAACGGCGAGCCCATCTTGAAGGTGTCCCAGGGGGTGGTCCGGGGGGCGGGTGCCCTCCAGCCTCCCCCCAATCAGAAGACCTGGCTGCTGGGCTTCCTCAAGGAAGAGTCCTTCCGCAACAGCGCGGTGCGGGATCTGGATGATGACGGCGAGACCAATGGCAGCTTCGCGGTGCTGCTGGGCGAGACCCCGGAGGGCTGGCGCTACTGGGTGGACAGCGACGGGGACGGCAACCTGGCCGACGAGGTCGCCCGACAGGACTACGGCCTGGCCCAGGAAGTTTTTCTACTAGGGGGGCGCGGGGGGGAGGAGTCCAGGCCCCCCCTGGCCTTCAGCGCGCACCTCATTCCCAAGAAAAAACTGGTCCAGCTGCACTTCGCCGACGGCAGCCACGGCACCCATGTGGCGGGCATCGCGGCGGGCTACCAGATCGCCGGCCGTCGGGGCTTTGATGGTGTGGCCCCGGGGGCCCAGGTCTTGAGCCTCAAGATCGGGGACAACACGCTGGCGGGGGGCTCCACCCGGACGGGCAGCATGCTCAAGGCCCTCAAGTTTGCGGCCCGCTGGTCCAAGCGGCACAACACCCCGGTGGTGGCCAACATCAGCTACGGCATTGGCTCGGAGGGCGAGGGCCGTTCTGAGATTGAGGAGGAGTTGGACCAGTTGTTGCTGGAGTACCCCCTGTTGACCGTGGCGGTCAGCGCGGGCAATGCGGGCCCGGGCCTGTCCTCTGCGGGTACCCCCGGGGGCGCCTCCCTGGCCTTCACCGCCGGGGCCCTGCTGACCCGTGCCAACGCCGAGGCCCTCTACGGCGAGCGCCCCTCCCGGGACCTGGTGTTCCACTTCTCGTCCCGGGGCGGCGAGGTCCCCAAGCCCGACGGCCTGACCCCGGGCGCGGCCTTCTCCACGGTGCCCGCCTGGGAGTGGGGTGGGGTCATGCGGGGCACCTCCATGGCCTCCCCCCACGCCGCCGGCTGCCTGGCCCTGCTGGCCAGCGCTGCCCGGGACCAGAAGCTGGAGATCCATGGCCCCATGCTGGTGGCCGCCCTGCGCAACTCCGCCAGCCCCCTGGAGGGCTACTCCCTGTTGGACCAGGGCCCCGGCGTAGTGAATGTCCCCCGGGCCTTCGACCTGCTAAAATCCCTGGCCGGCCTGGACTGGTACTCCAAGGTTGCCGGCTTCCGGGTTCAGACCCCCTGCCCCGGCGCCCCCGAGGACAGCGCCCCCGCCGCGATGTTTCGCACCGGCACCTGGCTGCCCGACGACGCCCAGGAGGTGCAGGTGGATCCCCTGTTCTTCAAGGCCGCCAAGGCGGCTGACAGGGATGGCTTCTTTGAGCACTTCGACCTGTCCACCCAGGCCCCCTGGCTATCCCTGGAGCGGCGCAGCGTGTTCCTGAAGAAAGAAGAGGGGGGCCAGTTCAACTACCGGATCCTGGCGGACAAGCTGAAGAAGCCGGGCCTGTACACGGCCTCCATCGTGGCCGTGCCCCGAAGCCTCGGTGGTGGCCCCGGTGGGCGCCTCTTTGAGGTCTGGGTCAGCGTGGTGGTCCCCGAGGTCTTTGGGCTGGGCACAGACCTGAGCCGCGAGTTTGCCCCCGAGACCCTGGCCCCCGGGGCCCTGTCCCGGCGCTTCCTGCGGGTGCCCGAGGGGGCCAGCGAGGTGGAGATCGGGCTGCTTCGGCAGGGTGGCCAGTACTGTCTGGCGGACCTCCAGGTCTTTGACCAGGCCGGGCGGGAGGTGAAGGGTTCGGGGGTGTCCTGCGACTCCCGGGGGGGCCGCAGTGCGCTGCTGCGCCTGGGGGCCCCGGACCTGGTCCCGGGGGTCTACGAGGTGGTGGTGGCCGTGCCCCCCGGGGCCCGCCAGCCCTCCACCCAGCGCCTCACGGTGTCCGTGGGGGCCCTGGCCTGCAACCTCCAGAAGAGCTTCTCGTTTGATCCCGGCCAGCGCCCCCGGTCGGCCTTCCGGGCCCGGGTGTTGCTGGATCGCGCCTTTGCGGGGAACGCCGAAGGGGTCGTCCAGGGCTACCGCCGGGACCGGACCTTGACCCTGGAGGAGGGCGAGGCCGAGTTGGCCTTCACGATGGACGAGGGCATGGAGGCGGTGGACTTCGAGTTGACCCTCTCCCGGGAGGACTACCTGCGCTTCACGGATGTGGCCGTGAACATCCTGGACGAGACGGGGGAGGCCGTGGAGAAGGGGGGCTTCACCCAGCGCTTCGCCAGCCTCAGCCTGGGCAACCACACCAAGACCAAGGCCGGCTACCGGCTGCAGGTGGTGGGGGCCTTCGCGGGGGAGGCCGTCCCCGTGAAGGTGAAGCTGCGCCAGAGCGTCCGGTTGCTGGACCGCCCGGCCCTGGAGGTGAGCTGCTCGGACTCCTCCTACTTCACCATCTACCCCTTCACCGACGCCCTTTGTGACCTGGAAATGGCCCGCCCCCCCCGGGCCGCCCCGGACGGCTTTGCCCACTGGGGCGCCCTCTGGTTCAAGGACGGCAAGACAGGGCGGGTGGTGCTGCGCCGGGACTTCAACTTTGGCCTTGGCCAGGAAGATCAAGACAAATGACCGCAACATTGGTGCTGGCCTCGGGCAACCGGGGCAAGGTCCGAGAGGTGCAGCAGATCCTGGGCCTGCAGGCCTCCCTGCTGGTGCTGCCCGTGGATCATTACGGCCTGCCCTTCAACCCCGTGGAGAGCGGCGGCTCGTTCCTGGAGAACGCCCGTATCAAGGCCCTGGAGGCCTGGCGCCTCTTGGGCAAGCCGGTCATCTCGGATGATTCGGGGCTGTGCGTCAAGGCTCTGGGGGGGGCGCCGGGGGTCCAGTCTGCCAGGTACGCCGGCGAGGGCGCCACGGACGAGGAGCGCTACCTGAAGCTTTTGGCCGCCCTGGAGGGCCAAGACGAGCGCCGGGCCCACTTCTCCTGCGTGGTCTGCGCCATCCTGCCGCCCTCCTGGCTGACCATCAAGGGCGAGGCTGTGGCCCCGTCCCCCGCCGCCCCCCTGGCCAAGATGGAACCCGCCGTCCTGGTGACCTTTGAGGGGCGTCTGGGGGGCACCATCGCCCACGCCCCCCGGGGCAGCAACGGCTTTGGGTTTGACCCCATCTTCGAGCCCGAGGGCTTCGGCTCCCGCACCCTGGCCGAGCTCTTCGACCACGAGAAGAACGCCTGCTCCCACCGGGCCAAGGCCTTGATAAGATTTGCCGCCGCACTGGATTTCGCCGCGTTGGAGTGAACGAATTGGGGAACTGACCCCAGGTCCTTAGAACCGCTCCCCACTACTTGACGATTCAGCCAGCCGTCCACAGGTTTGCCAAATATTCCGCCGGGCACCAATGCCTTTTCATCTCCAGGGAGGTTGAATGTGGGACAGTTTTTGAAGCTATTTGTATTTTCAGTGATATGTCTGGGCCTGGCCGGCAACGCTGCGGCCATGGAAATCTCCCCCACCCCCGACGCCGACTCCCTGGCCTTTGGCCTGAAATCGGGGAACGGCCTCACCATCAAGAGCGCCACCTACACCGGCGGCTTCACCGCCTCTGGAACCTTCACGGAAGGACCTCTGGGTATGGGCGGCGGGGTTGTCCTGACCACCGGCCTTGCGATCTACGCCCTTCCTCCCGTCGAGCCGGGGGAACAGGGGGCCGAATGGTTCCGGGCTGGGGACCCCCTCTGCACTGCCCTGGCAGGGGCCGATACCTTCGATGCGGCCAAGCTGGAGATCGTTGTGTCGCTGGCTGAGGGCTTCGACGGAATCCGCTTCAACTACCTGGTCGGTTCCGAGGAATACCCGGCATTTGTGGGCCAGATCAACGATGTGGCCGGCATCTTCGTCAATGGGGTCAATGTGGCCAAGGATGGCGAGGGCAACGCCATCACCCTCAACGGCCCCTTCTTCACCGGCGACACGGTCCTGACCGACGGTGGCACGGGGTACAACGGGTCCACGCCCAGGCTCATGCAAGAGGTGCCCCTGGGGCCCGGAGACCACACCATCGTGATTGTTGTGTGCGATGCCCTGGACGGGATCCTTGACACGGGGATCCTGGTGGGGGCCATGGGGGTCTGCACAGGGGTCTGCAGCGGCACCAGTTGGTGTGGCGACGGGGCCGTCAACCACGGGGAAGCCTGCGACGACGGCAACAATGTCAATGGAGACGGCTGCGGGAATGCCTGCACGGTGGAGAACCTCTGCGGGAACGGTACCTGTGGTCTGAACGAGACCTGCCAGTCCTGCCCCTTTGACTGCGACTGCACCGGGCAGCCCGTCTGTGGGGATTTCGAGTGCAACGGTGACGAGGACTGCGAGAGCTGCGATTTGGACTGCGGGCC
>CAZMEC010000198.1:0-6213 GCA_964565265.1 uncultured Myxococcales bacterium
CCCAGGGCCTTGCCCAGGATGTAGGCGTCGGGCTTCACGCCCTCGTGATCGCAGGCGAACATGCGGCCCGTCCGTCCCAGGCCCGTCTGGACCTCGTCGGCCAGCATGAGGAGCTTGTGGCGGTTGCAGATCTCCCTGGTCTTGCGCAGGAAGCCCTCGGGGGGGATGACCACCCCTGCCTCACCCTGGATGGGCTCCACCAGGACGGCGATGGTGTTGGGGGTGACGGCCTTCTCCAGGGCCTCGGCGTCCCCATAGGGGACCATGTCAAACCCCGGGGTGAAGGGCCCGAAGCCCTCCCGGTAGGACTGGTCTGCGGAGAAGGACACGATGGTGATGGTGCGGCCGTGGAAGTTGCTGTCAAACACGATGATCCGGGCGCTGTCCGGGGCCACCTTCTTGACCCGGTAGCCCCAGCGGCGGGCGGCCTTGAGGGCTGTCTCCACGGCCTCGGCGCCGGTGTTCATGGGCAGGACCATGTCCTGGCCGCAGAGCTCCGCGAGTTGCTTGCAGAAGGGGCCAAGCTGGTCATTGTGAAAGGCCCTCGAGGTCAGGGTGATGCGATCAAGCTGGGCCTTGGCGGCGGCCACCAGCCGGGGGTGGCAGTGCCCATGGCTGAGGGCGCTGTAGGCCGACAGCATGTCCAGGAACTTGCGGCCCTCCGTGTCATAGACCCAGACCCCCTCGCCCCGGGTGAGCACCACCGGCAGGGGCTTGTAGTTGTGGGCACCGTAGCGTTTTTCCAGACCAAGCAGCAGGGAACTGTCCATGGATTCCTCCAAACAAAAAAGAGCCTGCGATTTATGGCAGAATTCTAGAGCCAGTCAAGAAACCAGGCGGCGGCCCCAAGGGCGGCAGCGCCCACCAGCAGGGCCAGCAGGGCGATCACCAGACGCTTGCGCCCGGGGGACTGGCCCGCGGGGATGAAGGAAAACTCCAGGGCGCTGGTGGCCGGGGTTGGGGGGGCCTTGGGCTGGGCTGCCGTGGCCTTGGGCTGAGCTGCCGCGGCCTTGGGCTGGGGGGCCGGTGGGGGCATGGTCTCCTCGGCGTTCTGGCGCAACAGCTCCATGGCCTCGTCAAGCTTGGTCTTGCCCTGGGCAGGCATGAAGGCCACCGTCTGGGAGCCCAACTCCGCCTCCTCGCCCATCTTGCGGCGCAGCTCATCCACGGCGGCCTGGACCTCGCTGGTGCCAAACAGCATGGTCCGGGCGCCCTCGTCAGCCGCCGGCTCGCTGGGGCTTGGGGCCTCCCGGGTGGGAAGCTCCCCAAGGGCCGCTGCCGAGAAGACCATGGTCTTGGCGCTCTCGATCTCGTCGAGGCGCTCTTCCAGGGGCGGCGCCGCCATGGCAGCAAACATGAGGGTGCCCCCCTCGGGGGCCGTCGGGGCGGTGAACTTGCCCGTGCTCCGGGCCGTGGCCTTGGCCAGATCCGCCCTTATGTCGGCGGCCGAGAACAGCATGGTGCTGGCGCTGCCCAGGTCCTCCTGGGGGGTCGCCTGGGGCTCGGGCACGGGCGCCGGCTCCACCTGGGCCTGGAAGCGGTCCTGGGTCTGCCGGGGGGCGGCCTGGGCCGGCAGGCTGTCGGTGGTGTGGGGCTGGTAGGTCGGGGCCTGGACCGAGGGCATATAGAACTGGGTGCTGGCCGTCTCCAGGTCTTTGGGTTCCGGCTGGGGCACTGGTGCCGGGGCCGGGGGCGTCGGGGCGGGGGCCTTGGGGATGGCGGCGGGCATGAACATCATGGTCTTGGACCCCGCCTCGTCGTCGTCATCCTGCACCCCAAGCTTGCGGATCTGTTCCAACTCAGCGGGGGTGAACATCAGGGTGCTGGCGCTGTCCAGTTCGTCGTCCTCGTCGTCGGCAAAGGCCACCCAAAGAGCCGGCATGGCCAGAACCAGCAGGGCCCAGGCGGCGGGCACACCGGGCAACAGGAACAGGAATACGGCCGCTGGCAGCAGGGCCGGGAGCAGGCGCTTCATGGAACCCTCCAAGGTGAAAACACAATGCTTCTTACCACCCTGAGCCCTGTCTTTTCAACCAGTTTCAGCGGGCCCGTCGGTCCGCTTTGGGACAGCCCTCGGGTTGGACCTGGGGGTAGATGGCCAGCACCGTCTCCGGGGCGGGGTTGGCGGCCAGGCTCTCCAGGCTGACCCGCTCCAGGGGCCTGATCCGGTGGGCCAGGGAGCGGCTGACCCGGGTCCAGTCCTGGCCCAAGGTCAGCTCCCAGTGGAGGCAGCCCTCGGGGCTCTTGAACTCCGCGGCGCCCAGCTCTGTCAGGACCGCCGGATCCAGGGGGCCCTCCAAATGCAGGACCACCCGGGGGCGCTGGATCTCCAGGTCCCCGGCCGCCGTGAACACCAGGGTCTGGGCCGCCAGCAACAGGGCCACCAGCATGGCCACCAGGATCAGGCTCTCGAAGCCCAGGCCCTGGGCCCTGGGCCTGAACTGGTGCCCTCGGCTTCTGCGCCGAAGGCGCCTGTGGACCGCCTCCAGGGTCTGCTGGGGGGGGGGCGAGGGGGGGGCCCCCTGGCGACCCCTGATCAGGCCCAGGGTCTGGCGAATGCGCAGGACCTCCCCTCGAAGCTCCGGATCGGCCTCCAGCAGGGCCTCCAGGGCCTGCGCTTCGGCGGGGGCAAGCTCCCCATCCAGCCAGGCCGTGAGCCGCGCCTCCAGGGCCTCGTCCAGGGGCCTTTCCGTGCTGTTCATTTCAGCCTCTCCTTCCTTGCAAAGAACTCCGCCAACCGGGCCCGGGCCCTCCACAGGCGGCTCTTGACGGTGCCCACGGGCAGCCCCGTCACCTCGGCGATCTCCTCGTAGGACAGGAGCTCCAGATCCCGCAGCACCAGGCACTCCCGGAAGTCCTCGGGGAGGGCCGCCAAGCCCTCCTCCAGGAGGGCCTCCGTCTGCCTGCCCACCAGCTCATCCTCGGGGCTGCTGGTCTTCCGGGCGGCGGCATCGGCGATCTGTTCGTCCTCCAGGGAGCGGTGCCAGCCCTTGCGGTGGCGGTCGTTGTGGCGGAAGCGGTTCTTGACCAGGTTCTGGGCAATCCGGATGAGCCAGGAGCGGACCGAGCAGTCCCCCCGGAACCCCCCCGCGAACCGGAAGGCTGCCAGGAACACATCCTGGGTCAGATCGGCCGCCTCCTCGGGGTCCGGCAGCATGCGGCGAAGGTAGCCCAGGACCAGCCCCTGGTGATCCAACACCAGGCGATCGAAGGTGCGCTCATCGCGCTGCTGGAGCTTCTCCAGGAACTCCTTGTCCATGGCCACCACCCCAAGTTTGCCGAGCCACGATAGCACCGGTTGCCACGCCTCGGAAAACCAATTATCCTACGCCCCTGACTTTCTACTGCGAGGTGATCCATGGCAAAGGTGTTGGACACGGTACTTCTCTTGGCCCTTCCGGCCTCTGGCAAATCAGAGGTTCGGACCTACCTGAGCTCGCTGCCCCCCCAGGACTGCCTGAAGAAGTTTGGCATCGGGCCCACGCTCCAGCTGGATGACTACCCCTATGTGCACTTCATGCACCGCATTGACGATGAGCTCTTCGCCCGGGGCTTCGAGTATGTCTTCTACAAGGGCCCCGAGCGCCCCTTCATAAACGAGTTCGAGTGGGGCACCCTCATTGAGCTGCTGAACGACGACTACGACGACCTGACTCACAATCGCCAGATCACGGTCCCCTCCGCCGCCCAGTATTACTTCGACCGCATTGACACGGCCCGCTCCCGGCCCGGCCTGGGGTTGCCCCGGGTCCTCGACGAGATCCCCTACGGGGTCCGCCTGGAGATTGGCCAGGCCATGGAGGAGGAATGTGCCGCCCAGCTCAAGGAGCGCAACGAGACCTGTGGGGCCAAGCTCAAGGGCAAGACCATCGTCATCGAGATGGCCCGCGGTGGCGCCAACGGCGCGGCCTTCCCCCTCACCCCTCCCCGGGGCTACGAGTACGCCCTCTCCAAGCTCTCCGAGACCATCCTGGATCGCTCCAGCATCCTCTATGTCTGGGTGGATCCGGCGGAGAGTCGCCGCAAGAACCTGGAGCGCGCCAAGCCCGATGGCCAGGGCTCCATCCTGCACCACTGCGTGCCCATGGAGGTCATGCTGGGGGACTACGGCTGTGACGACATTGAGTGGCTGCTCAAGACCTCCGGCAAGCCCGGCGCCATCAAGAGCGAGCGCGTGTCCGTGGTGGAGGTGAAGGGTGAGAAGAAGTTCGTGTGGAAGACCTGGCACCTGCCCACGGGGCGCTTCGACAACCGCAAGGACCTGACCACCTTCGTGCGCAAGGAACGGTCCAAGTGGACCAAGAAGGACACGGACGCCATCTCCAAGGGCCTCGCCGAAGCCTTCAAGACCCTGCTCTAAATCCCAACGACCGCCTCAGCCCCCGGTGCCCAAACAGCACCGCCGCCCCCAGCAAGACCGCAAACCATAGCGTGCAGAATCTGACCAGCAGCACCGCCGCGGCGCTGCCTCCCTGATCCAGCAGGTGGAAGTAGGTGGCGCAGAGGTACAGCATGCTGCCCTCCGTGGCGATGAGGCCCCCGGGCAGCATGGAGACCGCGCCGGCGATGGTCCCCAGGGAGTAGATGAACACGGCATGGAAGAGGCTGGACTGGGCCCCCAGGTCTTGCAGGATGAGGTGAAAAGCCAGGCACTCGGCAAACCAGGCCAGGAGGGAGAGGAGCAGGGAGGCGGTCAGGGGGGCGGGCCGCAGCAGGAGGGCGCAGTTCTTCAGGGTGCTCTCCAGGCCCAGGGCGTGCTTGGCCAGGCCCGGCACCCAGGCCAGGGCCCTCAGCAGGAGGCGGGTGAAGGGGGGATACAGCACAGCCAGCATGACCAGCGCACAAAGGGCCGCCCCCACCAGCACCACATCCGCCCCGTAGCCCAGGGCAAAGACCCCGCCGGTGACCAGGACCAGCAGGGCCAGGAGGTCCGTGAGCCTGTCCACCAGCACCGCTGGAGCCGTGCTGGTCATGGGCACCTGCCGGGTCTCCTTGAGCATCACGGCCTTGAGCAACTCGCCCAGCTTGCCCGGCGTCATGGACATGGAGAGGCCCGCGAAGAAGGCCGCCGTGGAGCCCGAGTAGTCAATCCCGGGGTGGAGGCGCCCCAGGAGCCAGAACCACTTCACGCTTCGGATCAGGTAGTTGGCCAGGGCCAGCCCCAGGGCCGCGGTCAGAATGGCCAGGGAGCTTCTCCCCAGGGCCCCCAGGGTCTCGGGCAGATCCCCCGCCAGGGCCACCAGGGCCACCGCCACCACGCCAAACACCAGGGCCGCCAACAGCGCCTTGCGGGGGTTCACCTGGACACCTCCCGGGGGTGAAGAATCCGAACCTGGGCGTCCGCGTCCGGGACCGCCGCCAGCCAGGCCTCCCAGAGTTGGGCGATGGTCTGGCCCAGCACCGGGTGGACGAAGTCCGGCGCCACCTCGTTCATGGGCGCCAGCACGAAGCCCCGGTCCTGGATCCGGGGGTGGGGCAGGGTCAGGAAGGGGGCCTTCATCCGGGTCTCGCCGTAGAACAGCAGGTCCAGATCCAGCGTTCTTGGTCCCCAGCGCACCAGGCGCACCCGCCCGAAGTCCTGCTCCAGGGCCAGAAGCCTGGTCATCAACTCCTCGGGGGGCAGGGCGCTGCGAAACCCCAGCGCGGCGTTCACGAAGTGGGCCTGGGCCACGGGCCCCACGGGCTGGGTCTCCCAGAGAGACGAGACCACCAGGGAGCCAGGGGCCGCCCAGGTGCCCAGGGTCTTGATGGCCCTGCGGATGGTCAGGACGGCGTCCCCCAGGTTGCTCCCCAGGCCCACAAAGACCTGGCTCCCCTCAGCCTCCTGCTGTTGCCCTTTCATGGCTCAATCCTCCTTGCAGCGGTGGCCTCCTCCAGCAACTCCCGGGCGTGGGCCAGGGCCGTGGGTGAGTCCGGGCTGCCGGACAGCATCCGGGCCAGTTCCCGGACCCGCTGCTCCTGGTCCAGGGGGGTCACCACCAGTCTGGTGCGGTCCTCCTCGCTGACCTTCTCGATGTTGAAATGGTGGTCCGCGAAGGCCGCAATCTGGGGCAGGTGGGTCACGCAGATCACCTGGGCCTGGGCGGACATGGCCGCCAGCTTTCGGCCCACCTCGCGGGCCGTGCTGCCACCGATCCCGGCGTCGATCTCATCGAACACATAGACGGGCACCGGGTAGGAGTCCCGCAGGGCCGACTTGAGGGCCAGCAGCAG
>CAZMEC010000199.1:0-6186 GCA_964565265.1 uncultured Myxococcales bacterium
ACCAAGCTCTGACGGTATCTCTTCATTGCCTGCTTATGATTGGCCACTAAACACCTCCTGGGGTCTCAACCGAGCGGCGGGATATTTACCAGTCACAGGGCCGCAAGTCAACAGAAAAGCAAGACCCCACACGCCCCTCGGCTGCGGAACCGTTGTCATCGGAAAACCGGGGCGCTATACTGCGCCGGTCTTTCCGGAGGTTTCCCCATGAGAATGGCGTGCGTGCTGCTGGTTTTGCTGCTGCTGGCCCTGGCCTGTTCCTCTGAGGTGGCCAACGATCCGGGCCTGGCCCTGGACGCCTTTGGGGATGCCGGGGACGGAGACAGCGAGGACAGCGTGCCCAACACCTCCGACTATGCGCTGGTCACCACCATATTGTCGGAAGACGCCGTGAAGGCTGGGCAGCCCGTCACAGTGACCTGTCTGGCCAGGCTCAAGAGTGGCATGGAAGAGGAGTTGGCCCCCGACTTCCTGGTGGCGCCGACCCTGGGCGTCCAGATCGCCGGGGCCCAGGTCAGCTCCAACAAGATTGGGGCCTTTGAGGTTGCCTGCCAGGCCCCCGCCCCCGGGGTCAAGGTCCTGGAGGCCACCCTCACCGTCACCGGCGCCGAGCCGGCCAGTTCCACCGCCACCGTCACGCCCGCACAGATCGTCGCCGGCGGCACCGCCACCCTCACCTGCGCCTTCCTGGACACCTACAAGAACCCCGTCGAGCCCGCCACCGTCATCGTGGATGCCCCCCCGGAGGTCAGCGCCGAGGGGCTGGTCCTGACCAGCACCACCGCCGGCAAGTACGACCTGCGCTGCCTGGCCAGCGTCACCACTGAGGCCTTCGTGGCCAAGAAGGCCGTCCTCACCGTCACCGCCGGCCCCGTGGTGGGCTTCAAGGCGGGGGTCAAGCCCGTGAAGGACGCCTACCCCGTGGGCCAGACCGTGACCATCACCCACGCCATGTCGGACCAGTACGGCAACGCCGTCACCGAGGTCCCCATCCAGCCCATCCTGGTGGAACCCGCCGACGCGGTGCTGCTGAAGAAAGAACCGGACCGCTTCTCCTTGCTGCGCGAGTCCCGCATCCGCTTCACCGTCACCACCGAGGACGGCAACGCCCAGGACAGCGTGGAGATCATCTGCGACACCTCGGGCCCGGACATTACAGTAGAGCGCCCCCACCGGGGCGAGACCATCCTCGACCCGAACCTCACGGTCAGCGGCACCATCCGGGACAAGGTCTTCGCCGTGGTCAGCTCGGAAATGGATGGCGCCCCCCTGGCCTTGGATGAGGACGGCGCCTTCGCGGTGCCCGTGACCCTGGCCCCCGAGATGACCGTGTTCCACTTCGCCGCCGAGGACGAGCGGGGCAACCGCAGCGAGAACTTCGTCTCCTGCTTCCAGGCCCCCGCCTGGTCCAAGCCGGACTTCGACGCCCCGGGCCAGGCCCTGCTGCCCCACGCCGCGCACCTGTTCCTGTCCCAGGATCTCATTGACGACGGCGAGCGCGAGCCCACGCCCGACGACCTCGCCGGCATCCTGGAGCAGTTCCTCACCAACCTGGACCTCAAGTCCCTGCTGCCCGCCACCCAGTTCCAGGTCCTCAGCGGCTTCACCGTCACCCTGAAGGACCTCGTCTTCGACCAGCCCCGGGTGCTGATGAGCTCCACCCCGGAGGGCCTCCTGGTGGGCATCTCCATCCCCAACCTGGAGGTGTCGCTGGCGATGGAGATGTGCGTCACCTGGGACGGGCAGCCCGAGTGCAGCACCTACGACGGCCTCATCCTGGCCGAGGCCCTGGAGTTCGGGGCCCTGGTGGTGCTTGGGGCCAACCCCGACGGCACCCTGGCCCTGGCCGTCACCGGGATCGAGCTGGACTTCGTAAACCCCGAGCTGTACATCGCCGGCATCCCCTCCATCTTCCTGTCCGCCCTGCTCAACGGCTTCATAGACATCTTCAAGGGCATGATCCTCACCACAGTAGAACCCCTTATAAACAGCACCCTTCAGACGGCGCTGGGGTCCCTGCTGGGCATCTTCCAGGATGGTCTGGCCCTGCCTCTGCCTGCTTTGCCCGGGGGGGCTGCGGGGGCCGAACTCAAGGTCCTGCCGCGCCTGGAGTCCCTGCTGACCGACTACGATGGCGTGCGAATGGTGATGAAGCTGGAGGCCTCCATGCCGGCCAATCCTCCCCAGGACAGCCTGGGCAGCCTGGTGCGCGCCCACTGTGGCACCCAGGAGCCGGGCCTTGAGGCCAACAGCGACCTGGAGCTGTCCCTGGATGGGGACTTTGCGGCGCAGATCCTTTGGGCCCTTTGGAACTCCTCCACGCTCCAGCTCAAGCTGGACGAGACCTCCCTGGCGGGGGTGGACCTGTCGGGCTTTGGCATCAGCGGCCTCAATCTGGCCCTGGACTTCCGCTACGCCCCCTACGCCTCGACCTGCGGCAAGGCCGGCGCCATCAACCTCCAGGTGGGGGACCTGCTGATGGATGCCAAGTTCAAGTTCATCGGCTCGCCCTGGGAGTTCAAGGCCTACCTGTACCTGAAGCTGGACGCGACGCTGGCCATCGGCCAGGACGAGACGGGGGCCGCCACCATCGCCGTGGAGATCGAGGACCCGTCGTTGGTGGAGGTCAATGTGGTGGAGGTCAACGACACCTTGAAGGGCAAGGAGGACCAGGTGGTGAGCCTCATCAAGGTGCAGCTCCTGCCGACGGTCCTGGGGATGATCCGCGAGCAGGGCCTGGCCTTTGCCCTGCCGGCCATTGACCTTGGGGCGCTGCTGGGGCTTGGGGTTCCCATGGAGCTGAAGCTGGTACCGAAGGAGCTTGAGGTGGGCAAGGGCCGCCTCCGGGCAGCCCTGGAGATTCAGTAGGCGGCGAGGCTACAGGCCAGCGGAGATCTTCCACTGGTCGTCTTCCCAGATGAGATCCATGCGGCTGAGGTCCTTCTTGGAGGACCAGCCCTCGAGCTCCCCTTCCATGTAGCGGAACTTCAGATCGTATTCGAGGAAGGCGCTGGCGGTGGAGCCCACCACCACGATGCGCTGGACCGTCAGCTTGTACTGGACCTCCTTGATGTTGTCCTGGAGGAGGGGCAGCACCTTGGTGAGCAGCTCGGCGTAGCCGTAGTCGTCCGTCTCCTGGCCAGTGGTGGCGGCGTTCTCGAAGTAGTCGCGAGAGACCAGGCGGGCCAGGGTGGCGGCGTCCTTCTTCTCGACGGAGGCGCGGTAGGCCTCGACCACCGACATGATGGAGCGGTTGTTGGGGGTGTCTTCGATCTCGGTGCCCTCAATGAACTGGGGCCCGCAGGCGGTGACAAGCAGGACGGCGCCGACGATCAACGGAAGAAACTTCATGGGATGCTCCTTTATCAACAGCCGGCGCATGATAGCGCGACTACTCCAAATGCCGCAAGGGGCCAAAATATTCCAAGGCTGCCCGTCCGAACCCCGACCGCAAGGGAGTGGTCTACCCGTCCGAACCCCGACCGCAAGGGAGGGGGCCTGGTTAAAAATCCGCCTCGGCGCCCACGCCAAAGGCCAGGCTGTCCAGGGTCTGGTAGCTGATGGGGTCGCCCTTGGGGCTGGTCTTGATCCAGTACAGCGAGTAGTCCGCGAAGGCAAACAGGAAGCCCAGGAAACGGTAGCGCCCCGCCACCACAAGCTGGGAGCGGTCCCGGTCGAAGAGCTGGTCCAGGCCTCCGAAGTTGCGTTTGGAGTAGTAGGCGCCAAGCTTCAGGTTGGCCACATAGGGCAGCTCGGCGCGGGCCATGACGCTGGTGTTGTCGGGGCCCTGGTAGTCCTCGTAGGAGAAGCCCAGGCCCAGGGCCTCCGCCATGATGGCGTAGGTCTCGGCGAAGACGCCGTGGCGGGCGGTCAGCCCCGGGGCCTCCATGTAGTGGCGCCACTTGCTGCGGTAGATGCCGTCCTTGCCCCGGATGGGCAGGGAGCGCTCGAAGTCGTGGAAGGCGTTGAAGTAGGAGGGGGCGTAGCGGGCCGTGACATAGCGGTACTCGCCGCGCATCTCCAGGTCCAGGCGTTTGGGCTCTTTCATGGTGGCGATGAGGCCGGGGTGCCAGCCGAAGCCCTCGCCGCCCGCGAAGTTGAAGTCCGAGTAGGCGTCCAGGCCAAAACTGCCCGAGCGCACCAGGGGGTGGGACAGGTCAAAGCCGTAGAGGACCGCGGGTTCGGTGGCGCGCAGGTCCGAGCCGGTGTCGGGGGTGACGCCGTCGGCGGCATAGAGGATGCGGGTCCAGGGGGCGGACAGGTCGCTGGCCACGGTGACCCCGAGGCGCAGCTTGTCCAGACCCAGGGACTTGGGGATGGGGCTGGCCCAGGTGCGGGCGGCCAGGAGGCGGGGGCCCAGGAAGTCGTCCGTCAGCAGCTCGCAGCCGGCGCGGTCGGAGTTCAGCTCCACCAGGGCGCCGCTGCGGTAGCGGTTGATGTCCAGGGTGTTGTAGTAGCGGTGGACCAGGGTGCCGTGGCCGATGGTGACGCCCACCAGCTCGCCGGCCCGCAGGTGGAAGGGGTCGCCCCGCTTGCCGTACTCGACGAAGCGCAGGATGCGGCTCCACTCCTGCCACTGGTCCCAGTCCTCCTTGCGGATGACGCCGCCGGCCTCCTCGGGGGCCTGGTCCATGAGGCGCAGGCGCAGGGGCACGCCCACCCCAAGGGCCCAGTCGTCGCGCGTGACCGAGAGGCCCACCCGCAGCTTCAAGAACAGGTCCTCGTCCAGGAACTCCAGGCCCGCAAGAAACCCCGCGGCGCGCCCCAGGGGGGGAATGGTGGGGGTCTGGGCAGGGGTCTGGGCCCGGGCCGCCCCCGCCAGCGTCAGGGTCATCCACAGCACCAGGGCCAGCTTGACTTTCCGCATTGGGCACCTCATAAATCGTGCCCATCCTAACCCAGGAACCGTCCCGGGGAAAAAACCGAAAGGTCACCCATGCTGCAGGTCATAGAAATCTACCCCTGTTTCATTGGAGAGGGCCTGGAGACCGGCCTGCCCGCCCTGCTGGTGCGCTTGGCCGGCTGCAACCTGCGCTGCGTCTGGTGTGACACGGCCTTTGCCCAGGGCCCCGAGGGCCGGGCCATGCCCTTGAATGACCTGCTGTACTTCGTCAAGGAGTCGGGCCACCGCCGGGTGCTGCTGACGGGGGGCGAGCCCCTCTGCTGCCCCGAGGTGAACGACCTCTGCGCGGGGCTGCTGCGCATTGGGGTGCAGGTCATCCTGGAGACCAACGGCAGCCTGCCCATCGCGGGCCTGCCCCGGGGCGTGGTGCGCATAGTGGACATCAAGTGCCCGGACAGCCAGCCCGATGGCCGCCCCGCCTTCCTGATGGCCAACCTTGCGGCCCTGCTGCCCGGCGACCAACTCAAGATCTGCGTGGCCTCCCGCGAGGACTACGACTGGGCCCGGCGCCTGCTGGAGACCCAGCGCCTGCCCATCCCCGTCACCGCCGTCCTCTTCTCGCCAGTGTGGGACAAGGTCCCCCCCAAGACCCTGGCCCAATGGATGCAAGAAGACCGCCTGCCCTATCGCTTCCATGTCCAGATGCACAAGTTCGTGTGGGGGGAGCAGCGGGGGGTGTGACGGGGGACGGAGGGCTCCTCCCCCTACCCTGCCTTCTGGTTCAGCTCCACGCAGACCTTCAGCCAGCCCTGGATGGCCTTTCGGGGCAGGTTGTCGGCGGTGGTGAGGCGCAGGTGGCAGCCGGTGCGGCCGTCGCCCAGGAGGAGGTTGTCGGGGTCGGGGAAGGCGGTGGCGGGGCCCACCAGGATGAGGTTCACATGGGCCTTGTGGGCGCCCAGGCCGCAGAGGATCCGGCCGTTCAGGGAGTAGAATGGCATGCCCCACTTGAGGGAGGCGCGGGCCTGCGGGGCGGCCTCCTCCACCAGGCCGCGAAGCTGCTCCAGGATGGCCCGCAGGTGGGCCGGCTGCTTGGCGTAGAAGTCGTCCACCCCGGCGCCGAAGTCTGCGCGGGGGGCGGGCTTCCTGGGCTTGGCTGGGGTTGCTTGTTCTGTCGTCATTGGGCTCCTCCAAACTGGTTGCCAGCGGCCCCTGCCTGGGACCCTGCTACGAGGGCGCGCCCCAGCACCGGGCCAGCACCTGGGCGGCGAGGCGGATGTGGGTTTCTTCGATGCCCTGGTGGGTGACGAAGCGCCACTCGCCGTTCTCGGGGGCGTAGGTCAGGA
>CAZMEC010000200.1:0-6064 GCA_964565265.1 uncultured Myxococcales bacterium
AGCTGCGCTGGCGCACCAGCCCCTTCTGGTCCAGGAAGGCCACGCTGCGCTCCTCGCCCTTGACTATTTTGCGGGTCTCCGTGGAGGCGTAGGCGAACTCGGCCAGATAACACAGGGGCACCCGCTCGACCCGGAAGCTGAGGCCCCGGGAGGCCAGCAGGGTGAGGGCCCGGTGCAGGGACAGTTCGGTGTCCGGGAGGGTGGGCAGACAGTCGGGCCGGGCGGCAGCCTTGGGGCCCGTGGGGTCCAGGAAGTTGAAGACCACATGGCGCACCCAGGGGTGGCGCTGGAGCACAAAGGCCACCACCTCATCCAGGTGATCCTGGTTCCAGGCCTGGATGGTTATGTTCACATCGGCCCGCAGGCCCAGGGCGGCACAGTTGCGAAGGCAGGCCTCCACTCCCTCCAGGGAGCCGGGGTTGCCGGTGAGCCGGGCCTGCACCTCGGGGCGGGCCGAGTAGAGGGACACATGGAGGTGGCCCAGGCCCGCGGCCTGGAGGCTGGCCAGATAGACCGGGTCGGCGCAGCGCTGGCCGTTGGTGATCAGGCGAAAGTCCAGGCCCAGGGCGACCAGGGCCTCCAGCAGCCGGGGCAGCCACTCCACGAGGGTAGGCTCGCCCCCGGTCAGGATTACGCCGCCGTAGCCCTGGGCCTGGAACAGGCGGGCCTGGGTCAGGCACTCCTCCAGGGTGGTGGTCTGGCCGCTTTTTGGGTTGGAGCAAAAACAGCAGTCCTGGTTGCAGTCCCGGGTGAGCTGAAGGTAGGCAAGGTTGGCCATGTCAGTCCTCCCTCCGGCCGCAGCGGAAGCCCCGGCGGCGCACCTCTTCAATGGGCAGCCCCGGGCAGGTGGTGACCCAGCGGCACCCCTGGCAGCAGCGGCCCCGCTCGTGCCAGAGGTGCTGGATGTAGCGGTGGGCCAGCGACTCCAAGGAGGGGCGGGCCCCCTCCCGGGCCCCCTCCCGGACCCCCTCCCGGACCCCCACCCGGCCCTTCGGGCCACCCTCTCCCGTAGGGGGAGGGTTGGGGAGGGGGGACAAGGGGTCGGCTCCCTCTCCCGTAGGGGGAGGGTTGGGGAGGGGGGACAGGCCTTCCAGGAAGGCGCAGAAGGACTTGAGGTGGCACCAGTCGCAGCGGGGGCCGTGGCAGCGCAGGGGCCTGCCCTGGTCCAGCAGCGCCTGCAACTCCTCTTGCCGCCCCCGGACCTCGTCCAGCAGCTTGTGGGGGTCTTGAATCAGGTGCTCGTAGCCCTCCAAGGCGGGGGCGGGGAAGCGGTTGGTCCAAAGGGTCAGGCCCAGCTCCGCGCCTAGCTCGAAGGCCTCGTGCAGGGTGGGCAGGAACTCCTCGGGCCGCCAGAACAGCAGGTCCCGGTGCTCCCAGGCCCGGCCAAAGGGCACGGGGAAGAGGAGGTCGAACTCCCGCACCCCCAGGCCATGGTAGAAGCGCAGCACCTGGGGCAACCGCTCGACCACGGGCCGGGCCAGCACGATGTCCACGCTGACCACGCAGCGCCCCAGGAGGTTTTTCAGCCCCGCCAGGGCCTGGGCGAAGGCCCCCGGCACTGCCGTCAGGCGGTCGTGGAGCTCGGCGCTGTCCCCGTGCAGCGAGATGGTCACCTCGGAGAGCCCCGCGGCCAGGGCCCGGGCGGCGAAGGGCCGGTAGGCAAACATGCGGCCGTTGGTGATGGTCTGGATCCAGGGGAAGCCCAGCCCCCGGGCGGCCTCCACCAGGTCCAGATAGTGGGGGTGGGTGGTGGGCTCGCCGCCGCTCAAGATGATTCGCTGGGCCCCCGCGGCCCGGGCCCCCTCCAGCTCCCGCAGCAGCCCCTCCAGCTCCAGGGGCGCCCGGGGCCGGAAGCCCGAGTCCAGGCAAAAGAGGCAGCCGTTGTTGCAGGCCCCGGTGATCCGCAGCCAGTGGCGCTTGTCGCCGACGCTGCCGGCCTTGGGGGTACCGCTCAAGGCCCGCCTCCCCCCGCAAACAGGCGCGTCAGCACGGGATCGGTCCGGGGCACGAACTCCGCCCACCCGTAGCGCTGGGGATACTCCCGCCAGGGCCCCTCGCAGACCCCGTTCCAGGTGCAGGCCCCGCAGCCCGGCCCCTTGGCCTTGCCCTCCTCCAGCCGAAAGCGCGTGTAGTCCTCCAGGACAAAGTCCGCGTCCACGATCCGGGTCTGGGGGATGATGCGCTCCGAGGCCGCCCACTCCACCCCCTCCAGGTGGCAGTAGGGCACCGCCTCGCAAAAAGCCAGCGCCCCCGAGGCGGCGCCCAGCTCCAGGGCCCGCCGCAGATGGGGGGCCACCAGGCTCACCCGGGGCACCATGGCCTCGAAGTTCTCCGCCGCCGTGCCCAGGGCGTGGACGAAGGCGAACTGGTACTGCCTGACCCCCAGGCTCAGCAGCAGGGCGGCAAGCTGCTCCAGGTGGCGGAAGTTGGACCGGCAGATGACTGAATTGGTGATGACCGTCTGCCCCAGGGCCCGCAGGTTGCGGATGGCCTGGACGGTCTGGGCGAAGCTCCCCGGGGCTCGGGTGAGGTAATCGTGAAGCGGCGCCACATGGCCGTGGAGGGCCGGGGAGAACTCATTGGCCCCCGCCTCCACCACCCGGCGACAGAAGTCCGGGTAGGCCAGCAGGCGGCAATTGCTCTGCACCTGGATCCGGGAAAAACCCAGCTCCCGGGCGAAGGCCAGCAGCTCAAGAAGATCCCTGCGGAGGGTCACCTCTCCCCCCGTGAACACCACCCCTTGGGCGCTGCTTCGGGCCTCCTCCAGGGCGGCCTTCAGCTCCGCCGTGGTCTTGTCAGGGAAGCGCCCCCGCTTGTGCCCCTGGACACAGAAGCGACAGGAGTTGTTGCAGGAGAAGCCGACCTTCAGGTCCACCCTGCGCTGGGGGGCCTCGGGGTTCATACCCGTTCCACGGAGAGGATGCCGGAGGTGGCCTCCAGGGCCTTCTGCAGGCGCTTCAGGTGTTCGGCGTCCTCCACCAGGACCTCAAAGAAGTTGGTGGCCCCCTTGTCCCGGTTGCCCTGGCAGTTGGCCGACACGATGTTGACCCCCAGCCTCAGGAAGACCCCGGACATGGCCGCCAGCATGCCCGCCTGGTCCAGACACAACACCTTGATCTTCACCAGGCGGTGGCCCTTGTTGCCCTTGTCCCACTGGACCTCCACCAGCCGGTCCCTGGGCACCTCCGCCACGGAGGGGCAGTTGGACCTGTGGACACTGATCCCTCGGGACCGGTTCACGAAGCCCACGATGCGATCCCCCGGCAGGGGCGAGCAGCAGTGGGCAAAGTGGGTCACGATGTCCCCCTCGCCCCCCACCAGCACCGTCCCCGGGCTGCTGCCCGGCGTGATCTTCCGCATGAGCTCGGAGAAGACGCCCGCGTCCTTGGCCTCCTCCTCGGGCTGGGTCTGCTCGTCCAGTTCGGGCAGGAAGGCCCGCAGCACATCCCGGGGCTGCAACCGCCCGCCCCCCAGCCGCACCAGCAACTCTTCCTCGTCGGGCAGCCCCAGGGTCTCCAGGGCCCGCTGCAGGTCGCCCCGCTTGGTGGCGCTCTTGAGGGATAGCCCCTTGCGCCGAAGCTGCTTCTCCAGAATGACCCGGCCCACCTCCTGGGACCGCTCCCGGCGCTCCAGGCGCAGGAAGGCCCGGATCTTGGCCTTGGCCCCCCCCGTGTGGACCAGGGACAGCCAGTCCTCGCTGGGCTTCTGATTGGCGGAGGTGAGGATCTGCACGATGTCGCCGTTATGCATGGGGAAGGACAGGGGCACCATGGTGCCGTTGATCTTGGCGCCGCTGCAGTGGTTGCCCACCTCCGAGTGGATCTGGTAGGCGAAGTCCACCGGCGTCGCGCCCCGGGGGAAGACCCGCACATCCCCCTTGGGGGTGAAGACGAACACCTCGTCCCCGAAGAGATCCTCCTTCATGGAGGCCAGGAACTCCTTGGAGTCCCCCGAGTCCTTGTGCAGCTCCCGGATGCCGTCCAGCAGCTCCTTGAGCATGCGGACGCGCTCCTGCTCGGGGGCCGAGGCCTTGGTGCCCTCTTTGTAGCTCCAGTGGGCGGCGATGCCGCGCTCCGCCACCTCGTGCATCTTCCAGGTCCGCACCTGGATCTCCATGGGCTCGCCGTTGGGGCCCATGACCGCCGTGTGGAGGGACCGGTAGCCGTTGGGCTTGGGCAGGTCCACATAGTCCCTAAAGCGCCCCGGGATGGGCTTCCAAAGCTGGTGCACCACCCCCAGCACATGCCAGCACTCGTTGACCGTGTCCACCAGCGCCCGGAAGCCCACCAGATCGTAGACCTCCTCAAAGGGGATGTTCTGGGCCTTCATCTTGCGATGGATGCTCAGCAGGTGCTTCATGCGCCCGTCGATTTCGGCGTGGATGTTGGCGGCCCGCAGCTCGTCCCCCAGCATGGTCTTGACCAGCTCAATGAAGCGCTCGTGCTCCCGGCGGACCCGCTCCACCTTCTCGGTGAGCTCCGCCCAGGCCACGGGCTCCAGATACCGGAAGGCCAGGTCCTCCAGGTCGGACTTCACCGAGTAGATGCCCAGGCGGTTGGCCAGGGGGGCATAGATCTCCATGGTCTCCCGGGCGATGCGCTCCACCGAGGGCCCCGTCTTGAAGCCCAGGGTCCGCATGTTGTGCAGCCGGTCCGCCAGCTTCACCAGGACCACCCGGATGTCCTTGCTCATGGCCAGCATCATCTTGCGGAAGTTCTCCGCCTGCATCTCCTCCTTCGACGAGAACTGGAGGTGGGACAGCTTGGTGACCCCATCCACGAGGTTGGCCACCTCCTTGCCAAACATCGCCTCGAGCTCCTCCAGGCGGATGTCCGTATCCTCCACCACATCGTGCAGCAGGGCCGCCGCCACGGACACATCGTCGAGGCGCAGCTCCACCACATTCATGGCGACGCTCAAGGGGTGGGAGATGTAGGGTTCCCCGGAGGCCCGGGCCTGCCCCTCGTGCTTGGCCGCCGCCAGCTCGTAGGCCCGCAGCACCAGCCCGGTGTCCGCCGAGGGATGATATTTTGTGAGTCCCGCAAGGACTTCTTCGATAGTTGCCATGGTTCCACCTGCACCGAAGAGGCGCAAAGCGGAAGTATATTCCCGGCTCGTCAACCTGCAAACCGTTTGTCCACTGGCGAACTGGGGCGGGGGCCGGAAGAATCCTTCAGGCGGCGGGTGGCTTGGTAAATCGCATGACCACCACCCAGGCCAGGGGCTGCAGCGAGGGCCGGCCCAAAAGGCGCCCGTCCAGCTTGCCCGTGAGGCGTCGCAGGGGAGCTCCGAGGGGCGTCTTGGCAAAAGGAATGGCCAGCAACTCCGCCAGATGATGAAAGTGAAAGTCCGGGGTCCCCAGCAGGGACTCCAGCAGCGCCAGGTCCTTCATCAGGAGGGGGTGCTCGTCCTGGGTCCGGGCCTTGGGGGTGAGCCTTCGAAAGAGGTTGATGACGGGGTTGTGCCCCAGGGGCTCAAGGAAGACCGCCCGGCCCCCGGGCTTCAAGACCCTTTGGATCTCGGCGGCGGCCCGCTCCAGGTTCAGGTGATGCAGGATGCCCATGCCGCAGACCACCTCAAAGGAGCCCTCGGGGAAGTCCAACTCCTCCGCGTTCATGACGGACAGCTTCACCCGGTCCGCCAGGCCCGCCTTCACCAGCAACTGCCGGCTCAGCTCCACATTGCCGGGGCTCAGATCTATGCCCTCCACCTGGGCCCCCTCGGCGGCCAGCCGCAGGGAGTTCACGCAGCGGCCGCAGCCCAGCTCCAGGACCCGCTCCCCCGGGGCCCCACCCTCGCGGACCAGCGAAAAGAAGTGCTCCTTGCTGGCATCGAAGATTGAGTAGGCCCCCCGAAAGGCGCCCAGGCGGCTTTTCTTGGCCAGCTCGTCGTGGAACTTCTGCTCTCGGTCCAGGCGACTCATTTGCACCCCACTTGATTGTCTCGCATGGTCCCGACCCTACCCGAGGGCAGGGCTGTTGACAAGGCCTTCGGTGCCGGCCGGGGAGGTGTCGTTAGCCAGGGGGATGCCGCCACTGGTTAGCCAGGATCATGCCGCCAGGGT
>CAZMEC010000201.1:0-6033 GCA_964565265.1 uncultured Myxococcales bacterium
TGCTACTTCTCCGACGCCGCCGACAACCACCTGACCTTTGGCCCTGGCACCTGGAAGAACTTCATCTACGAGTCCGATCTCCTGTTCCACGGGGGCGACTCCGTGGGCTTCGTCTTCCGTTACCGCCACTCCCGCGAGTTCTACGCCGTGGTCCTCAGCAAGGATGACGCCGTCCAGCCCGCCGGGGTCTGCAACGAGAAGCTCGCAGGCGCCCGCCTGATGCGGGTCAAGGCTGGCCAGGGCAGCACCCTCGCCGAAAAAGCGGGGGTCGGCTGGGAGGCCGGCAAGACCCACGCCGTCCGCATCACCGCGGTGGATGCGTCCCTCAAGTTCGAGTTCGACCAGAACGCCGACGGCGCCTTCAGCCCCACGGAGTTGGTCTTCGACCTGACGGACCCCGATCCCCTCACCGCCGGCCAGGTTGGCTTCTACGCCTACAACGCCGGCCTCGCCGACGAGTGCCAGGGCAAGGACTGCCGCTTCGGCCCCGTGAAGGTCCAGGTCCTCACCACCGTGGCCGACCCCTGCGGCGGCATTGGCGCCCAGGGCAAGTGCGTGGGTGCGACCCTCCGTTACTGCTACGAAGGCCAACTCAAGGAGAGCTGGTGCAACACCTGCTGCCTCTGGTCCGCCGACAACCAGGCCCATGCCTGCGCGGCCGACGCCTCCCAATGCAACACCTGCGCTGACGAGTGCGTCCAAGGCAGCCGTGGCTGCAACGCCGAGCTCAAGTCCGCTTGGGCCTGCGGCCAGGGCGACGCCGACACCTGCCTGGAGCGCCTCTACGAACCCTGCACCGGGCTTGGGGTCTGCGATCCCCTCCAGGGTCGCTGCCTGGGAAGCTGCGTCCCCGACTGCGCGAGCAAGCTCTGCGGCGACGATGGCTGCGGCGGTTCCTGCGGGACCTGCCCCGAAAACTTCGTCTGCACCGTGGGGCAGTGTCTTCAGAACTGCACCCCAGACTGCCAAGGCAAGGACTGCGGCTCCAACGGCTGCGGGGGTAACTGCGGCACCTGCACCGCCCCGGGTTTCTGCTCCGGCGCCGGCCTATGCTCCAACAAGGGTTCTTGCCAGGGGGTTTGTGACCACTCCTTCCCCGACTGGGGCTGCTTCTGCGACGAACAGTGTGTGGGCTACAACGACTGCTGCGAGGACATCTGCCAGGCCTGCCCCCAACTGTCCCACTGCGACCCCTGCGAGGCCGACTGCACCAACCGGGACTGCGGCTCCGACGGGTGCGGTGGCTCCTGCGGCGCCTGCCCCCAGGGCGAGACTTGTGGCGCTCAGGGCCTCTGCCAGGGCCCCCCTCCCCTCACCACCTGCAACGGTGTGCTGACCTGCAAGGCCGACTGCCCCATTGGCAACAACCCCTGCCTTGCCGCCTGTGAAGAACGGGCCACCCAGGCCGCCGGGGCCGCCTACGACGCCTTCACCTCCTGCACCGACGCCGCCTGCCCCGCCTGCGGCTACGCCCTCTCCTGTCTGGACACCTGCGGCAGCGCCGCCTGCTCCGACTTCATCGCCCCCTGCTTCCCCAAGCCCACCATGAACTGCCTCCAACTGTGGCTCTGTGCCCAGGACTGCATGATGGATCAGGACTGTCTGGATGTCTGTGTCCTCAAGGGCCTGCCTGACGCCAACACCAAGTTTTCCAAGCTGCGCCAGTGCCTGGAGACCCAGTGCCTGGACTGGACCCTGGAGTGCCTCACCATCGCCGCCGGCGACGCCTGCCACGACCAACTCACCGCCTGCACCGGCCAGTGCCTGCCCTCCTGCTACAACAAGGAGTGCGGCGACGACCTGTGCGACGGCTCCTGCGGAACCTGCTTTGACAGCCAGTTCTGCGTCAACGGCAAGTGCCAAAGCCAGCCCACCTGCACCCCCAAGGACCACCAGTCCTGCGAAGGCAACAGCCTGTTCTGGTTCGACTCCTGTGGCGAGAAGGGCGCCCTGGTCAAGGTCTGCCTCCACGGCTGTCAGGGCGGCCTGTGCCTGGAACCAGATGTCTCGCTGGACAAGGACACCCTGGAGGACTCCAGCCCCGGCCTTGACACCACCCCCGGGCCGGACGACCTGACCGGCGACATCTCCTTCACCGCAGGCAAGGGGGGCTCGGGGGGATGCAGCACGGGCACCCCCACCACCACCCCGCCCCTCCTCCTCCTGGCCCTCCTCCTGGCAGGCCTCCTGAGCCGCCAGCGAAGAGCCTGAAGTCCGCTTACTCCGTGCGCGGCTGGGAACGGCTGGCGCCTACCTCACGAAGACTGCCACTGACTCCACATGGGCGGTCTGGGGGAACATGTCGAAGGCCTGCAGCTTTTCCAGCTTGTAGCCCCTGGTGGCCAGCACCGCGCTGTCCCGCCCCAGGGTCCAGGGGTCGCAGGACACATAGATGACCGTGGGCGCGGTCTCCTGAGTCAGGACGCTGCAAATCTCCAGGGCACCGGTCCTGGGCGGGTCCAGCACCAGCACCTTGGCCTTGGGCAACTTGAACCGGCGGGCGTCGCCGCGGTGGACCGTGACTGACAGCCCCTGGGCGCTGACAGCCCGCTCCAGGGCCTCCACTGAGGGCCCCGCCATCTCCACGGCGTCAACCGTGTGCCCCCGCTGCGCCAAAGGCACCGTGAAGTTGCCCGAGCCGCAGAACAGCTCGGTGACGGCCCCCGCTGCCCCCCCGAACTCCCGAGCCAGGGCCAGGATCTCCCCCACCAGCGCCGCGTTCGTCCCAGGGTTGGTCTGCATGAAACCACCCAGGGCCACGGGCACCAGGTATTCGCCCAGCTCCGTGGGCACCCTCAAGGTCCCTTCGCGCCGCCCACAGGTGGCCTCGGTCTGGCCACCTCTAAGCAGGACCCCGGCCACCCCGGCCTCCCCGGCCAAGCCCTTGGCCAGGGCGTCCAGGGGCTCGTCGTCTTCGGTCTCGGCCAACACCAGGGCCCCCTCGAGGGCCAGGTTCAGCTCAAGTTCTTCGAGGCTGCGAAGGCCACCAAGGTGCTTGCGAAGGGGTTCCAACAGGGCAGACAACGAGGGCTCCAACATGGGGCAACTGGTCACGGGCTGGATCCGGTGGCTCCCTTCCTCAAAGAAACCCAGGGTGCCCTGATCAGGGTCGCTGTGAAGCCTGGCACGGCTTCGGCAGCCCACCTCGCTTGGGGACGGCCGCAGCCTCGGAACCTCCAAGGCAAAGCCCGACCTTTGCATGGCCCGGGCCAGCAGGTTTCGCTTCTCCTCAAGCTGCCTGGCATAGTCGAAATGCTGCCAGACGCAGCCGCCACAGACCCCGAAAAGGGGACAGAAGGGCCGACGCCGGTGTGGCGAAGCCTGGAGCACCCTCAGCAGACGCGCCTTGGCGAAGCTGGCCCGCTCCTCCACAAGTTCGACCTCAACCACCTCCTCCGGAGCGGCGTCCTCCACGAAGACGACCTTGCCCGAGGGCAACCTGGCTGCGGCCGCCCGACCAGTGGCCGCGGCGCCGGTACGAAGCTCAAGGACTGGCATCAGCGGGCGCCTGGAATCTGGAAGTCCAGCACCAGGGGAAGATGGTTGGAGAAGCCTGCGGCTTCCTTGAGCGTCTCCAACTTGGCATCGCGGACCTGGGGACCAACCATCACGCGGTCAAAGAAAGCCACCGGCACCCCTGCCTTGTCCAGGACATTTCGGAAGGCGTCGGGGGCCTCCTTGAAGTCCAGGTCGCTGACCAGATCCTTGAGGTGGCGGCGGAACCGCAGGATGTCAACGGTGTACTCAATCTCACCGAACTCTGCGGCCTCGATGGCATTCTTGGGCCGCTTGGGAGGCTCCGTGTAGGCGCTGACGAAGACCACCGAATCGGAATAGTCTCGGTCATCAATCCACCTGGCGGCATCAGCGGCCTGCTCGTGCCTGGCGCTGGCATCCCATTCGTCCAGACGCACATGCAGCAGCTTCAGCAGGCGGCCATCTCCGATGGAGATGCGGGCCTCGTGCACATAGGAAATGGGCCCAAAGGAGTCCAAGGCCCAGGGGCGGCGCTTGGCCTTGGGCAGGGGCCGTTGGACGCTGGCCACCACGGGGTAACGACTCAGCACCGCGTAGCCGCTGTCGATACTGCCAGCCAGCCGCTTGGCAAAGACATCCGGATACAGAGGATAGGGACTCTTCTGGTCTGGCACCCGGGACACATACGGGAAGTTCAAGCGGGTGGCCACATACTCGGCCTGGTCCAGCAGGCCCGTGGCCTCGCTGCCGAAGTCCACCTCGTGCAGCAGCACCACATCGGGGTCCCGGGGCGCCACGAACTTGCAGAAGTCCTCCAGCCTGGCCTTTATGGCATCAACCTCGGCAGGCTTGGCCGTGGCATTGGGCACCTCGTACCACACGGGCTCAAGGCCCAAGCCGTGGTTCAGGTTGGCGAAGACCACCACCAGGTTGTCCCGGTAGCGCAGAGGCACCTCGTCGGCCACCCAGTTACCCCGCTGGACCTCCATATTCTGCTCAGCCACAGGGTGGTAGCCGGCCTTGTAGATGGCCAAGACCACCAGGGTCACCGTCACCAGCGCCAGGGAAAAAAACATCACCAGGGACATAAGTAGTTTCTTCATCGCAAACAGGTCCCTTCTACAAAAAGATCTTCAGGCCATCGGGGGCGAGAGCCGGTTGAATCAAGTCCCCGTAGCACAGCTTCCTGCTGACAAAGCCACCATCCATGAAGATGCCCGCCTCAAAGGTCAGATTCAGGATCTCCAGGCCATCCTCGAAGCTGGCCTTCAGCAGCGTCAGGTGGTTCCGGCGGTTCCGGTTCACCTCCCGCACCACGAACTGCAGACCCCGGGCCTCCATTGGCATCTTCATGCCGCCGGCGGACAGGATGGCTGCGGTGGAACCCGCCGCCGTGGAGATCCAGATCCCTGAGCTTTTCTGCAGCTCCTCCCGGCCCCCCATCCTGATCGAGTACTCAGTGACCGCCGCAGGGTTGACCGAGGAAAACAGCACATCGTTCAGGGCCGGCACACCGAAGGGCTCGCCGTTCACCCTGATCAGGCAGCGTGCAAGCTCCCGGGGGAGCACCTGCCCCTGCAGGATGGCCTCCAGCTCACCGGCAAATCCGGCCGCATCGGTCTTGCAAAAGTGACCCACGCTGAAGCCCGGTCGGGAGTTGATCCCCAGGACTGGCACCGTGGTCAGGAGATGGGAGGCCTTGAGCAGGGTACCGTCACCCCCCACCGTGACCACCAAGGAGTAGCCATCCTCCCCGACCTGGGCCCCCGGGTGCCGCTCTTCGTACCAGACGCCGTGCCCGGTCAGCCAGGCCCGGACCGCATCCGCGCTGCGTTCATTCTCGTCGTGTTCCGCCAGGACCTCGCCAGCCAGCACGGGATTGGCCGACAACATGTGAAGGAAGTCCGGATCCCTTCGGTCAAGACCGAAGATTCTGTACCTGCTGCGCTTGACGACAAGCAGCACCTTGGCCATTCGCGCCCTCCGGATCCCTCGAAACTTGGCAATGCACAGGCCGGACTTTACGCCAAAGGCGGATCCCGGGCAAGGCAGCATTTCGGGTGCAACGGCGTCCCTATTCCTCTTTGCAGGCCTCCAGGCTGGCTTCGAAGAAGGCCCTCACCTGCTCCCGTAGCTCCGCGGGCGCCAGGACCTTCACCTTGGGGCCGAAGCCAATGATCCAATTGGCCAGCTCTTCGTTCGGAGTTGCTCGGGTCTTGAGCACCAGCCGCCCCTGCTCGTCCTCGGACATTGCTGTCCCCTCAGGCCAGCGGATGTGCTGCACATACACCTTCAACTCCCCGTCGAAGCGCAGCTCCAGCTCCGTCGGCTCGCCAGGGATGAGGCCTCCCAGCGCCGGCAGGAACTCCCGCGGATTCCAGTCCTCGGGGTACTCGAAGACCTCGCCCGTACGCTCGCAGCTTGTCACCCGCTCCAGGGCAAAGACCGCAGGCCGGGACCCCTGGGGCGCCCTGCTGCTGTGGCCGATCAGGTACAGCCCGCTCTTGTACGCCAGCAGGGTCAGGGGCTCCACCAGATGCTCCTTGCAGACCCCGC
>CAZMEC010000202.1:0-5999 GCA_964565265.1 uncultured Myxococcales bacterium
GGCGATGTGCTCCGGGCTGCCGGGGCCTCCCCAGGGGATGTAGTTGGAGGGCAGGGCCAGCGAGTAGCCCGCCCCCAGGGTCAGCCCCCGCGCCCCCAAAACCTCCCCAAGCTGCACCAGCGTGCGGGAGACCTGCCCGGCGTTCACGGCCACGGCGAAGATGAAGGCGCCCTTGGGGGGCTCCAGCCGCTGCACGAAGTCCAGAACCCGCCGGGGCAGACCCCAGATGTGCACCGGAAAGACCAGACCAATGTGGTCGGCCTCCGGGCGAACAGGCCCCTCAGGATGCTGAGCGATGGAGGCCACCTGCGCGTCCCCCAGGTCCGCCGCCAGGGTCCTGGCGACCCACAGGGAATTCCCCGTGCCGCTGTAGACATAGATGACTGAGGCCACGGCGCCGCTCCTTCCGAGGCTGTCTGGGAAACGAGGCCTACTCGCCCTTCTTCTTGGCCTTCTTCTTGTCCTGCTTCTCCTTGACAGTCAGCTTGGGCTTGTTGGTCTTCTCTTTCTTCTTGCTCTGGTCCTTGTTCGACATCTCAGCGTCTCCCTTTTTTTGTCCAGCGTTCAGGCTGCCACGGTTGGCCGCCGCTGTCCAATGGGTAGTCACTGTCTTGCGGATGTGTCGACGGAATCGACAGGTCCGGCGGATGTGTCGAAAAATCCAGACAGAATCGACAGATTGGCAGACCTATTCCGACAGGGGGGCTACTTCTTCCACTTCGAGATCAGCGCCACAACCACACAAATCACGACAAAACCAATTAGAGCAGCACCACCAACTGGATCCATTTTCTTACTCCTTCTTTGGGTCCCGAGGCCGGCTCTCTGGCCGGGCTGGGATGACCTTGGGGTAGGCCCGACGGGGCCTTCCAGAACGCTTGTGACTGGGGTGTCAGGGGCCTTTGTGGGGGCCTCAAACGCTTAGTGGTTCAGCGTCCTCGGCGTTGGCGCCGCCAATGCGAAGGGGGTAGTGGAAGGGTCTGTGGAAACGGCGGCAGGCAGACTGCCGGAGTTGAATGGGGGCCAGGGTTGAGGCTTGATTGAAGGCGACCGCCCCGGCGGGGATGCACCGTGCCACCTGCTGGGGTCGCAGGCAGACAGGGGCGCCTCCGGTGGCTTCGTTGCACAGGGCGGGCATGCCGCCACCCGCACCGGACCAGTCCAGGGCAAGCTTGCTTTGGGGCTCGTTGTCCGACCCAGGGAAGGCCGAGGTGATGGCGTTGGACAGGCGAGGATCAAGGGGCCAGGCGCCCGTGGACAGGACCAGGGCCAGCACCAAGGAAACGAGGAGGCGCACCAGCCGGCCGGGGCCCAGCCACCGAAGCCAACCCTGCCCTGTTCCCCTCCTGGGTCTACCTGACCGAGCCATGTTTCTGCCTCCTGGTGGACTCCGGGGATCTCCGGGGCCATCGGGCCCTGGTCCGTCGCCAGCCTGCTGGCGACTATGGGAGTCCTGAAGGGGAGGAGTCAAGGCGAATCTGGGCTTCCGTCCCCGGGCCTCATTCAATATCAATTGACCTTGCCGCCGTTCGGGCGTCTATTGACGCGCACGAATGTGGAGCTGACACCTCTTTGACTGAATAGGACAATGGCCATGAAAACCAAGTTCCGTACTGTGCTGGCTGCCCTCCTGCTCACCGCTTTGCTCTCCTTTGGCTGTTCGTCCAGCCCTTGCGACGACTCGACTCCTGCGGGTGATGTTGTTGGTGTCGACACCGACACCGTCCTGCTGGACACCACGCCGGACAGCACCCCGCCGGACAGCGCCGACCAGCCCACGCTGACCGTTCTGCCGGCCCTGGCTGTCGTGCCAGCTTCCGGCCAGCCTTTGACCTTCACCGCCGCCTCCGTCCCCGAGGGTGCGTCGTTTAGCTGGGCCATCTTCCCCGAGGTGGGCACCCTGGTCCCCGGCCCCGAGGGCACTGCCACCTACACCCCGCCCGCCGCCGTCGACACGGAGACCACGGTCACCATTACGGTCACCGCGGGGGACCTGGAGGCGGAGGCGACCGTTGTGGTCACGCCCTACTCCCAACTTGCCATTGACCCCGCCACGGCGGAGTTGCTTGAGGGCGGCGACCCGCTGCCCCTGGTGGCCTCGTTGGAGGACTCGGACGCCCCCGTGAGTTGGACCCTTAGCCCGACCCTGGGCCTGTTGTCGGCGGGCACCGGCCTGGAAGTGACCTACACGCCCCCCACCACGGTGGAGGCCCCGACCCTGGTGCTGGTGCGGGCCTCGGCGGGCAGCGCCACGGCGACCACGGCCATCCTGGTGCGGCCTCGCCCCGCGGTGCCCCAGTTGACCGTCAGCCCCGAGTCCCTGGGCCTGGAGGCCGGCAGCGGGCCGACCATCCTGATCGCCACCCTGGCCAACGCGACCCAGCCCATCACCTGGAGCCTGGAGCCCGACCTGGGCACGCTGTCGGCCACCGAGGGCAGCGCCGTCGCCTATACGCCGCCCGCCTCCGTGGAGGCCCTGACCACCGTGGTGGTGACCGCCGCCGCCGGCGACCTGGAGGCCGAGGTGACCATTGAGGTCGAGGTGTCCAGCCTCACCCCTCCATCCTTGATCCTGACCCCCGAAGCCCCCGAAACCACCAGCGGCGGCGCCCCGGTGCTGCTGTCCGCCGAGGTGCAGAATAGCCTGGGCACCGTCCTGTGGAGCCTCAGCCCCACGGTGGGTACGCTGTCGGGCGTGTCCGGGCCCACGGTTTCCTACATCCCGCCCGCAACCCTGGACGAGGTGACCACTGTCACGGTCTTCGCCCTGCTGGACGACCTGCGCCAACAGGTGGTCATCACCGTGCACCCGGCGCCCACCCTCACGGTGGACCCCGCCACCACTTCCGTCATAGCCGGCTCCGCGCCGGTGCCCCTGATGGCCACGCTGTTGCATTCCAGTGACCCCATCACCTGGGCCCTCTCGCCCGAGGTGGGCCAGCTCTCGGTGGGCGAGGGCCTGACGACTGACTATGCGCCTCCCGCCAGCGTCACCATCCCGGTCACCGTGCTGGTTACGGCCTCCGCCGCGGGGCTTTCGGCCCAGGCCACCATCGTCATCCAGCCTGCGGCGGGTGCCGACGCGCCGCCCTTGCTGAACAAACGCTTTGTGCCCTTCACGCGCATCGCCGAGTTCCTGGTGCTGGGCACCAGCAGCGACGGGTCAGCCAACGACCAGTTCATCCTGGACCCCTACAAGGTCTACGGCCAAATAGACGACCAGCCCATCAGCCTGCCCTCGGGTACCACCATCCCTGACCACGCCATCCTGCACCGCTCGCTTTCCAACGACATGGTGGGGGGCATCACCAAGGTCGCCCGCGCCGGAAACCTGGACAACGACTTCCCCGAGGAGGTGGTGGTCCTGACCTGGAAGCCCCAGGTGGCCGGGCAGGGCGTCCCCGCCGGCGTCCAGTCCGTCGCCAAGCTGACCATCCTGGATGCCAGCCTGGCCAGCCCCACGGCGGACCCCACCATCACGCCCGTGGTGCCCCTTGGGATCGACCTGCTGGTGAAGGCCGGCAAGGATGCCACCGACTACGACTTGGCGGTGGCTGACCTGGACGGCGACGGCTACGACGAAATAGTGGTCCTGGGCACCGTCTACTGGGACCCCGCCGGCGGGACCTCCCGCCACCAGGGAAAGCTGTGGGTCTTCGACGACCTGGCCCACGGCTGCACGGCCGAGGCCTGCCCGCCGCTGCACACGCTGGATCTGGAGGGCGACCTGGACAACAGCCTGGCCTGGCGCGGCCTTGGGGTCGCCCGCTTGGCCGTCGGCAGCATGACCGATGACCGCAAGGTGCAGATCGTGGTGGCCTGGCTGGACCAGCCGGCGCTGCTGGCGGCCTGGACCAGCAACGCTGGCGGGGGGAATCGCTACGGCGTGGGGACGGTCTCCTACGCCATTTACGACGGCGCGACCCTGGACCAGATCGGCGGGAACCGGAAGACGGCCTCCATCCAGACCGTCCTGAATGACGGTTTCTACAACCCCAACCTGTTCGCCGTGGCCCTGGCCGATGTGGACCAGGATTTGAAAAAAGAACTGGTGGTGGCCGCCTGGAATCCCCAGCGCTTGTCCAACGGCATTCTTGGCAGCGCCACGACCTCGACGCCCACGATGCAGATCCTGGACGACCTGGACGCTGCTGATTCTGTCACCGGGGCGCTGGTCTCCCTGGCACAGGCCACCCGTCCCTACGAGATGCAGGATGGGATCATCTACAGGAACTACTCCTCGGGCCAGATCTCGTCGTTCCCCCGGGACTTCGTGCTGCCCATCGACTTTGACGGGGACCTGGTCGACGAGCTGCTGGTCGCCAATTACCCCTGTCACTTCGTCCCCGCATCCGGTCCCACCCCTGCCTCCATCGCCTGGGTTGACAGCGTCATGGCGCTGGACAAGGCGACCTACCACAACATGGCTGACATCAAGGCGGGGGACATCAACGGCGACCGGCGGCAGGACTTCATCGTGCTTGAACACGAGGGCCGCGTCCGCACCTGGGGCCTTCGAGACAAGCTGCTGTCCGTGGGCGGCTACCCGCTGGTCAAGACCTATCAAGCTACCCCCGAGTTCCGGCTGCTGGACACCACCGGCACCAACGGCACCTACCAGGCCAACGCCATCCTGGTGCCCGTGAATGTGGACGGCGACAGCACGATGCTGGAGTACGCAGGCTTCTCCGCCTCCGTCCCCAAGAGCAAGGGTGGCAAGGCTCCCCAGGGCCCCTTCGCCCACGCCATCATCTACGGCAACCACAAGCTGGTGGCGGTCCTGGCCGCGCCGCCCGTCCTTGAAGGGGCGGGCCAGAGCGAGGGCAACAACACCACCACCTTTGGCACCAGCACCGGGGGCACCTATGCCACCTCATTGGATGTGGCCGCCCGCGTGGGCGTCATCATCGGGGGCGAGGCCGACTTCTTTGGCGTGTTCAGCGCCTCGGTGGAGGCCGAGTTCATGCTGGAGTACACCCACAACAACACCTGGAGCCGCACGGAGACCCACTCGCTGACCTATTCGGCCTCCGACGACGACGCCCAGGTGGTGTTCGCCACGACGCCCTACGACCGCTATGTCTACAACATCGCGTCCAGCCCCACACCCGCCAACAACGGCGCCTTCCTGGTGGTGGATGTCCCGCGCACCAGCCTGGTCCTGTCCGTGGGGCGCGAGGTGTACAACGAGGAGTTCAGCGACGGCCTCCTCATCACCGAGGAAATCCTTGGCAGCACGGCCTACGACCTGGACTCCTACCCCAAGAGCAATAAGCTCCCGGGCCCCCAGTGGGTCGATGTGGGCTACGACAACAAGCTCCTCAGCAAGGTGCAGTCCTTCGGCTACGACGGCCCCTGGACCGTCAGCCAGGGCACCGCCCCCGTCAACGCCCAGATCACCATCGAGAACGAGGAGGCCTGGTCCAACGGCGTCTCCTTCAGCGTGGATGTCACCGCCTCCATGACCATGGGCGGCACCAAGGTGGGCGGCAAGGTCGGCTTCAGCGTCGGCGGCTCCTGGGAGCAGACGACCTCCAACGGGCTGGCCTTCGGCGGCACCATCTACGGCATCCCCGACTACGACATCTGGGCCGCCAGCAACTACCAGTGGGGCCTGTTCGCCTACAAGCAGCAGCTCTGCGCCCACGAACCGGTCTTCGGCGCCGGCGTCGTCCAGGACTTCTTCGTCGTCAACTACTGGATCCAGCCCAAGTAACCCGGGGACGGTCCCAACTTGCCCTCGCTTCCGCCCCAGGGACGGTCCTAATTTGCCACCGTATCTGGGCACAAAGGCCCGGCCCTCCCCGTTGCAGGCCCGGCCCGAGGGGGCTACAATGCCCCGGAATTGCGGTCTGGGAGGGTGCCATGAAGCGGCGCTTGGCGTGGTTGTTGTTGGCTTTGGGGCTGGGGCTTTTGGGAGGCTGCGGAACCAGCAGCGGAGGCGGGCAGCAGGACCAACTTGGGGACCAGGCGGCCCAGGGTGATGCCAAGGATGTGGC